>NZ_ASXX01000012.1:0-173589 GCF_001526505.1 Agrobacterium sp. D14
ATACGTCCACACAAGGCCGGCATGACGGAGGTGGGCGTGCAACGGCACAGGAAACCGTTGCGTCGTGTACTGTGGAACCCTTCGTCACGGGAAATGCTCTAGGCCGAGGCCGCCGGTCGGTCCTGCATGGCCGTTTCCGCCGCCTCGTCCGGCGCTTTCGGTAACAGGCGGGCAAAACGCCTGACGACGCTGTCTATATAGGACAGGATGGTCGGCACCACGATCAGGGTCAGCAGCGTGGAACTGATGAGACCGCCAACCACCGCATGGGCCATCGGCGCACGCTGCGCGCCGCCTCCGCCGACGGCCAGACCGAGCGGGATCATGCCGAAGATCATCGCAAGCGTCGTCATGATGATCGGGCGGAAGCGGATGACGCCGGCATTTTCCAGCGCCTCGTTCAGCGAAAGCCCACGCCGCCGTTCGCGATTGGCGAAATCGACCAGCAGGATGCCGTTTTTGGTCACGAGGCCCATCAGCATGATGAAGCCGATCAGCGAGAACATGTTGATCGTGCTGCCGGCCACCATCAGCCCGATGAGGACGCCGACAAGCGAAAGCGGCAGGGACGCCATGATGGCGAGCGGTTGCATGAAACTGCCGAATTGCGAGGCGAGCACGATGTAGATGAAGATGACGGCCATGGTAAGCGCCGTGACCATGTGGCCGATGGTCTCCTGCATGGTTTCGGCGTCACCGCCGAAGCGGATGCGATAGCCGTTCGGCAGGTCATGGCCGGCGGTCAGGCCCTGCAACATCTCCGTCACCTCGCCAAGCGTGCGGCCGGCGATATTGGCCGAAACCAGTATCTCGCGGCGATTGTCGATACGGCGGATTTCGGCGGGGGCCGGCATGATGCCGATATCGGCGACCTGAGCGAGACGCACCATCAACGGCGCGCCGTTCGCGGCCGTGCGGCCGGTCGCGATCATCAATTCACCGAGGCTTGCGGCGTCGGACCGCCGCTCGACGGGCAGGCGGATGACGATATCGTAGCTGTTGCCGTCCGCATCCGTCCATTTCGACACATCCTCGCCGCCGATGAGGGGGGAAAGCGCTGCGGCAAGATCGGAGCGGGCAATGCCGAGATCGCTCGCCGCCGCAGGCTTCAGGCGGACCGAAAGAATGGAGGTCACATCTTTGGCGCTGGAGGTCACATCCACGAGGCCGGGGATTTTTCTCATGTCTTCGACCAGACCGGTGGCGATTTTTTCGAGGACCGCCCGGTCGTCGCCGAGAATGCTGAGCTGCACCGGGCTTTCGCCGCCGCCAAGGCCATTCTGCAGGATCGTGACCTCTATGCCGGGTATGGCTGACAGGCGTTTGCGAACCGGTTCGGCAAGGGAGAGCGGGGTTCGGCTCCGCATATCGAGCGGCACCAGCCCCACCAATATGGCGGCGCGATGCTTGCCGGCGGCGCCGCCGGTATTGACGGTGGAATAAAGCGTCTCGACTTCCGGAAATTCCTTCAGCGCCTTCTCGACCTGCCGCACTTTCGTTGTCGTATAGTCCAGCGAGGAGCCGACCGGCGCGGTAATATTGACCTGGAAGCGGCCCTCATCGGCATTCGGAACGAATTCCGTGCCGACCAGCGGCACCATGAACAGGCTGCCGATAAAGATGCCCGACGTGACAAGCAGGGTGACGAGCCGGTGCCGCAGGGTCCAGCCGATGGCACGGCGATATTGCCCGGCCATGCATTCGAAGCCGCGGTCGAAACGGGCGATCAGGTGGCCTACCGGCCCGCGCTTCGCATCGGGCTGGGCGTCCGGATCGTACCAGACGCTCGACAGCATCGGGTCGAGCGTGAAGGCGACGAAGAGCGAGATCAGGACGGCGGCCGAAACGGTGACGCCGAATTCATAGAAAAACCGGCCGACAATGCCGTCCATGAAGGCGACCGGCAGGAAGACTGCCACGATTGTCGCCGTTGTTGCGATTACCGCAAGCCCGATTTCATTGGTGCCGTCGAGTGCCGCGCGCAGATGCGATTTACCCATGTGAAGATGGCGGGTGATGTTTTCGCGCACCACGATGGCGTCATCCACCAGAATGCCGATGGAAAGCGTCAGCGCCAGCAGGCTGAGCGTATTCAGCGTGAAGCCGAGGAAATGGATCACCGCGAGCGTGCCGATGATTGCTATCGGCAATGTCAGCCCGGTAATCACCGTGCTGCGCCAGGAATTTAGAAACAGGAAGACGATGGCGACGGCGAGTGCCGCACCTTCGATCAGTGTCGTCTGTACCTGGTTGACGGATTCGCGGATCGGTATCGACGAATCCGTAACGATGCGCAATTGCACGTTCTGCGGGGCAAGCTCGGCATTGAGCGCATCGAGGCGCTTCCTCACATCCGTCGCGACCTGAACCGTATTGGCGTCCTGAACCTTGACGATGTCGATCGCCAGCGCCGTCTGGCCATTATAAAGGGCGCGGTTTTCGGCATCGGCCGCTCCTTCGGAAAGCGTGGCGACATCGCGAAGCGCAATGGCCGCGCCGCCGCGCCTTGCCACGACCATATCCAGCAGCGCCTGCGGTTCCTCGATACGCCCCTGCACCTGGATCGTGCGTTCGGAGACGGGATCGACGACGCTTCCGGCCGGGCTGTTGCTGTTGCCGGTGCGCAGCGCATTCACCACATCGTTGATGCCGATCCCGAGGGCGCGCATGCGCGTCTCGTCGATTGTCACATCGATCTGCCGTTTGCGCGCGCCGACCAGCGTTGCCTGGCCGACGCCGGCAACGGTCGTCAACTGCCGCACCACCTTCTGGTCGGCAAGGCTGGTGAGGGCGGGCACATCGAGCGATGGCGAACTGATCGCCACCGACAGGACCGGCTCGGCGGCGGGGTCGAACCTCGATATGACGGGCTTTTTGGCGTCTTCCGGAAAATTCGCCTCGATGGCGGCGATCTTGTCGCGCACCTCCTGCGCGGCGGCTGAACTGTGCACCTCGAGCTTGAATTTCGCGACGACGACGGAGCGCCCCTCATAGGAGGTGGAGGTGACCTCATCGAGACCCCCAATGGCGTTCAGCGCATCCTCGACCGGGCGTGTCACCTCGGTTTCCACCGTCTCCGGCGTCGCACCGGGATAAGAGGTGACGACCACCACCACGGGAACGTCGACATTGGGATATTGGTCCAGGCCAAGCCGTTGCAGGGAGAAGGCACCCATGACCAGAAGCGCGACCATCATCATGGTGGCGAAAACGGGATGGGTAACGGATATGCGGGTCAAAAACATTTCAGCCTGCCTTGTCGACGGTGACGGCCATATCGGGCCGCAATTGCGGAAGCGGCGCGGTCAGGATGGTCTCGCCATCCTTCAGCCCGGCGGCAATCTCGATCAGGTTGCCGCCGTTCCAGCGCGCTCCCACCGTGACCGTCTGGCGGCGAAGATGGCCGTCCTGCACCTTGAGCACATGGTAACCGGTCTCATCCTTGCGCAGCGCGATGGCGGGAACGACGAGCGCATCGTTTTTCTCGCGCAGCAGGATCGATCCGCTGGCGAACATTCCGCCCCACAGCTGACCGTCACGATTGGCAAGGCGCAGATAGACGGCGACGAAGCGGGTGCCGTCTTCGGCAACCGGGCTGATGCGGTCGACCGTGCCTTTGACGATCTGGCCGCCAAGGCCGTCAATCTCCAGTTCCGCCGTCTGGCCGAGGGCGACGCGCGGAACATCGCGCGTGGCGACAAGAACCTTCGCCTCCAGCACGCTGGTATCGACCAGCGTGAGAAGCTCGCCATCCGCGCCGACACGCGATCCCGCTTCGGCCAGCCGCCGGGTGACGGTGCCGCCGAAGGGCGCGCGGATTTCGGCATTGCGAAGGGCGAGACGGGCAATATCCGTCTGCGCCGAAAGGCTCTGGAGCCTAGCCGTCTTCACCGCGACATCGCTTTTCGCCTTGTCGAGCTGTTCAGCCGAAGCGATGTTTTTCAGGGCAAGCTGTTCGGTTCTCGTCAGGGCCTGCATTGCCAGCATCAGCTCGGCCTCGGCCGCGTCCCGGTCGCTCTGCCGCAGCAAAAGCGTCGATTGCAGCTCATCGGTTTCGAAACGCACGAGCGGCTTGCCCGCCTGCACCGTGTCTCCGTCGCGGACATTCATCTCGACGATCTTGCCGGCTTCACGGGCGCGGATCACCACGCGGGTGATCGGCTGAAGCTCGCCGCTGATGCCAAGCCGCTCCACCATCGGGCGCGTGCCGATCTTTGCCGTTTCGGTGGCCGTCAGTTCGAACGGAGTGCCTGCCGGGCTCATCGCGGCAGTCTCGACGAGCCCGTTCACGATGCCTTTGACACGCTCATTCGCATCGACGCTGCCGCGCGCCGGATCGAGAGCGGTGACAACGAGAACGCAACCTGCAAGCGCTATCCCCGCCTTGATGGTTCTCTTCACCCACATGCTGAAATCCTTTCCATACCGGGACCGCAGCTCGGGCGGTCGCATTGCCTCTCTTGAGGCGTATGGCATCTGGATAGGCGTCCATAATTGCAGCAGCATTACCCTTGCGAACGCAGCTGCTTAAACAGCAGGGGCTTATGCTCCATAGCCCTGATTTCATGCCTTTTTCGGAGGGGAAACCGTTATGCGGCGGGTTGGAAATGCTCCGGCGTCTTCTTTGCCGCAATACTGCCGCAACCTTTCTGGCAGACAAGGGAATGCGAAGGGACGGTGACGCATGAGACTTCTGTTGATCGAAGATGAAAAGGCAATGGCGGATGCGCTGACGGCGACGCTCGGCAGGCAGGGTATCGTCATCGACCATACGATGTGGCTCGGCGATGCGATGGAGTTGACGCGCCAGCACGTCTATGACGCCATCCTGCTTGATCGCCGCCTGCCGGACGGGGAGGGACTTGCCTTCATTCCGCAGCTGCGTCACGCTGGCATCGACACGCCGATCATTCTGTTGACGGCATTGAACGAACCGGAAGATCGCATCGCCGGATTGGATGGCGGCGCCGACGACTATCTCGGCAAGCCGTTTCTCGTCGGTGAGCTGCTGGCGCGGGTGCGTGCGGTTCTGAGAAGGCCGGCAAACCTTGCACCCGCCGAGATCACAGCCGGCCGCATCGTCATCGATCCGCTTCATCTCAGCGTCACGATCAATTCCGTTCCCTTCGATCTGCCAAGGCGCGAGCTTGCGGTTCTCGTTGCGCTGGCGAAACGCAAGGGCAAATCCGTGCTGCGTTCCACGCTTGAGGCGGCCGTCTACAATTATGAGGAAGAGATCCAGTCCAATGCGCTCGACGCGCATATATCGCGGCTGCGAAAACGCCTGCTCGATGCCTCCGCAGGCGTTGGCGTCCACAATATTCGCGGCATCGGTTATCTGTTGAAGGAAGAGGCATGAAAGCGCAGGGCACCTCCAACTCGTCCTTGTGGTGGAAACTGAGCTGGCAGCTCAGCGTCGTCGTCTCCGCCATGATTGCCGTGGTCATCATCGGCCTCTGCTTTTACGGCATGACGATGCTTTCGCCCAATATTGCGCTCTGGGACGACCTGTCGGCGACACTCGATGAGTCGCTTTCGCTCGATCCGCAAAAAGGATTGGTCGTTACCGATGGCCCGGCATTGCAGGCCCTGAAGGCGGAGAACTCAACGCTCTGGTTCGTGGCTTCCACGCTGGAGGGGCGGGTGGCGAGCTATGGCGCCGTGCCCGCCGTTTATGAGGAATTGTCGCCGTATCTGCATTTGCTGACGGATGCCGATATTCGCGGAGGAAAGGGCATCTCCGAGGTCGCCCTGGTTGAAAGCATGGAGACGAAGTGGGGTTCCGTCAGGGTCATGTTCGGCGGAACCACGCATATGAGGGGGCAGTTTTTGACGCTCCTTGCCGGAACCTACAAGATTTACGTTCCACTCTTGGCTGTCATCTTGCCCGCCGTGTTCTTCTCGGTTCCCCGCATCGTGCGCGAGGCGCTTGCCGGCCTCAGTTCCGTCGTCAAAAAGGCTCCCGAGATCGACCCGCGCCGGCCGGGCTCGAAGCTTCCGGTCGAGGATGTGCCGCGGGAGGTGGTGCCCCTGATCCTTGCCTTCAACGGCATCCTCGAACGGCTCGAAGAGCAGTTTCGGGCGCGGCAGCGTTTTCTCATCGATGCGGCGCATGAGCTGAGAACGCCGATTGCTATCATGCAGACCCGGATAGAGGGCTTGCCGGGGCCGGAGCAGCAGCGCCTGATGGAGGATGTCGCGCGGCTTGGGGAGACCACCGAACAGCTTCTCGCCTTCGAAAGAAACGATCAGGTGAACGACCGGCGCGAAACGCTGGACCTCGTCGAGACGGCGCGCACTGTCGTTGCCGATCTCGCCCCGCTCGCGCTTGCGGCGGGCTACGATATCTCCTTCGAAACGCAGGTCGCACGATATGAAATACTGGGCAACCCGTTCACCCTGCCGCGCGCCATCAGCAACATCGTGCGCAACGCCATCGACCATGGCGGAAACAGGGGGATGATCCACGTCTCGATTCTCGCCAGTGGCGAGATCGCGGTTTCCGATGAGGGACAGGGGATAGCCGAAGATCAGCGGGAACGGATTTTCGAGCCCTTTTATCGCGTTACGCCGCGCAGCACCGGGGCAGGCCTTGGCCTCAGCCTCGTCAAGCAGATCGTCGCCAACCATAACGGGCGAATCTTTCTGGACAGCAGCGCCTTTGGAAGCACCTTCCGGTTACGTTTCTGATCCCGCGTTGCGCGCGCTTTCAGGGGCGGGCAATTGTAATGTTGCCGCAATTTTCACTGTCGTACCGTGTGGGGCACAGGATCAACCATGCCAACTGGAGTACGTGCAGTGAAACAACAGTGCAGTCTGTTTGCCCGGGCTTCCGGCGACAGGGCTTCCCGCCGTCGCGGCGTCGCCTTCGCCACCTTGCCCTTTGCCATCATCATGTCCGGCTGCACGTCCGTGCCGCTCAAGGAAGGCGGTACGCTGACCTCCTATGCGCAACTCAGCCCGGTCAAGGGCAAGTTCACCAAATCGCGCACCTTCGTGGACGCCAACGGACTGGCCGGGGTCAAGACCGTCGCCATCGTGCCGACCACCTTTTCCTTCGCGGCCTCGTCGCGGGTCACATCGGAAAAGGACCGTGTCCTTGTCTCGAATGCACTGGATCGGGCCATCTGCGTGGCGCTCAGCGATAAATACCGGATTGCCGCGCTGGGCCAGCCGGCGGACATGACGGTGCGCACGGTCATCACCGATCTGGTGCCGACCGACAAGACCATGGCCGGGGTATCGACGGCCGTGACGCTCGGCAGCAACTTCGTCCTGCCGGTCAGCGTGCCGCGTCTTCCATTCGGGCTTGGCGGCCTCGCCGTCGAGGCGGAGGCGGTGGACAGCACCGGCGTGCAGCGCGCCGCAGCCGTCTGGTCCAAGGGAGCGAATTCCATCACGGGCAACGCCCGCGTCTCGGAAATCGGGGATGCCTACGAGCTTGCCGCCGATTTCTCCAACTACTTCTCGCGCATTCTGGTGACAGGCAAGGTCTCCGACGGGCTGAACCTCTCTATCCCCTCCGGCCATCGAATCCTGTCCGCCCTGGGTGGAAAACCGAAATATGTCGAATGCGATGCCTATGGCCGGTCGCGCGGCCTGCGGGGCATGGTGGCCGACAAGTTCGGTGCGCCACCCGAATGGACCGACAGACACGCCAAGGCCGCGGCGCGATAGGGGCAGCCGCGAGATTTGTGGATCGCGCGCGTTGCGGCGCGCGCGATCATCCGACCTAAGTCCCTATGACGCGATGCCAAGTTTCTGGAGACCGCATTCGCGGACGATTTCGGCGATATGGCTGAATTGCGCGGAGAGCGGATTGCTCTTGCGCCACACCATGCCGATTGTGCGCGACGGGCGTGGTTCCGCCAGCCGGAACACCGAGACCGTGGATTGCCGTGTCTCCATATCGACGGCCATCTGCGGAATGAGCGTGACGCCGATGCCGGCACCGACCATCTGCACGAGGGTGGAGAGCGAGGAGCCTTCCATCAGCACGCGCGGCGGCGCATTGGTCGTGCTGCAGAAGGAAAGCGCCTGGTTGCGGAAACAATGGCCTTCTTCAAGCAGCAGCAGGCGCATTTCGCCCAGCTTGTCGGCGCTCGGCACCGGCATGCCCGCATCCTCCATCGGCCGCACCAGAATGAATTCTTCCGAAAACAGCGGAACCTCCTCCAGCGCCGGCTCCGAGACGGGCAGGGCGACGATCGCCATGTCCAGCCGGGCTTCCAGAAGGTCCTCGATGAGTTTCTGCGTCACCGCTTCGCGCGGGCGGGCCTCCAGTCCGGGATAATGCCGCGTGAGTGTCTTGATAATCTGTGGTAAAAGATAGGGTGCGACGGTGGGAATGACGCCGATGCGCAGGCGGCCGCTGAGCGGCCCATGCCGCGCCCGCGCCAGATCCTGCAATTCATCCACCGAACGCAATATCGAGCGGGTGCGTTCGGCGAATTCCTCGCCAAGCGCGGTCAGCCGGATCTGGCGGCTGCTGCGTTCGACGAGCGGCGCGCCGATCAGTTCCTCCAGCTCCCGGATCTGCAGCGACAGCGCCGGCTGGGAAATGGCGCATGCCTCCGCCGCCCGACCGAAATGGCCGATCTTGGCCAGAGCGTCGAAATAACGGAGATGTTTCATGGAGAGCGCAATCATAAGCTCAGCATATCGCAGCCTTTAGAATATACAATTGGAAATTATGGAACCCGGCTGTTAGTCATCTTCATGACAGAAAGAAGCTGTAGCTGTGAGAGGTTACCAGCGTCGCTGCACGGTTTTCCCATGACCTGCCGCTGGCTCTGGTTCTCACGCTGCACATGTCGAATTGATTATTTCGTTTAATTGCTAAACCCATCGGAGGGCGAAATGGACGCAACTTCAAAACCGGCTGGCAAGTGTCCTGTCATGCATGGAGGCAACACGGCCTCGGGTAAATCGGTGACCGAATGGTGGCCGAATGCGCTGAACCTCGACATCCTGCACCAGCACGACACCAAGACCAATCCGCTCGGCACCTCCTTCAACTATCGCGAAGCCCTGAAGACGCTCGATGTCGAGGCGTTGAAGGCCGATCTGCGCGCCCTGATGACCGACAGCCAGGAATGGTGGCCGGCCGATTGGGGCAGCTATGTGGGCATGATGGCGCGCGTTACCTGGCATGCGGCGGGTTCTTACCGTGTGACTGACGGTCGCGGCGGCGCCAACACCGGCAACCAGCGTTTTGCGCCGCTCAATTCCTGGCCGGACAACGTGAACACCGACAAGGGCCGCCGCCTGCTGTGGCCGATCAAGAAGAAATACGGCAACAAGATTTCCTGGGCAGACCTTATCGCGCTCGCCGGCACCATCGCCTATGACGTCGCCGGTCTGAAGACCTTCGGCTTCGCTTTCGGCCGCGAAGACATCTGGGCTCCGGAAAAGGACACCTATTGGGGTGACGAAAAGGAATGGCTGGCGCCGAGCGACGGCCGTTACGGCGACGTGACCAAGCCCGCGACGCTGGAAAACCCGCTTGCCGCCGTGCAGATGGGCCTCATCTACGTCAACCCGGAAGGCGTGAACGGCAAGTCCGATCCGCTGGCGACGGCGGCGCAGATGCGCGAAACCTTTGCCCGCATGGGCATGGATGACGAGGAGACTGTGGCGCTGACCGCCGGCGGCCACACTATCGGCAAGTCGCACGGCAATGGCAGCGCCGCCAATCTCAGCCCCGATCCGGAAGCCGCAGGCCCGGAATATCAGGGTCTTGGCTGGATCAACACCAAGGGCCGCGGCATCGGTCGCGACACGGTAGTATCCGGCATCGAAGGCGCATGGACGAGCGAGCCGACCAAGTGGGACAACGGCTTCTTCAAAATGCTGTTCAAGCATGAGTGGACTTTGACGCATAGCCCCGCGGGTGCATCGCAATGGGCGCCGATCACCATCGCCGAGGAAGACAAGCCTGTCGACGTCGAGGATGCCTCGATCCGCACCATCCCGATGATGACCGATGCCGACATGGCCCTGAAGGTCGACCCGATCTACCGCGAGATTTCGCTGAAGTTCAAGGACGATCAGGACCATTTCTCCGAGGTCTTCGCCCGCGCATGGTTCAAGTTGACGCACCGCGACATGGGTCCGAAGTCCCGTTACATCGGCCCAGACGTTCCGGCTGAAGACCTGATCTGGCAGGATCCCATCCCCGCAGGCTCCACCAGCTACGATGTCGCTGCCGTCAAGGCGAAGATCGCGGCTTCTGGCCTTTCCGTTGCCGATCTGGTCTCGACTGCCTGGGACAGCGCCCGCACCTTCCGCGGTTCGGACAAGCGCGGCGGCGCCAATGGCGCGCGCATCCGCCTCGCACCGCAGAAGGACTGGGAAGGCAACGAGCCCGCCCGTCTTTCCCGCGTGCTCTCGGTTCTGGAACCGATTGCCCGTGAAACCGGCGCGAGCATTGCGGATGTGATCGTTCTGGCCGGCAATTACGGTGTGGAACAGGCGGCGAAAGCGGCCGGCTTCGACATTGCCGTGCCTTTCGCGGCAGGCCGTGGCGATGCTTCCGCCGAACAGACGGATGCCGACAGCTTTGCGCCGCTGGAACCGCTGGCGGATGGTTTCCGCAACTGGGTCAAGAAGGACTATGTCGTCAGCCCCGAAGAACTGCTTCTGGACCGCGCCCAGCTCCTCGGCCTGACCGCGCCGGAACTGACAGTGCTCATCGGCGGCCTGCGCGTCATCGGCGGCAATTATGCCGGTACGGCCCATGGCGTGTTTACCGACAAGCCCGGCGCGCTGACGACGGACTTCTTCACGACGCTGACGGACATGGCCTATTCCTGGGTTCCGACCGGCAACAATCTCTATGAGATTCGTGACCGCAAGACCGGGGCCGCCAAGTACACGGCGACCCGCGTGGACCTCGTCATCGGTTCGAACTCCATCCTGCGCGCCTATGCGGAAGTTTATGCGCAGGACGACAGCAGGGAGAAATTCGTGCGTGATTTCGTCGCCGCCTGGACGAAGGTGATGAACGCCGACCGTTTTGACCTTCTGTAAGAAAAGGCCGACTGTTTAATGATAATGCACCTCCCTGAGCGATCGGGGAGGTGTTTTTTCTATCTGTGGGTTGGCGAGGACGCATCAGCGACCGCTCGATCCGGGATGTTATCGCCGGTCAGAAGCCGCAACCGGTTTGCCCGATGAAGATTTTTCCGCCTTTGCCGAGGGAGCTTTGCCGCTCTTTTCGTTTTCGTGCGCATCCGGCCCGGCCACGATGACGCCACGGCCCTTCTCTTCGCGTTTCTTGTCCGCGAAGTTGCCCGGTTCCTTTTTGCTGTCCATTGATAATCTCCCGTGTTGCGTTTCTGTCAGGAGTTCAACGGGCGTTTCGCTCAGAGGTTCCAGAGCCGTCGCGTCAGCGAATGTTTCTCTTTATAACGATCTTTGCTATTAACATGAATTG
Organism: Agrobacterium sp. D14; assembly: GCF_001526505.1. Classification (NCBI taxonomy): domain Bacteria; kingdom Pseudomonadati; phylum Pseudomonadota; class Alphaproteobacteria; order Hyphomicrobiales; family Rhizobiaceae; genus Agrobacterium; species Agrobacterium sp. D14. Next base: position 11,438 of record NZ_ASXX01000012.1, read on the forward strand.
ATAAGTCATGTTATTGGGGCTGAGGCGCGATGACTGGCGCGGTGCGCGCGTCTTTCCATACGCTCACCCCAGACCCGACAACCGGACGGTACCCGCATTGAGTTTCTGGCATTCCATGACCTGGCACACGGAAGGGATCAGCGTCACTGCGCCGGTGAAGTGGCGCCAGTTCGACGGGCTGGTCAGTGCTTTCTGGGAAGCGGAAAGTCAGATGGGAGCCAAGGGTTATTATCTGGCCGCCGATCCGCGCATCATGATCTTTTTCAACGATGTCTCCTCGCGCATCAGCATGTCCAACCGCAATGGCGAGTTCACCAACCATTCGCGGCCGATGACACGGGCGGTTTATGTGCCGGCCGGCGTGCCGATGTGGACGAGCAGCAGCGCCACGCACCGGTTCTCGCATCTCAACCTGCATATTCACAAGGATCGCCTGTTGCGTTTCCTGTCGCCCTCAGTCGGCAGTTCGGCGGCGATGACGGCGCTGCGCCGTCCGGTCGAGATACAGGATATCGGTTCGGTGGAAACCCTTGCCGGCCTGCTTGTCGATGAGCTGGCTGAACCCTCGAAACATGCCGTCTATGCGGAAAGCCTCGTCGGCAGCATCGTTGCCGGCCTGCTGGATATTCCCGGCCCTTCGCCGGAGCAGGCCAATGGCAGGCTGACGCAGGCGCAGTTGAACAAGCTTCTTGCCCAGGTCGAAAAGCGTGGCGACGACCGTATGACGGTTGCCGAGATGGCCGATATTGTCGGGCTTTCGGAAAGCTGGTTCGCCACCGTATTTCGCCAGACCACCGGCAAGACGCCGCTGCAATGGCAATTGGAGCGGCGCATCAATGCTGCCCAGAAACTTCTGCTGGAAGGCGATCTGACGGTGGCCGATATCGCCGCCCAGCTCGGCTTTTCCGATCAGGCCCATCTGACCAAGGCTTTCCGCCAGTCCGTGGGCAACACGCCCGCCGCCTGGCGACGGCTGCACCGGCTGCTTTGATAGCGGGTCGACCCTGCGCCGCCCATGATCAGCGGTTTGGCGCATTCCTCGAGCCTCTCTCCACGTCATCCTCGGGCTCGTCCCGAGGATCTGCCAACTTCAGACTAGATGAAACGTGGTTAGATCCTCGGGACAAGCCCGAGGATGACGTTGTGTGTTAGGAAAAATATGCAATATATTGAAAAATATTGCTAATATTGATTTTCACCATGTCTTTCGCAAAGTCACGGAAAACGCCCGGCCGGGATTGTAAAAGTCAGCGCCGAACCCGCCATAAGAGACGCGTTTTTCGTTGAAGACGTTGGAAACATTGACGTCCAGCGAGGCGGTTTCCTGAATCTTGTAGCTGAACGCCGCATCCACGGTCACGCTGCTTCCGGTTTCGACCTTGTTGGCGTTGTCGAAATAATAAGCGCCGGTATAGCGGCCGCCGAGACCGAAGGTCATGTCGCCGAAATGGTCGTTGCCCGCAAGCGTGTAGTTGACCCACAATGAAGCCTGATGCTCGGGCACGAATTGCGGCCGGTTGCCAACATTGCCGCCGGTGCCGTTTTCAGTGATTTCCGCGTCGAGATAAGAATAGGCCGCCGTCAGGCTGAGATTGTCGGTCACTTCCGCCTTGGCTTCGAGATCGAGACCGCGCACGCGCACCTCGCCGATGGTCGTGGGCAGGCTGGTGATCGGGCTGGTGACGGTGATGTTGTTCTTCTTCAGATCGTAGATCGACGCGGTGAACAGGGCCGGGAAAGCGTCAGGCCGGTATTTCACGCCGAGTTCGATCTGCTCGCCGCGTTCGGGCTCCACCGTCAGACCGGATGCCGGCACCACCGATTCGGCATAGCTGATATAAGGCGCGATCTCGTTGGTGACCTTGTAGGACACGCCGATGCGCTTGGTTAGTTCGCTGATGTCGCCGCTGGCCGAGGTGCCGCGCAGGCGGTTGGTCTGGTCGGTGTCGATCCAGTCGTTGCGCAGGCCGGCGCTGACGATCAGCCTGTCGAAGAAGGTGAAGTCCTGCTGGAGATAGATCGCCCTGGTCTTCTGGTCCGTCAGGGAGTCGGCATAGAGCGGCACTGAAGCGGGTGCGCCGGTATAGACCGGGTTCATCCAGTTGATGCTCGGCGCGGCGCCGAAGTAGCTTTTGCTGCCAGAGGTGTAGTCGTTATAAAAGACGCCGACGAGGCTGCGGCTTTCGACATTGTCAAACCGCGTATCGTATTGCAGGCGCGTGTCGATCAGGAAGTTCTCAGTCTCGGTGTCGTTGCCGAAATAGGACCGGTCGGCGATTGTCGAACCGTTGGTCGGCGTGGACGAGATATAGGCGTAACCGAAATCGGTATTCGCCTTGCTGTAGCGGGCGTTGGAACTCAGCGTCAGGCCGGAGCCGAAATCGTGGTCGAACATCACGCTCAGCGAATTGCGGTTTGTGCCGCGATAATTGTAGTCCGGTTCGCCGAAGAAACGGCTCCGGTCGAAATGCGAGCCGACGGGATGACCGCCGCCGCCCGGAACGCCATCCTTGTTGAGATGATCGTAAACCACGGTAAGGCTGGTGACGTCCGTGGGGCGCCATGTCAGGCCGCCCATGAAGAATTTCTCGTCGTCACGGGAATAATCATATTCCGCATCGGCATTTCTGAGCTTGCCGGTCAGGCGATAGGACAGCGTATCGTCGCTGGTGATGTTGTCCCCGAAATCGAAGCCGGTTTCGGCGCGGCCATAGGAGCCGCCGGTGACATAGGCTTCACCGAAACGGGTGCGTTTCGGCACCTTTGTGGAATAATTCACCGAGCCGCCGGGATCTGAGACGCCAAAGGTGGTGGAATTGCCGCCCTTCAGCACTTCCACACGCTCATAGGCATAGGTTTCCTCGCGCAGTGCGCCGAAGGGACGGCCAAGCGTCAACCCGTCGCGATAGGTATAGGCGTCGAAACCGCGAATCTTGAAATAGTCGAATCGGTCGTCGGAGCCGTAAAAATCCGTGGTCACACCGGCGGTATATTGCAGCGCTTCTTCCACGCTCTGCACGCCGCGCTGTTGCATTTCCTTGGCGGTGATGACGGAAACGGAGGCCGGTGTGTCGAGAATATCGGTCGCCATCTTGCTGCCGCTCGTCGTGCGGGTGGCGACGATGGATTTCTGGTCATTGTCACCGCTTTCGATGGTGATCCGTTCCAGAATCGTGCTGCTGTTCGTGTTGGCAGCCTCCTGCGCCAGCAAGGCGCCGGGCAGGGTGGCGACAAGCGCCGTGCAGGCAAGCAGCACCGCATCCTGATAACGACGTCGCGCGGTTTTGCGGTGTCTGCCTTCGGTTTCGATATTCATTGGTATGTTCCAGAAGTTGATGCCCCGATCGCCGCTTTCACGGCCCACTCTCGAAGCGCCCAATAACTTGAGAAAGTTTGTCCGGTATTGTAACTTTTTGCGGTTTTGTACAAAACCCCGGAAATTTCACCGCTGTTGCGACGGCATTTCTTGCCTGGGCTTGACGGAGGCAATTGAAGCTGAGAGTTCAAGTCCACTTTTGAATTTCTGAGAGCTCGCCAATGCTTCGCCCGTTCCGCTGCCTCATGCCGGTATTTGTGCTTTTCCTGTCGCTGATCGCGCCGAATATGGCCTCGGCGGAGGAGACGACCGGCTATCCCGTCGTCATCAAACATGCTTTCGGCACGACCACGATTGCGAAGAAACCGCAACGGGTCGCGACTGTCGCCTGGGCGAACCATGAGGTGCCGCTGGCGCTCGGCATCGTGCCTGTCGGTTTTGCGGCGGCCAATTTCGGCGATGATGACGGCGATGGCCTGTTGCCATGGGTGGCGAAGCGGCTTACCGAACTCAATGCGGCAAAGCCGGTGCTGTTCGACGAGGGCGACGGCATCGATTTCGAGGCCGTGGCGGCGACGCAGCCGGATGTCATCCTTGCCGCCTATTCAGGCCTCAGCCAGTCCGACTACGATACGCTGAGCCAGATCGCCCCTGTCGTCGCCTATCCCGTTTCTCCCTGGGCGACGGACTGGCGCGAGATGATCCGGCTGAACAGCGCCGGCCTTGGCATGGTTGCGGAAGGTGAGGCGCTCATCAAACGCATCGAGGGCGAGATCGCGCAGGTCGTTGCCGGCCATCCGCAGCTGAAGGGTAAGTCGGCCATGTTCGTCACCCATCTCGATGCCACCAATCTCAGCGTCGTCAATTTCTATACGGCCAATGACACCAGGGTGAAGTTCTTCGCCGATCTTGGACTTGCCTCGCCGAAAAGCGTCGTGGAAGCCACGAAGCCGGGGCAATTCGCCGCCGGCGTCAGCGCCGAGCGTGTGGATGCCTTCGACGATGTCGATATCGTCGTGACCTATGGCAGTGAGCCGCTGCTGAACGCCATGCGCGCCGATCCGCTTCTCGCCCGCATGCCGGCCGTTGCCAACGATGCCATCGTCATGCTGGGCCGCGACCCGCTCGGCACCGCCTCCAATCCCACGCCGCTGTCGATTTCGTGGGTGTTGAAGGACTATGCCGATCTTCTGGCAAAGGCTGCGGATAAATCCTCCGGGAAATCGCAGTGACGATGTCTGGACCCGGCAAAGCGACGGCCGTGCTGCTCGCCGGCCGCTCCAACCGCGTGCGAACGGCTTGGCTCGGCGCGGTGCTGGCGCTTCTCGCGCTGCTTTGTGCGCTGTCCGTCGCCATCGGCACGCGTGACGTCTCTTTTGCGGATATTGTTGGCGGGCTCAGCGGCCGCGTCGAGACGGTTGCGGAGGCGGCGGTTGCCGTACGCTTGCCGCGCACGCTGCTTGCCCTGCTTTCCGGGGCCGCACTCGGGCTGGCCGGGGCCATCATGCAGGGTGTCACCCGCAATCCGCTTGCCGATCCCGGCATTCTCGGTGTGAACATGGGGGCGTCGCTCGCCGTCGTCATCGGCATCGTCTGGTTCGGCATCGCCTCGGCTCAGGCCTTCATCATGGTCGCAATTGCCGGGGCGGGGGTATCGGCGGTTTTCGTTTATGTTGTCGGCTCGCTAGGCCGAGGCGGGGCGACCCCGCTGAAACTCGCACTTGCGGGTGCTGCCACCTCTGTCGCCTTTTCCTCGCTCGTCATCGCCGTCGTTCTGCCGCGCAGCGATATTGCCGGCGGCATCCGCTCCTGGCAGATCGGCGGCGTCGGCGGGGCGACTTTCGAGCGTATCGAGACCGTGCTGCCCTTTCTGGCCGCCGGCTTCATCATCAGCCTGCTTTCGGCGCGCAAGCTGAATTCTCTGGCGCTCGGAGACGAACTCGCCGCCGGGCTTGGCGAGAATGTTGCGGTGGCCCGAGCCGTGGCCTCCTTCGGTGCCATTCTGCTCTGCGGTGCGGCTACCGCCATTTGCGGGCCGATCGGTTTTGTCGGGCTGGTGGTGCCGCATCTCTGCCGCCTGCTCATCGGGGTGGACAATCGCTGGCTGCTGCCGTTTTCGGCGCTTGGCGGTGCCTGCCTGCTGCTTGCCGCCGATATTGTCGGGCGCATCGTGGCGCGGCCGTCGGAACTCGATGTCGGCATCGTCACCGCCCTTGTCGGCGCGCCTTTCTTCATCTGGATTGTCAGACGCCAGAGGGTGCGTGAATTGTGACCATATACGCTCCCGTCATCGAAAATCTCGTCTTCAATCGCCATGCCCGCCAGCGCCGGCGTCGCCTTGTCATCGCTGCCCTGTCGGTGCTTCTGATTGCCGCTTTCGCAACGACGCTGATGCTCGGGCAATCTTTCACGCCGCCCGGCGATGTCGTTCGCGTTCTGCTGGGGGAGGACATTGCCGGTGTCACCTTCACCGTCGGGCAGTTGCGCCTGCCGCGCGCGCTGCTTTCGATTCTGGCAGGCCTGAGCTTCGGGCTTGGCGGCGTCGCCTTCCAGATCATGCTGCGCAACCCGCTCGCCAGCCCCGATATTATCGGCATCAGTTCCGGGGCGAGCGCTGCGGCCGTTTTCGCCATCGTCGTCCTGCAGATGAGCGGGCCGCTGGTCTCGGTCTTCGCCGTCGCGGCCGGTCTTGGCGTCGCGCTTCTCGTCTATCTCCTGTCCTTCCGCAACGGCGTGGCCGGAACCCGGCTGATTCTCGTCGGCATCGGCGTTTCAGCCATGCTGGAAAGCTTCATCGCCTATATCCTCTCCGTTGCGCCGGCATGGACGTTGCAGGAGGCGATGCGCTGGCTGACCGGCAGCGTCAATGGCGCGAAAATCGCGCAACTGCTGCCGCTCCTCATCGCGCTCATCCTTTTCGGCGGCCTGCTTCTCAGCCGTGCGCGCGATCTGGAAGCGTTGAGACTGGGTGACGACGCCGCAGCAGCGCTTGGTGTGAGGGTGGGGCGAACGCGCATCATCGTCATCATCGCCGCCGTGGGCATGATCGCCTTTGCAACGGCGGTCTCGGGTCCCATCGCTTTTGTCGCTTTCCTCTCCGGGCCGATTGCGGCGCGCATCGTCGGCAGCAACGGCTCGCTGCTCCTTCCTGCGGCGCTGGTTGGGGCGGCGCTGGTGCTGGTTGGGGATTATTGCGGTCAGTTCCTGTTGCGGGGCCGTTACCCGGTCGGCGTCGTTACCGGCGCGCTCGGTGCGCCCTATCTGATTTACCTTATCGTGCGGGTCAACCGCAGCGGAGGCTCGTTATGACCGGCCACTCCCTTTCCGTGAACGGCCTGTCGGCCGGCTACGGCGAAAACCTCATCATCGACGGGCTGGATCTCACCGTTCCGCGCGGGAAGATCACCGTCATCGTCGGCGCCAATGCCTGCGGCAAGTCCACCCTGCTGCGCAGCATGTCGCGGCTCATTGCGCCGCGCGCCGGTCAGGTTCTGCTCGATGGAAAATCGATCCATCGTCTTGCCTCGCGCGACCTCGCACGGCGCATGGGCCTTTTGCCGCAATCGCCGATAGCGCCGGAGGGTATTGTGGTTGCCGATCTCGTCAGCCGTGGCCGGCACCCGCATCATGGCCTGTTCGCCCGCTGGTCGCGACAGGACGATGAAGCCGTTGCCGCAGCCCTTGTCGCCACCGATACGGTGGAACTGGCCGAGCGGCCGGTGGACGAGCTTTCCGGCGGCCAGCGGCAACGCGTCTGGATCGCCATGGCGCTCGCCCAGCAGACAGACATATTGCTGCTGGATGAACCGACCACCTTCCTCGATATCAGCCACCAAGTCGAGGTGCTGGACCTTCTGACCGACCTCAATCACGCCCGGGAGACCACCATCGTCATGGTGCTGCACGACCTCAATCTCGCAGCCCGTTATGCCGATCATCTCGTCGCCATGAGGGACGGGAAGCTGCATGTCTTCGGCACGCCGGAGGAAGTATTGACGGAGGAGAATGTCCGCCACGTTTTCGGCATCGAAAGCCGTGTCATCGAAGATCCGACCTCTGGCAAGCCGATGATGCTGCCGATCGGGCGGCACCGGACGGTGGCGGGGTGGCAATAGGCGTATCTCTTTAAGATACGGTTCTGTTGACTTCCGTGCGTATCTGTTTATGATACCAGCATCACGAGGCCAGCAATGATCCGTTCTTTCAAAAACAAGCTGACCGCATCGATTGACGACGGATCTGTGAAGAAGGGCTTTCCCGCCGATCTGGTACGCCGCGCCCAGCAGCTGCTCACGATCCTGGATGCGGCGACCACGGTAGAAGACCTTCGGTCACCGCCCGGTAACCGTTTGGAAAAGCTGTCCGGCGACCGTGAGGGCCAATATTCGATCCGGATCAACAAGCAGTGGCGCATCTGCTTCGTCTGGACGGAAGCAGGGCCGGAAAGCGTGGAAATAACCGACTATCACTAGTCTGGCATTCTCGTGGAGAGGCTCATGAAAAATAGGCCAAGGAGGGCCAGCGAGCATGACAATCAGTAAATCGCCTCCGATCCATCCGGGCGAAATCCTGCGGGAACTCTATCTTGAGCCGCTGGGGATGTCGGCTTACGCTCTTGCAAGGCACCTCAATATTCCGCGCACCCGCATAGAACGGATTGCGGGAGAGAAACTTGGTATCACCGCCGACACCGCCTTGCGCCTGGCTAAATTTTTCAAGACCACACCGGAATATTGGCTGAACTTGCAGAACGCCTTTGACATTAAGGCGGCGGCTGCGAGGCTGGAAGCGGACCTTGCCAATATCAAGGAACTGGACGCGGCCTAATTCTCAGCCGCCCGTCAGGTCACGGCCAAGCCGCATAAGATGGCGGCGGAACGTTCTGCATTCGCGTTGCCGTTCTCCTGAAACGGCCGGGAGACGCGCCCTCGTTGCGGGTGAAGAAGCGATTGAAATAGCCGGGGTCCTGAAATCCCAATCGGAATGCGATTTCAGCGACTTGCAGCGATGAGTTCAGAAGAAGATCGCGCGCTTCGGACAGCAGTTCGCGATGAATATAGGCCTGCGGCGAAAGCCCTGTCGCTTTGCGTACCGCAAATCCAAGACGTTCGCGGTTGACGTCGAGTTGCCTCGCATAGTCTTCCACGCCCCATTGATCGCGTTTGTGCTGGCTGACGAGCAGCACGAAACGCTCGGTGAGGCTGCCGGGGGTCGAGAGGGCTGCGGCAATATCGGCGATGGCGTGCTGGCAGATGCGGATGAGGGTGACGGAGAGCAGGCTGGCGATGATCGTGTCCGAACCGGTTGTCGCGCGGACATTTTCGCTGGCGATGGTCTCCAGATAACCCGTCAGCTCCTGCCGGTCCTTCTCTGCCGGCGCCTGCGTCAGAACTCGCTGCAATATATTGCGCACGGCGCTTGCGCTCGTGCCGGTGGGCATCGCATGGGCAAGCCCGATTTCCGTCGTCCTCAGCAGCGATCCACGGCTTCCGGCAGTCAGCCGCAGGCGGCCAGAGGGGCCGATGGGCAGCCAGACGAGCCCCGGTGCCGGGACAGGCAGCGTCTTTTCACCCTGTATGATTTCCGCTTCCCCGGCGGAAAGGAGAAGCAGATGGGCACTATCCGATTCCAGCCGGAATTCGGATATGCGCAGCGTCGAGGCGAGGGTGCGCGCCGTGATCTCCACGCGATTGCCGGCAATCTGGCTGTGCAGCGGCATTCGACCTCCAAAAGTACAATAATGCGCTACATTAGTGCATTTTATATGCGGCTGTCATTGCTAAACTTTGATCAGCGCAGGGGAAAGCCTTGAGGAGAACGGCAACCCCGATAAGGCGCTTTGGGAGGAACATCATGAATAATCTGAAGCGCAGAACGCTGTTCTGCCTGCTCTCCGGTGCTGCCCTGTCGGCGGTATCTTTCGGTCACGCCATTGCGCAGGACCGCACCTCGGTGAAGATCGGTTATGCCGTTTCCAAAAGCGGCGCCAATGCCACGGGTGCTGGCATCACCACCATTCCGAACTACAAATTATGGGTCAAGGAGGTCAACGATGCCGGTGGCCTCACCCTGCCGGATGGCAAGCGCCTGCCGGTGGAAGTGGTGGAATATGATGACCGCTCCTCGGCCGAGGATGCGGTGCGGTTCACCGAGCGTCTGGCCAGCCAGGACAAGGTCGATTTCATTCTGCCGCCCTGGGGCACGGGCTTCAATCTGGCCGTTGCGCCGCTTTACGACCGTTTCGGTTATCCGCAGCTTGCGGTTACCGGCGTGACCGACAAGGCGCCGGATTTCGCGGCGCGCTGGAAAAAGAGCTTCTGGATGCTGGGAGGTGGCCATGACTATGCCAATGCACTGGCTGATGTCCTGAAAGCCGCGCGCGGTGCCGGCCAGATAAACGACAAGGTCGCGGTGATTTCCGTGGCTGACGGTTTCGGCATCGACCTCATCAAGGCCGCGCGGCCGGCGCTGAAGGAAGCGGGTTTCACACTTGCCTATGACAAGACCTATCCGGTTGGCACCTCCGATTTCGCCGCGTTGGTCAACGAGGCGGCGGCGAGCGGTGCGGACAGCTTCATCGCCTTTTCCTATCCGCCCGACAGTTTCGCGGTGACGAAACAGGCGCAGACGGCGAAGTTCAACCCGAAGGTGCTTTATGTCGGCGTCGGCGGTGCTTTCCCGATCTTCCCGAAGGTCTCCGATGGCAAGCAGGAGGGCGTGATCAGCATCGGCGGCGTCGATGGCAGCAGCGACAAGATCGAGGATTATTTCAAGCGCCACGAAGCCTTCATCGGCACCAAGCCGGACAGCTGGGCAAGCGCCATCACCTATGCGAGCCTCGAAATGCTGGCCCAGTCCATCCAGCGTGTCGGCCTCGACAAGGCGGCGGTGGCAAATGAACTTTCGACGGGAAGCTTCGAGACCGTCATCGGCCCGGTCAAGCTTGAAGACAACCAGCTTCGCCAGCTCTGGTGGGCGGGGCAATGGCAGGGTGACCGTTTTGTGGCGATTGCGCCCGCGGACCGTGCAGGTGCGGCCAAGCCGGTCGTTCCGAAGCCGCAATGGTGAACCTTTGCCGGCCGGGGCCGTAAACCCCGGCCGGAAGGCTTCGGCCATGTTCCATACTGGAGACATTCCCTTGTTTTTATCCACCCTCATCTTCGGCTTGATGCTGGGAGGGACCTATGCGCTGATCGCGCTTGGACTTTCGCTGCAATATGGCATTGCCCGCATCATGAACCTTGCCTATGGCGAAGTGCTGATTGCGGCTGCCTTCATCACTTTCGTGCTGTTTTCCGCCTATGGCCTGTCGCCGCTCCTGTCGCTGTTCATCATCGTGCCGCTCGGTTACGCCCTGTCTTTCGTGATCTACCGGGTCATGATGCGACCGCTGGTGCGCCGTTCGGGCGGCTCCGGCCGTCTGGAAGTCAATTCCATTCTGGCGACCTTCGGGCTGCTCTTCGTTATCCAGGGCGTCATGCTCGTGGCGTTTGGCGGCAACTACCATTCCTATTCCTATCTCTCCGATGGCGTCGACATCTTCGGCACGACGGTGGCGCTGAACCGGCTCCTGTCCTTCGGCCTGTCGGTCGCAATCGGCGGCGGGCTTTATCTGGCGCTCACCCACAGCCGCTGGGGCCTCAACCTGCGGGCGGTGGCGCTTGCGCCCAAATCCGCGCCGCTGGTTGGCATTGATGTGAACCGCGTGGCCTCGATCGGCTTTGCCCTTGGCGGCGCACTCGCCGTGGCCGGCGGGGTGATGATCTCGATGTACCAGACCTTTTCCGCCTCCTATGGCGTGGTCTTCACCATGAAGGCGCTTGTCGTCGTCATCATGGGCGGTGTGGGCAATCTCCTCGGTGCGCTGGTTGCCGGGCTGCTGCTCGGCCTCGTGGAAACCTTCGTACTCGTTTATGTCGATCCCGGCCTCACGCTTGCCGCCACCTATCTGCTCTTCCTCGTGGTGCTGCTTTGGCGTCCGGAAGGCATTTTCGCAAGGAGGGGCAAATGATCCCGCTTCTCATCGGCCTTGCCGCAGCTGCACTGCTGGCGCTTTCCCCTTTCTTTTTCGATGCCTATGGCGTCGGCGTTATCATCGGCCTTCTCGGTTATGCGACACTCGCCTCTGCCTGGGCGATGTTTTCCGGCCCGACGCGTTATATTTCGCTCGCCACCGTCGCTTTCTTTGGTGTCGGGGCCTATACGGTCGCGGTGCTGAGCGAGGTTCTGCCCTGGCCGCTGGTACTCCTGTGCGCGGCCCTTGTCGGCGCGGCGCTGGCGCTTGTCGTCGGGCTTTCCACGCTGCGCGTCGCGGGCATTTATTTCGTGATCTTCTCCTTTGGCCTTGCCGAACTCATTCGCCAGCTCATCACCTGGTATGAGGTGAATGTGACCGGCACGCTCGGGCGCTACATCTTCCTGCCGCTGGAGCCGCAGCATGTGCTCTGGCAATTGCTGGCGCTGGCTGTCATCACCCTCCTGCTGGCTATCCTGATCGACCGCAGCAAGCTCGGACTGGCGCTGAAGGCAATCGGCGACGACGAGGTTGTGGCCGCCCATGCGGGCATTAATCTCGCCCGCACCAAGCTGATGCTCTTCGTGCTTTCCGCCACGATCATCACGCTTGTCGGCGCCATTCAGGCCCCGCGCTGGGTCTATATCGAGCCGGCCATCGTCTTTAATCCGCAGGTATCGTTCCTCACCGTCATCATGGCACTGCTTGGCGGAGCCACACGCCGCTGGGGACCCATTCTCGGTGCGGTGCCGCTGTTCCTGCTGTTCGAGTGGCTGGGCGCCAACTTCCCCAACCATTTTTCCATCATTCTCGGCGCTCTCTTCATCCTCATCGTCTTTGTGTTGCCGGATGGCGTGCTGGCGGCGCTGGAGAAATTGCGCAAAAAGGAGAAAGCGGCATGAGCGCCGTTCTCGAAATCACCGATATCCGCAAGACCTTCGGCGGGCTGAAGGCGGTGGATGGCCTTGGCCTCACAATCCAGGCCGGCGAGGTCGTCGGGCTGCTCGGGCCGAACGGTTCCGGCAAGACGACGCTGATGAACCTGATCTCCGGGGCGCTGAAGCCCACTGAAGGGTCTATCCGGCTCAAAGGGCAGGAGATTGCGGGCAGGCGGCCGGATGTGATTGCACGCGCCGGCGTGGCGCGCACCTTCCAGCTGGTACGGCTTTTGCCGTCGCTTTCCCTGCTTGAAAACGTTGCCGTATCGGCCATGTTCGGGCCGCAACGCCTGTCCCGTCTCGAGGCGGAGAAGGTCGCGCGGGCCTGCCTCGAAAGAATAGGTCTTGCCGGGCGGGAGACCCTGCCGGCCGGCGATCTCACCTATATCGATCAGAAACGGCTTGAACTGGCGCGTGCGCTGGCGGGCGAACCGAAGCTTCTGCTTCTTGACGAGTGGCTCGCTGGCCTCAACCCCACGGAACTGCAGGAAGGAATAGCGCTGATCCGGCGGCTGGCATCGGAGGGTACGACGATCCTGCTGGTGGAACATATCATGGCTGCCGTGCGCGCACTCTGCCCGCGCTCCGTTGTCATGGCGGCCGGTTGCAAGATCGCCGATGGGCCGACGGCATCGGTGCTTGACGATCCGCAGGTCATTTCCGCCTATCTGGGAGCGGCACATGCTTGAAATAGATGCACTGACAATCCGTTACGGCAAACATCTCGCGGTTGACGGCATATCGCTCAATGTCGCCAAGGGCGAAACGGTGGCGCTGCTCGGCGCCAATGGTGCGGGCAAGTCGTCACTGCTGAAAGCGGTCGGCGGCATGGTGGCTCTGGCCTCTGGAGACGTGCGCGTCAACGGCGTGTCGCTTGCCGCTGTCCCCGCCCATCAGATCGTGGAACGGGGCGTGGCGCTGGTGCCGGAGGGACGCGGAATTTTCGCGGCGCTAACGGTGGAGGACAATCTCCGTCTCGGGGCCAATCCTCGCCATGCCCGTTCAGCGGAAAAGGCGACAAGAGAGCATATTTTCGCACTGTTTCCGCGCCTTGCCGAGCGGCGGCAGCAGCTTGCCGGCACCATGTCCGGCGGCGAACAGCAGATGGTCGCCATCGGGCGGGCGCTGATGTCCGCACCCGATTATCTGCTGCTGGACGAGCCGAGCCTTGGCCTTGCGCCCATCGTTACGCAGGAACTGTTTGCCGCTTTGGCGGAGATCAAGAAGAGCGGCCTTTCCATTCTGCTCGTGGAGCAGAATGTGCGCGAAAGCCTCGCGCTTGCCGATCGCGGATATTTGCTGGAAGCAGGACGGATTGTCGGGGCAGGCACGGCTGAGGCCCTGTCCGCCGATCCCGCCGTGCAACGGGCGTTTCTTGGCGGCACCACCGCCGCCATTGTCTGAATTCAGGAGGGAGACCATGCAGACTGTCAATCTTTTCATCGGCGGCGACCATTGCCCGGCCACAAGCGGCAAGCGTTTCGAACGCAGCAACCCCATCACCGGCGACGTGGCGACGAGTGCTGCGGCTGCAACGGTGGAGGACGCCACCCGTGCGGCCGATGCCGCGGCGGCCGCTTTCCCGGTCTGGTCGGCAACGCCGCCCGGTGAACGCCGCCGCCTGCTTCTGGCTGCCGCGCAGGCGCTTCTCGCCGCCGGGCCTGATATTACCCAGGCGATGAAGGAAGAAATCGGCGCGACAGATGCCTGGGCCGGTTTCAACGTCAAACTGGCAAGCGACATGCTGGTGGAGGCGGCAAGCCTGACCACGCAGATCAAGGGCGAGATCATTCCCTCCAACCGTCCCGGAACCATGGCGATGGCGCTGCGCCAGCCGGCGGGCGTCGTGCTGTCCATCGCACCGTGGAATGCGCCGGTCATTCTCGGCGTGCGCTCCATCGCCACGCCGCTCGCCTGCGGCAATACGGTTGTCATGAAGACTTCGGAACTTTGCCCGCGCACCCATGCGCTGATCATCGAAGCCGTTGCCTCCGCCGGTCTGCCGAAGGGCGTGCTCAACGCCGTCTCCAATGCGCCGGAAGATGCGGCAAAGATCGTCGATACGCTGATCGCACACCCGGCCGTAAGGCGCGTGAATTTCACCGGCTCGACCCGCGTTGGCCGCGTGATTGCCGAAACGGCCGGCCGTTACCTGAAACCCGCTCTGCTGGAGCTTGGCGGCAAGGCGCCGTTCATCGTGCTTGACGATGCCGATATCGATGCGGCTGTCGCGGCTGCCGCTTTCGGCGCATACATGAACCAGGGCCAGATTTGCATGTCGACGGAGCGCATCATCGTGCTCGACAGTGTCGCCGATACATTTGTGGAGGCCTTCGCCAAAAAAGCGTCGAGCCTCACGGCCGGCGATCCGCGCGAGGGCAAAACTCCGCTCGGCTCGCTGGTCAGCGCCGAAGCGACCTCGCGCATCCGGGCGCTGGTGGATGACGCCGTTTCCAAGGGGGCGCGGCTGGTCGCGGGCGGCGGCGGCAACGGCACGATGGTGGATGCGATCGCCGTCGATGGCGTCACGCCCGCCATGCGGCTTTATGCGGAGGAAAGTTTCGGTCCGGTCGTCTCCATCATCAGGGCCGGCAGCATCGATGAGGCAGTGAGCATCGCCAACGAAACCGAGTTCGGTCTTTCCGCCGCGATTTTCGGCAGGGATCAGGCACGGGCGCTTTCGATTGCGGCGCGCATTGAAAGCGGCATATGCCACATCAACGGCCCGACCGTTCACGATGAAGCGCAAATGCCCTTCGGCGGGGTCAAGGCCTCCGGTTACGGCCGCTTCGGCGGCACGGCGGGCATTGCGGAATTCACCGAGCTACGCTGGGTCACGCTGCAGGACGGGCCGCTGCATTATCCCATCTGAACCGGAAACGGTACGGGCTGGCGGGCGGCGTTATCGCCGCTCGTCGATCAGCCAGCCGGTGAGTTTTCTCACCGCGCTGTCGCTGCTTTTCGGCCGCATCAGCCAGTAGCCGCGCCCCGGTGCGTCGAGGCTCGGGCCTGCGGTCACCAGCACGCCGGCCTCGAGCAGCGGATCGACCAGCCCGGCCCAGCCGAGCGCGAAACCCTGTTCGCCAATGGTTGCCTGCACCACCATGGTGTAATTGTTGAAGCTGATGTCGCCGCCATCATGGTCGGCCGTTCTCTGCACGCCGAAATGCTTGAAATAGGAAGGCCAGTCGAACCAGTGCGCCTGCGAGGTATTTTCGAGGTGGATGAGCTTTCGCCGCGAAAAATCCGCAACGGCCGCGGGTGCCGGTGTCCCGGCCAGCAGGGCAGGCGAGCAGACCGGTGTGACCTTTTCCGAGAGCAGCAGCACCGCCCCGTCGCCCGCTTCCTGCCGTGTGCCGAAAATGATCATCACGTCGCTATCGTGTTTGCCCTGGCCGAGCGGATCCTGCGTGGCGACGATCTGGATATTGATATCCGGATTGAGCGCGCGAAAACCATGCATGCGCGGGATGAGCCACAGGGACGAGAAGGCATAGTCCGTGTGCAGACGGATGGTCTGCCGCTCCTCCGTCCGGCGAAGCTGCTGCGCCAGAAGATCGATGGCGTCCACATTGCGCGAGACGATCTCGAACAGCCTCTGACCCTCCGTCGTCAGTTCGATGCCGCGATGTCTGCGCTGCACGAGCGCCACGCCCAGTTCCTCCTCCAGCCGGCGAATCTGATAGCTTACGGCCGGCTGCGTCAGCCGCAGGGATGCAGCCGCCGCCGTCAGGCTGCCGCGGCGGGCAACCTCGGTGAAAATGCGCATCCATCCCAGGTCAAGTGGCCGGTCTGACATTAAAATTCCTTATATCAACTATCGAAAAATACCCGCTTCACAGGCAAAAGCAACGTGGTGTTCAATAAACTGGATTGATAAAAGGGGAGCCGCAATGAAAACCATTTCTCATCTGCATCGCATCGCCGCCGGTCTCATTCTGTCCGTGGCGGCCTTCTCCACCCCGCTTCAGGCGGCCGATGACGCGGCCTGCAAGACGATCCGTCTCAGCGATCCCGGCTGGACCGACATCACCGCCACCAATGGCGTTGCCTCCGTGCTGCTCGATGCCTTGGGCTATGAAGCCGACGTCAAGACGCTGTCGGTGCCGATCGGTTATCAGGCCATGAAAAACGGCGAAATCGACGTTTTCCTCGGCAACTGGATGCCGGCGCAGAAATCCTTCGTGGACGATCTGAATGCCGCCAAGGCGGCCGAGGTGATGACGAAGAACCTCGAAGGCGCAAAGTTCACATTGGCAGTACCGGCCTATATGGCGGAAAAGGGCGTCAAGGATTTTGCCGATCTCGCCAAACATGCCGACGAATTCGAAAGCAAGATTTACGGTATCGAGCCGGGCGCACCTGCCAACCAGAATATCCAGAAGATCATCGACGCCAATGATTTCGGCCTGAAAGGCTGGCAACTCGTCGAATCCGGTGAGCAGGCCATGCTGGCGCAGGTGGAGCGGGCGGGCAGGGACAAGAAGGCGGTGATCTTCCTCGCCTGGGCGCCGCATCCGATGAATGAGAAGATCGATATCGCCTATCTCTCCGGCGGGGACGCCTATTTCGGCCCGAATTTCGGCGGCGCGGAAGTTTATACGCTCGCCCGCACCGGCTGGCCGCAGCAATGCCCGAATGCGGCGACGCTGTTCAAGAACCTGAAATTCGATATCGGCATGGAAAATACCCTGATGGGCTCCATTCTCGGTGGTGAGGATTCGAAGGCGGCGGCAGCGGCCTGGCTGAAGGCCAATCCGCAGGCGCTGGATGGCTGGCTGCAGGGCGTTACCACGCTGGATGGCAAGCCGGGGGCGGACGCCGTCAAGGGCAAGCTTGGCCTCTAAAATCGGAAAGTGGAAATGCCGCGTCCCAATATCCTGATCCTGATGGCCGACCAGTTCAACGGGACGTTTTTTCCCGATGGCCCGGCCGATTTTCTCTACGCACCCCATCTCAAAACACTGGCGAAGCGGTCCGTCCGCTTCGCCAACACCTATACGGCAAGCCCGCTCTGCGCACCGGCCCGCGCCTCCTTCATGTCCGGGCAATTGCCGAGCCGGACACGGGTTTATGACAATGCCGCCGAATTTGCCTCCGATATCCCGACCTATGCCCATCATCTGCGGGCGGCGGGTTATTACACCGGCCTTTCGGGCAAGATGCACTTCGTCGGGCCCGACCAGCTGCATGGCTTCGAGGAGCGCCTGACGACGGATATCTATCCGGCGGATTTCGGCTGGACGCCTGATTACACCAAGCCCGGCGAGCGCATCGACTGGTGGTATCACAATCTCGGTTCGGTCACCGGCGCAGGCGTCGCCGAAATCACCAACCAGATGGAATATGATGATGAGGTGGCCTACCACGCCACCCGCAAGCTTTACGACCTGTCGCGCCGTCTCGACGACCGGCCATGGTGCCTGACGGTCAGCTTCACCCACCCGCATGACCCCTATGTGGCGCGGCGGAAATTCTGGGATATTTACGAGGACTGCCCGGCGCTTGATCCGCAGACACCGCCGATTGCCTTCGACGAGCAGGATCCGCATTCGAAACGGTTGCTGGAAGCTTGCGATCATAAGGCTTTCGATATTTCGGTAGAACAGATACGCCGCGCACGGCGCGGTTATTTCGCCAATATCTCCTATATTGACGAGAAGATCGGCGAAATTCTCGAGGTTCTGAAGGCGACGCGGATGGAGGAGGACACGATCATTCTCTTCCTGTCCGACCATGGCGATATGCTGGGCGAGCGCGGGCTGTGGTTCAAGATGTGCTTCTTTGAGGGTTCCGCCCGCGTGCCGCTGATGATCACCGCGCCGGGCTGGCAGCCGGCTTTGATCGACACGCCAGTCTCCACACTCGATGTCACGCCGACGCTCTGCGGACTGGCGGGGCTCGATATCACCTCGCTCAAACGCTGGACGGATGGCGAAGATCTGGCGGCGCTGGCAGCGGGAACTGGCGAGCGCGGCCCGGTGCCGATGGAATATGCCGCCGAAGGCTCGATAGCACCGCTCGTCACCCTTCGCGACGGCCGCTACAAGCTGTCGGTCTGCGAGGCCGATCCGCCGTTGCTCTATGATGTCGAGGCGGACCCCGAGGAACGCACGAACCTTGCCGGTGATCCTGCTTTCAGCGCCGTCCTCTCATCGCTTTCCGCTGAAATCGGCCGGCGCTGGCAGCTCCCGGTTTTCGACGCGGCGGTGCGGGAAAGTCAGGCGCGGCGTTGGGTGGTCTACAAGGCGCTGCGCAACGGCGCTTATTACCCGTGGGATTACCAGCCTTTGCAGAAAGCCTCCGAGCGCTATATGCGCAACCACATGGACCTCAACGTGCTGGAGGAAAACCAGCGTTATCCGCGCGGGGAATGAGGCGCGTAGGGCGGATCAGGGCGTGCGCACCTTGGGAGCGCCGCCTGCCGCCTGCACGGCAAGGCTTCCGGCTGCAACACCGGCTTCAAGGCACAGCTTTTCTTCCTCTCGCCGCAGCCATGCATCGATGAAGCCGGCATTGAAGGCATCGCCCGCGCCTGTCGTATCGACCACCGGGACTTTTTTCGCCGACGCGTGATGGAAACCCGCTCGCGAGGAGACCCAGGCGCCCTGCGCGCCGCCCTTCAAGGCCACGACGGGAAACGCCCCGGACAAAGCGGTGAGAGCGGCTTCTGGGTCCGCATGGCCCGTGATTGCTTCGGCTTCTTCAAGGTTGGGCAAAAACACGTCGACGCCGGCACAGGCCCTGAGCAGGCCCTTGTCATAGATCAGCGAGGCATCCCAGCTCGGATCGAGCGAGACGGACAGTCCATTATCCTTGGCGCGGGAGATGAGATCGGGGATTTCGTGAAGTGTGGCGAATTCGGCGATATGCAGATGGCCGGCCTTTTCCCAGGCGAAAGCGGCATCGAGGGTGGATGGCCGGGCGGCGCCGGCGCGGCGCGTCAGGAATGCGCGGTCATGACCAACCACCGTCGCAACGGTGACCTGCGGCCCCGCATCCGCTGAATGTTCCAGAAATTGCAGGTCCACACCGCTCTGCTGCATTTTTTCGCCGATGGCGCGTGAGAAGGTGTCGGTGCCGAGCCTTGCCAGCAGCGCGGCCGGGCGGCCGATATGGGCGAAATGGGCGGCGGCGATGAAAGCTCCGCCACCGGCGGCGATTTCCATGTCGCTGGCAAACAGCTCCCGGCCAAGCACCGGCAATTCATCAAGCCCGGTGAAAATGAGGTCGCAATAGATCCGGCCGATGCTGATGACGGCTGATTTTTCTGTTGTCATCATGCGCGGCCCAGAAGCTTTTCCGTTTTGGCGTCGAAAAGGTAAAGCGCGCCCGTTTCCGCCCGGCATTGCAGCCGGCTGCCGACGGCCGGAATGGATTTGCCTCTGGCTGTTGCTATCACGGAGGTCGTGTCCGTATCCAGATGAACCAGCGTTTCCGGACCGAGCGGCTCGACGGCCGTGACCGTTCCCTCGAGAGAAAAGGCGTCCTGGGTCGCCTCGCTTTCCCCAACGAGCAGATCGTGCGGTCGGACGCCGATTAAAAGATCGCCCGTTGCCGAAGGCGCGATGCGGTTCGTCGCTCTGGCGCCGCGCAGCAGGTTCATGGAGGGACTGCCGATGAAGCGCGCGGTGAAAATATCCACCGGCGTCTCGTAAAGTTCAGTCGGCGTGCCGACCTGCAATATATGGCCATCCTTCATCACCACGATCCGGTCCGCCATGGTCATGGCCTCCACCTGATCATGGGTGACGTAGACGGTGGTCGTCTTAAGACGTTGGTGCAAGCGCTTGATTTCAATGCGCATCTGCGATCTCAACTGCGCGTCGAGATTGGAGAGCGGCTCGTCGAAAAGAAAGGCTGCGGGATCGCGCACCATGGCGCGGCCGATGGCGACACGCTGCCGCTGACCACCGGATAAAGCCGCAGGCCGACGGTCCAGCAATGCCTCGAGCCCCAGCACCCGGCCGGCCTCTTCGATACGCCGGTTCTTTTCCGCGCGATCGAGCTTTGATGTATAGAGTCCGAAGCCGATATTCTGGCGAACCGTCATATGCGGGTAGATCGCATAGTTCTGGAAGACCATGGCGATGTTGCGCTGTTTCGGCTCTTTCTCGTTGACGACATTTCCGGCGATTTTCAGTGTGCCGTCGGAAATCTCCTCCAGCCCGGCGATCATGCGCAGCGTGGTGGATTTGCCGCAGCCGGAAGGGCCGACGAAAACGACGAACTCGCCGTCTTTAATGGCAAGATCTATGCCTTTGACCGCCTCGACCTTGCCGTAGCGCTTCACGAGTTGATTGAGTTCGATTGTCGCCATTATCGCGCTCCCGTCAGGGCGGTAAATTTCTCTGTCAGTTCGGTGGCCTTCGCCGCTTCGTGCTCGGCGGATCGCTGCGCTTCCGCTGCCAACTCACCCAGCTTGTCTTGATAGGCCGCAATGGCCTCCCGCATCGGCTCTGGGGCAGGGCCGCCGAAGCTGCTGCGAACCGCGACGAAATGTTCCGGCGAGACGATCTGCCTGAATTTTTCCTCGTCGATGCCGGTGTCGCGCCCTGTCAGCTCATGGAAGGCCTTGAGGAACGGCTGGTAACCGTCATTCGGCAGATCGCCCTTCAGTGCGACGACGCTTCTGGCGACGGTTGCGGCAATTTCATGGGCCTGACGGAAAGACAGGTCCTCAATGCGGACGAGCGAATCCGCCAGTTCCGTGATGGTGATGCAGGAGCGGCGGATATTCTGGTCAACCCGTTTAGGATCGATGCTGATCTGGCCAACGAGGCTGGCGAGGAGATCGAGCACGCGGCCGGCGGATGTGAAGGCCTCGTAACCCATGCCCTGGGTTTCACCCTCGCTGTCATTCATGTCGGTGAAGGGCGTATTGTGCATCACATCGAGCACGGTCCGCGCCCGGCCGAATGTCTGGCTGGCGAGGTGGCGCAGATGTTCGATGGGGACCGGATTTCGCTTCTGCGGCATGATGGAGGAAATCTGCACCAGCGAATTCGGCACATAGATCTGGCCGACCTCAAAACTCGTCCAGAACTGGAAATCTGAATGAGCCTGCCGAGATGCAGGAACATCAGTTCGATCGCGCCATAGGTTGCCGTCGTATAATCGACGGCGGCGATGCAGGAATAGGAATTGCGTAAGGGTGCGGCAAAGCCCAGCAATTCGGCAACACGTGCCCGGTCGATGGGAAAGCCCGAGGTGGTGATGGCGGCAGCGCCCATCGGCGAAAGATCGACGATGCGGCGGGCCTCCGCGAAGCGATCAATATCCCGGATCAACACTTCGATGGCGGCAGAGAGGTAATGGCCGAAGGTGGTGGGCTGGGCCGGCTGCCCATGCGTGTAGGCCACGATCAGCGTGGATTGATTGCGCGCGGCGGCATCGATCAGGGCTTTCAGCAGAATGCGGGCCTTGGCGGTGAGCGTATCGATCTTGTCCTTGAGGCCGATCTTGAACAGCGTGTGGTCGATATCGTTACGCGAACGGGCTGTGTGCAGGCGGCCGGCGACATCGACGCCGATGCGGGCTTTCAGTTCCTTTTCGATCAGGAAGAAGAAATCCTCGACTTCGCCGGTATAGACCAGCTCCGATGGCTCGATGGTCCTGTCGATGTCTTCGAGCGCGCCGGCGATCTTCGCCGCCGTGTCCGCATCGAGAATGCCGGTTTCCCGAAGCATGACCAGATGGGCGCGGTCGATGCGGCGGAAACCGTCCACATGGTGGTTCTTGGCGCCGTCGAAAAGCGGGCGCAGCACGGTTTCCTTGTAGACGGGGTCGGGAAACTTGCTGGTATCCGACTGGCGCGGGTTCATATCGGCCATGATATTATCCTTTCAGACCCGCCAGCATCACACCGCGAACGATGTAACGTTGCAGGACTATGAAGACGATAAGGGTGGGAATGGTCGCAATGGCAGCGCCGGTCATGATCATTTCCCACTGGATCTGCTGCTCCACGGCAAAGCTCGAGAGGCCGACCGGCAGTGTGTAGAGTTCCTTGCTTGTCGTGACGATCAGCGGCCAGAAGAATGCCGTCCAGTTGCCGAGGAAGGTGAAGATCGCCAGTGCGGAAAGCGCCGGCGTCACCAGCGGCAGGGCGACTTTCCACCAGATCTGGAACTCGTTCAGACCGTCGACGCGTGCGGCCTCGATGAAGTCGTTCGGAACCGTCTCGAAGAACTGCTTCATCAGAAAGGTGCCGAAAGCCGTCATCATGCCCGGAAACATGATGCCCCAGTAGCTGTCGAGCCAGCCCAGCTGGCTGGACATCAGATACCAGGGAATGACTAGCATTTCGGTCGGTATCATCAGCGTCGAGAGGATTGCGAGGAAGATGAAGTATCGGCCACGGAACTCGAATTTTGCCAGCGTGTACCCGACCAGACTGTCGAAGAAGCAGTTGGAAACGGTGACGATGACCGCAACCAGCATCGAGTTGAAGAACCAGCGCAGGAAACGGCCGTCTGCCATGACGGTGATGTAGTTCGCGAGCGTCGGTGCAGCGGGAATGAGCCTGAGGTCATAGACCTGGTCCGCCGTCTTGAACGAGGTCGAGAACATGAAGAGCAGCGGCGAGACCATGATCAGGCCGCCGATGAACAATATGGTCCAGGCGATGATACGGCCGGGGCGGATGCGGGCGTGGGAGAGTGGCGGCGCTTCGCTCATTTCTTTTCCCTCAGGACCCAGAGCTGGATCAGCGATACGACGAGAAGAATGGTGAAAAGAACGACCGTCTGCGCGGCGGCATAACCCATCGCATAGGAGTTGAACGCGGTCTGGTAGATCATCAGCACCAGCGGCTTGGTGGAGCCGAGCGGTCCGCCCGGATCATTGGTGGTCATGTTGTAGACCTGGTCGAAAATGCGCAGGAAGCCGATGGAGGAAAAGACGACGAGGAAAACGGTGGTTGGTTTCAAAAGCGGCAGCGTGATCTTGCGCAGGATCGCCCACTCGCCGAGGCCGTCTATGCGCGC
Organism: Agrobacterium sp. D14; assembly: GCF_001526505.1. Classification (NCBI taxonomy): domain Bacteria; kingdom Pseudomonadati; phylum Pseudomonadota; class Alphaproteobacteria; order Hyphomicrobiales; family Rhizobiaceae; genus Agrobacterium; species Agrobacterium sp. D14. The sequence continues at coordinate 34,694 of NZ_ASXX01000012.1, forward strand.
TGCCTCATAAAACGTGGTCGGAATGGCGCGCAGGCCGGCCATGAAGATGATGATCTGGAAACCGAGGCCCGCCCAGATGGCGGTTATCATGATTGAATAAAGCGCCTGATCGGTGGAGCGGATGAAAGGCTGCTGCGGAATGCCGAGAAGCCCAAGCACGTCGTTGATGATGCCGATGGGCGGCGGCTGATAAAACCAGCGCCAGACCCAGGCCATGGCCGCTGCCGTGGTCAGATAGGGCAGGAAATAGAGCGCGCGGATGAAGCCGTGCAGGATGCGTACCCGGTCGAGATAAAAGGCGATGACGAAAGCCAGAACGAGGCTGATCGGCGTGCCGATGATGAGATAGGTGAAGGTGTTCCTGAAGACCTTCCAGAATTGCGGGTCCTTGAACAGCTTCACATAATTGGCGATGCCGATGAACTTCGCCGGTCGCAGCAAATCCCAGTTGGTGAAGGACAGCCAGAAGGCCTGCAGCGTCGGGTAAAAACGAATGACGCTGTAAAACAGGATCGGGATCGCCAGAAAGCTCCAGATCCACAAAAGCCGTTTCGTGCGCATGGAAAGGCGATCTCCGAAGGAGCCGCCGGGGCGGCCGGATGCCGCCCCCTGTTGATCGATCGCTGTCATGTCGGACCTGCGGGTTTTAAGGTTTCGCCGCGTCGATGATTTCCTGCTCGGCCTCGGCGGCCTGCTTGACGGAATCCTCGACGGACTGGCCCTCGAGCAAGATCCGGTTCGTCATGTCGATGGCATTCTGCCGCTGGGCGGCTTCGTCCTTGAACAGGGTCGTATGGGCGTATTCGAGGCCCTTCAGGAACGGCGCGTAGACCGGGTCCTTCAGGTTCTCTTCGGTCAGTGCCGCGGCGCGCCGCGCCGGCAGCTCGCCGACAGTCTTCAGCCAGATCGCCATGGCTTCCGGTGAGGAGATGTAAGCAAGGAATTTCTTGGAGGCTTCCAGTTCCTCGCCGCTCGTCTTGGCGCTGATGCCGTTTGCGAAATAGCTGGCATAGTTGGAGCGGATGTTCTTGTCATTGGTGGGAAGCTCGGTCACGCCCCACTCGAAATCCTTGATGGTCCTGAAGGATCCCAGACGGAACGTGCCATCGATGGTCATGCCCGCCTTGCCGGCGCGGAAGGCGGCCTGGCCTTCATCCATGAAGCCCACCTGACCGATCTTCTTCTCAAGCTGCAGGCTCGTATAGAACTTCAGGGCCTGAACGCCCGCTTCGCTGTTATAGGCGACCTTCTGGTCGTTGTCGGTGTAGGGTTCGCCACCGAACTGGCGGATGAGAACCTCACGCCACCATTGATGGTCCTGTCCGCCCATGTCGAGCGTGGAGCCGGCAACGGTGAGGTTTCCGGCGGCATCGTGCTTGGCGATCTTTTCCGCTGCGGCAACAAATTCATCCAGCGTTTTCGGCGGATTGGCGGGATCGAGTCCCGCTTCGGTGAAGAGCTTCTTGTTGTAGAAGAGCGCCAGCGAGCGCACCGCCGTCGGCAGGCCGTAATAATCGTCGCCGCGCTTCATGGCGCTGACGATGGGGAAAAATTCGCTTTCGATCTTGTCATGCGGGAAAGCATCGGCCGGCAACGGCTGCAAGATGCCGCCGGCTGCGAATTTATCCAGCCAGCCGTAGAAGAGCTGCATCACGTCCGGGCCTTTGCCGGAAAGATTGGCGGCGATGACGCGCGTCTGGTAATCGGCGTAAGGGAAGGTCACCTGCTTGACGGTGATATCAGGATTGGCCTTCTGGAATTCCGCGATCAGCTCGTCCATGGCCTTCACGCGTGTATCGAAGACATATTGCCAATATTCGATTTCAACCGCCTGCGCGGCGTTGAATGCGAATGTGCTGAAACCGGCGACCAAGCCGGCGAACAGAGTTGCCCTGCGCATGTAAGCCTCCATTTCCTCCGTCCGGTCTTCCGGATGCGGAGCGATCGTTCCCTTTATCCGCGCTTTCGCGCGCGCTCATCGATTTGCCGGCAGCGGAGTTTCCTCTTCCGCCCCATGCAAGCCTGACCCCCGGTCGCTCTCTACGGTTCTCTGAAGGCGCGCATTTGTCAATAAGATAATTTACTTGAATTATTATATTGCGCTTATCGTCAATTCGACGCTATGAATTTTCCAAGAGACGGGAAGTTGAAGAGATGACGGTGCACACGGTGGACGCTTATCCCGTAGCAATCGGAAAAAATCCTGAGCGGAGCCGCGAACACAACAGGCGAGTCGTGCTCGACATCGTCCGGCGACACGGGTCGCTCGGCCGCGCCCAGATCGCCAAGATCACACATCTGACACCGCAGGCGGTCGCCAATATCGTCGACGAGCTGATGGGTGAGGAATTGCTGAAGGAACTCGGCCGCCGCCGCACCGGCAGGGGCCAGCCGCCGATCCAGTTCGCCGTCAACCCGGATGGCGGGGCGACCATCGGTGTGGAAATCGCCGCCGACCATATGGTCACCGTCGGCCTCGATCTTGCCGGCGTGTTGCGTACCCATCGTGTTACTCCCCTCAAGGACACGACGCCGGACGCCATATTCAAGACCTTTGCCGCTGAACATGCTGCCGTTGCGAAAAATCTCGGCTGCAGGCTGCTCGGCACCGGGGTTGTCATGCCCGGTCCCTTCGAGATCGATGGCATGACTTCCGTCGGACCGACGACGCTTTCCGGCTGGGGCGGCATCGATGCCCGGCAGATGCTGGGGGAAGCCTGCGGCCAGCAGGTCGTGGTGGAAAACGATGCGACGGCCGCAGCAGTCGGGGAACGGCTGTTCGGTGCGGGGCTGGCCATCCCGAATTTCTGCATGATTTACTTCGGCGTCGGTATCGGCCTCGGCATCATGCAGGACGGATCGCCCTATCGCGGCGCGTTCGGAAATGCCGGCGAAATCGGCCACGTGACCGTCTCGCCAAAGGGAAGGCCTTGCCCCTCCTGCGGGCAGAGAGGGTGCCTCGAAGCCTATGCCTCGGTTTATGTGCTGAAGGAAAAACTTGTCTGCGCCGGTGTCGTGGATACGGAGCTTGACGATCTGGAAGCCCTGTTCAAAGCGGGCAATCCGGTGGTGATGGAATGGATCGAGGATGCCGCCGCCCATCTGGCGCCCATGGTTGCCATGCTCGAGAATATTCTCGATCCCCAGACGGTCATTCTCGGCGGTGCGCTGCCTGAAATCGTCATCAGCGAAATCATTGCGCGGATGGGGCCTTTGCCGACCTCGGTCGCAAGCCGGCGGCAGCGGGAACTGCCGCGTGTCATCCACGGCAAGTCCGGCCAATTGACCGCCGCACTCGGCGCCGCCGCCTTGCCGCTGTTCGACATCGTCACGCCAAAACTCGAGACATCCATGGGAGCCGCAGCGCAGGCACCCGGCTGAATATTGGAGGAGACCGCCCATGCTTAACCCCCGGGAGCGCATCGAACGGCAGATGGCCGATCCGTGGCTTGTGCGCCTGCACCGCAAGCTGAGCGCGCTGAAATCCACCGTCACGGTCATGCATACCGGCGCGCACCCGGACGACGAGCAGAACGGACTTCTGGCCTATTTTCGCATGGAACTTGGTATGCGGATCATCATCGCCTGCTCGACGCGTGGCGAGGGCGGGCAGAATGCGCTGGGGCCGGAGCGGCTCGGCGCGCTTGGCGTCATCCGGTCGCGCGAGCTGGAGGAGGCCGCTCGCGTCATCGATGCTGATATCAGCTGGCTCGGCCATGGCCCGGCGGATATCATCCACGACTTCGGTTTTTCCAAGGATGGCGACCAGACCTTTAACCGCTGGGGGCAGCAACGCATCGTCGAGCGGCTGGTGCGCGCCTACCGCAAGGAACGTCCAGATATCGTCATTCCGACCTTTCTCGATGTGCCGGGACAGCACGGACACCACCGCGCCATGACGCGGGCGGCAAAGAGCGCCATCGCGCTCGCGGCCGATCCTGTCGCCTATCCCGAGCATTTCGCCGAGGGGCTGAAACCGTGGAAGGTGGCGAAGTTCTATCTTCCCGCCTGGTCGGGCGGTGGGGACACCTATGATGACGAAGTGCCGCCGCCGGAAACGACGCTGACGATCAATGTTCCGGGCAGGGAGCAGGCCACCGGTGCGCAATATGACCGCATCGGCGAATGGTCGCGTTATTATCACGCCTCGCAGGGAATGGGGCATTGGCCGCAGCGGGCGCAGGAGGTCTGGCCGCTGCATCTCGAGCTCTCGGATGCCGTCGGTGGCGAGGAAAGCTCGATCCTCGAAAGGTTGCCGTCTTCACTCACCGACCTTGCGACTTTTCCGGGGCTGGATGCCGGACTGGCAAAGGCGCTGGTCAAGGCCGAACAGGCAATAACCGAAGCAATCGCGGCATTTCCCGACAGGCAGCGGATCACGGCGTCACTTCTTGCGGCGGCGGCTCTTTTGCAGACGGTCGATGAAGCCGCAGCCACGGATTTCAGGGAGCTGCACGGGCATCGGATCGCACGCAAGCGGGCGCAGGTCGACGCCGCTATCCTGACGGCGCTCGATGTTTTCGAGCGGGCCTATGCCGAGCCGGCGGAGATCGTTCCGGGCGGGACATCGTTTCTTTCCGTGGAGCTTTCAGACAAGGTGGCTGAATTTGATGTCGAGGTCACGCCGGTCCTTCCATCGGGTGTCTCGTCGTCCGTTCAGTCGCGTGGTGAGACGCTGGTTTTTTCGCTCGCCGCCGATCAGGATGCTGCTGTTTCGGGGCTTTACCAGCCCGACTGGAAAGCCTTAGGCGGCAATGGCCATGCCTCTGTGCTACTTTCCGCAACGGTTGGAGGCAGAAAGGTCTCGGCCGCCTTCGATCTGGAAGAGCCGTTTTTCGTGACGCCCGCGCAGTCGCTGATGATAGCGCCCGATGCCCTTCTGGTGCCGCTTGGACAGGAGCAGGACGCCCATGTCTTTCAGGCGCATATAAAGGGTGCCGATGTGCCACTGTCGTTCAGGAATACGGGCGGCTGGAACCTGCGCAAGCGCGGCGGCGACTGGATTGCCGAACGCACTGGGGATGCGAAGGCGGGCCTTGCCCAGATCGAAGCGCTTGTCGGCTCGCAACCCGCTTTCCAGATCACGCCCATCGCTTATCCGCATATCGGCAGGGCAAGGTTTCTGGCGCCTTCCGTTTTGAAAATCCTGTCGCTGGACCTCAAACTGCCCGAGGGCGCGCGCGTCGGTTATGTCGGCGGTGGCGCCGACAGGGTGGGTCTCTGGCTTTCGCGCATGGGCCTCGATGTCACCGAACTCGATGCTCAGGCGCTTGGCGGCGACCTGTCGTCCTTCAGGACGATTCTTATCGGCATCTTTGCTTTCGGCATCCGCAGGGATCTGGCTGCGGCAACGGAAAAGCTTCATCGTTTCGTTGAAGATGGCGGCCATCTCGTCACGCTCTATCATCGGCCGACCGATGGATGGAACCCGGAGACGACGCCTGTGAGGCGGCTTGAGATCGGCAAGCCCTCCTTGCGCTGGCGGGTGACCGACCCGCAGGCGGAGGTGACGGTGCTGACGCCCGAACATCCATTGCTCGTCGGCCCCAACAGAATCGATGCCGCCGACTGGGCGGGTTGGGACAAGGAACGCGGGCTTTATTTCGCCTCGCGCTGGGACGATGTCTACGAGCCGTTGCTTGCGATGCATGATGTCGATGAGCAGCCGCTCAAGGGCGCGCTGGTCTCCGGTATCATAGGCAAGGGCCGTCACACCCATACCAGCCTCGTGCTGCATCACCAGATGGACAAGCTTGTGCCGGGGGCCTTCCGCCTCATGGCCAATCTTGTGCAGCCGGCGTGAATGGCGACGGAAAGAGTGAAAGTCTGGAAAATCCGCGCGACGCCAATGCCCGCGCGGGCATTGGCTGGCTGCTTATGGATATGGCCCTCGTTTCGGGTGGAATGACCGCGCTCGTCAAGGCGCAGGGCGTTACCTATCCAGCTTTCCAGCTCGTCTTCATAAGGGCGATGATCGGTCTGCTCTTCATTCTGCCGCTCATCTGGCGGCACCGAATGGAAATGGTGCGCGTCCGATATCCCTGGCGCAATATTTTCCGGATTTGCTGCAACGCCATTGCGCTTACCAGCAATTTTATCGCCATCACCCTTCTGCCGCTTGCCACCGTCAACGCTGTCGGGTTTTCGCGGCCGTTGGTGACGATGGCGATGGCCGTTGCCATTTTAGGGGAAAGAGTGAGTCGATATCGCTGGGCGGGGGCGTGCCTGGCCTTTGTCGGCGTTTTGATCGTCATCGGGCCGGGCGGCGCGGCATTCAATGCGGGGGTGCTGGTTGTCCTCATCTCGGTGGTGTTCGGCGCTCTTGCAGTCATTCAGACCCGGGCGCTGCGGCAGGAAAACACCACGGTGATGATGGTGTTCTATACGGTCGGCCTTGCCGTCATCACCGCCGTTCCGGCAATCTGGACATGGAAGCCGGTCGCGCCGCTCGACTGGGGGCCGTTGCTCGCCATCGGACTGCTGGCGCAACTGGGGCAATATTGCTTCCTGCGGGCCTATCGCATTGCCGATGCCGGTGTCCTTGCACCCGTTGGCTATCTATCGATCCTGTTCGTGACTGCTGTCGGATATTTCCTGTTTGACGAGGTGCCGGAGGCCCGTGTGGTGGTCGGTATCGTCATTATTCTCATTGCCTTGCAGTCAACTGCCCTTGCGGAATATCTCCTGAAGAGGTTGCGCCGCAAACGGTGACGGGGCGCTCTGCCTCTATTGCGCGAGAAGCCGGAGCCTGACCCAGTTCAGCGCTGCAAGTTTGAAGCGATCGTAAAACGACCGCGCGAAACGCACATAGCGCATGATCCATGCAAGCCAGGGATAGGTGAGGAGCTTTTCCCGGCCGGCGTGATAAATACGCTCGACGATCAGGAATGTCGCGAGATGAGCGAGGACCGTCAGAACCAGCCCCACCTTGACGGCGCCATGGGCAATGAGGACGAGACCGATGATCTTCATCGGTTCGGCGATGGCGAAGGGCACGGCGAGGCAAAGGAGAATGGCAAGACGCGGCAATCGCGCGATCCGGCTTTCCAGTCGCTTGATGAATGTCAGCCCGGATATGGCCCTGATGACGGGCCGGTAGAGCGGGCGGAAAATGCCGTCCAGGATCAGGGCGAAAACGATGATCGCCCGAAGCGGGAAAACGAGGATCGTCCGGATTATGCTCTTCACCTCGGCGGGTCTCCAAAAAGGGCGTAACGCCCATCCTTAATCGCCTGAAACATGTCAAAACGAAGTCGTGTTGTCGTTCAGCCCTGCCGCACGCTCGCATACATGCCGGTGGTGCGGAATTCGCTCGGATTGGTGCCGTAGAGCCTGCGAAAGACCTTGGAGAAATAGTTCGGATCCTCGAAACCGCACAGCACCGACACCTCCTTGATGGGAAGGTTGGCCGCCGAGGTGAGAAGCTTGGCCGCCCGGCGCAGGCGTCGCTGCAGCACGAATTCCGCCGGCGACAGGCCCTCGCTCGCTGCGAAGATGCGGGAAAAATGCGCGCGGCTGAGGCCTGCCACCGCCGCAAGGTCGCTGACCGAAAGCCGTTCGCCGAGATGGCTGTCGATGTAGCTCAGCACCTGCTGCATGGTGCGATATTCGCCGCCGAAAGAAGGATGAGAACCGAAGACATCGTCATAAAGCGTCATCGCCGCTTCATAAGCGACGGCGGAGGCGGCGCCTGGCGTTTCCGCGCCATTGACAAGGCGCGAGCAGCATTCGGCAAGATGATCCACGGTTTCGGACTGAAGCTTGAGGATCGGGCCGGTGACGGAGAGGATATTGCGGTGAATGCGCAGGGCTTCCTCGCCATTCATGGAAATCCAGAAGAACTCCCATTCTTTGCCTTCTTCCAGCCAGTAGCGGTGATTGTGCGGTATGAGCAGCAGCAGGGTTTCGCCCGGTCTCACCACATAATGGCGGTTCTCGTAACGCAGGTTGCCCTGTCCGGCGATGCAATATTGCAGCACGGTAAAAGGCGTCTGGCCGCGTTTGCGCCCGTCCCAGTCGTAATTGCCGCCGCTGCGGATTTCATAACCGCTGCTGGTCGGCATGGTGTGCAGCGTCTGGCGGCCGCGCGGCAGCGAGACTGTTCTCATGCCGGGTCCCTGAGCGATCAAATCTCGCAGCACAAAATTACCCATGAAAGCATAATCCTTCTCTGGTCCTCACCGTTATTATACGCATAATCCCGATCCGAGGAGACAGCCAGCGGGATATTGTTGCTGAAAAATTGGGAGTAAGGCCGGTTTTCCGGGATTCTTACGGGTATTTTTCTGTGGTGCCATATTTACGATCCTTTGGCCCGTTTCACCCGTTCGATTTGCAACAGAGGTGGCGTTATGAGTTTCAAAATCGCTATTATTGGCGCAGGCAGCGTCGGTTTCACGAAAAAACTGTTCACCGATCTCCTGTGTGTGCCGGAGTTTTGCGATATTGAAGTCGCGCTGACTGATATCAGCCAGCACAATCTGGATATGATCAGGGCGATCCTCGAAAAGATCGTCGAGGCCAATGGTTTCCCCGTCAAGGTGACGGCCGATACCGACCGCAGGCGGGCGCTGGAGGGCGCGAAATATATCATCAGCTGCGTGCGGGTCGGCGGGCTGGAAGCCTATGCGGACGATATCCGCATTCCGCTGAAATACGGCATCGACCAGTGCGTGGGCGATACGATCTGCGCCGGCGGCATTCTCTACGGTCAGCGCAACATTCCGGTCATTCTGGATTTCTGCAAGGATATCCGCGAAGTCGCCGCACCGGGTGCGAAATTCCTGAACTATGCCAATCCCATGGCCATGAACACCTGGGCCGCCATCGAATATGGCAAGGTGGATACGGTCGGTCTCTGCCACGGCGTGCAGCACGGCGCGGAACAGATCGCCGAAATCCTCGGTGCGAAAAGCGTGTCCGAGCTGGATTACATCTGCTCCGGTATCAACCACCAGACATGGTTCATCGATCTGAGGCTCAACGGTCGCAAGATCGGCAAGGACGAGCTGGTCGCCGCCTTCGAGGCGCATCCGGTCTTCTCGCAGCAGGAGAAACTGCGCATCGACGTGCTGAAGCGGTTCGGCGTCTATTCGACAGAAAGCAACGGGCACCTCTCCGAATATCTGCCGTGGTATCGCAAGCGGCCGGAAGAGATTGCCCGCTGGATCGACATGTCCGACTGGATCCACGGTGAAACCGGCGGTTATCTCCGCCACTCCACCGAAACGCGCAACTGGTTTGAAACCGAGTTTCCGCAGTTCCTTGCCTCGGCCGCAAAGCCCATCGATCCGGCCAAGCGCTCCAACGAACATGCAAGCCATATTCTGGAGGCACTTGAGACGGGGCGTGTCTATCGCGGTCATTTCAACGTCAAGAACAATGGCGTCATCAGCAATCTGCCTGCCGATGCGATCATCGAATCGCCCGGTTTCGTCGACCGTTTCGGTATCAACATGGTCTCGGGCGTGACGCTGCCGGAAGCCTGCGCCGCCACCTGCATGGCCTCCATCAACGTGCAGCGCATGTCTGTCCATGCGGCGGTCAGCGGCGATATCGATCTTCTGAAACTTGCCGTGCTGCATGATCCGCTGGTCGGCGCCGTCGCCACGCCGGAGGAGGTCTGGCAGATGGTGGATGAGATGGTCGTCGCGCAGGCCCGCTGGCTGCCGCAATATGCCCATGCCGTGCCAACGGCGAAGGAGCGGCTTGCGAAATCCAGCGTCAAGACCCGCGACTGGGCCGGTGCCGCCCGCCGCAATGTGCGCTCCATCGAAGAACTGCGGGCCGAAAAATCGGCGCTGAAAAAGGCTGTTTGAAGGAAAAGACATGGGAACAGGCCGGCGGCGAAAGGGAGTTCGCCGCCCGGTCGCAACGATCACAGAGGGTGGGCGGTCGAAGAGCTGCCATTTGGGAGGAATGACGATGTTACTTCAACGCAGGATCGGTATCATCTCGGCACTGGGTCTCGGTGTTTCGATGATCGCACTCAATGCGAATGCCTTCGAGACCGCCACGCCGCCGGAGCCGCCGCAATTTCCGGCCGAAGGCAAGATCAATTACGTGGCGCGCGACTCGATCCTCGAATTCAAGGCGCTGCCGAGCTACAGCGAGCCTGACTGGGTCAACGAGAAATTCGAAAAGACCGGCAAGCTGCCGCCCTTGAAAGAGCGCCTGCCGGAAGAACCGCTGGTCTACAAAACCGGCAATATGCCCGACGGTATGGGCGTTTACGGCGATACGATGCGCCATGTCGTGGGCGGCAGGCCCGAGGGCTGGAACTATATTGCCGGCCAGAGCCAGGGCTGGGGCGGCATCGATATCGCCCTTTCCGAATGCCTGACGCGCACCGCACCTCTCTTCCAGGTGGATGCCAAGGATACTGAGCCTCTGCCCAATCTCGCCAAAAGCTGGGAATGGTCCGAGGATGGCCACAAGCTGACGATGCATCTCGTCAAGGGCGCCAAGTGGTCGGACGGCGAGCCCTTCAATGCCGATGACGTGATGTTCTATTGGGAAGACGCGGTCGTCGACCCCAATGTTTCACCGCTTGGCGGCGGCGCATCGCCCGAAGCTTTCGGTGAGGGAACGACGCTGAAGAAGATCGATGATTACACCGTCGAATGGACCTTCAAGGCAGCTTTTCCCAAGCAATATCTCTACACCATGGCCTATCCGAGCTTCTGCCCCGGACCGTCGCATATCCTGAAACCGCAGCATCCGAAATATTCCAAGAACACCTATAACCAGTTCAAGAACGCTTTCCCGCCCGAGTATATGAACATGCCTGTCATGGGGGCATGGGTGCCGGTTACGTACCGTCCCGATGACATCATCGTGCTCAGGCGCAATCCCTATTATTGGAAGGTCGATGAGAAGGGCCAGCAGCTGCCTTATCTCAACGAGGTCCATTACAAGCTTTCCACCTGGGCCGACCGCGATGTGCAGGCCGTGGCGGGATCGGGCGATTTCTCCAACCTCGAACAGCCGGAAAATTTCGTCGCCTCGCTGAAACGCGCCGCCGATCCCAATGCGCCGGCCCGCCTTGCCTTCGGGCCGCGCCTCATCGGCTATAATCTGCAGATGAACTTTTCCGCCAATGGCTGGGGCAATCCGGACGAGCGCGGGCAGGCCATTCGCGAGTTGAACCGCAACGAGGTGTTCCGTCAGGCGGTCACATCGGCCATCGACCGCAAGGCAGTCGGCGACTCGCTGGTGAAAGGGCCGTTCACGGCGATCTATCCGGGCGGCATTTCGTCTGGCACCAGCTTTTATGATCGCGCCTCCACGGTCTATTACCCCTTCAATCTCGAGGCCGCCAAGGCCGCACTCGCCTCGATCGGCCTGAAGGATACGGATGGCGATGGTTTCCTGAATTTCCCGAAGGAAACACTTGGCGGTCGCAATGTCGAAATTACCCTTCTCGTCAATAACGGTTACGCAACGGACAAGAGCCTTGCGGAAGGTCTTGTTGGCCAGATGGCGAAACTCGGCCTGCGCGTCGTCATCAACAGTCTCGATTCCAACCAGCGTGATGCCGCCCATTATGGCGGGCAGTTCGACTGGCTGGTGCGGCGCAATTCCACCGAGCTTTCGTCCGTGGTGCAGAACACCGAGCAGCTTGCCCCTGTCGGCCCGCGCACCAGCTGGAACCACCGCTCGCCCGAAGGCAAGGAACTCGATCTGATGCCGTTCGAGAAGGAGATGGCCGACATCGTTCGCCAATTCATCTCCTCGCAGGACAATGCCGAGCGGGCAGAACTGATGAAGCAATATCAGAAGGTCTATACGCAGAACCTCTATACGATCGGTCTCACGGAATATCCCGGCGCGCTGATCGTCAACAAGCGGTTCTCCAACGTGCCGCAGGGCACGCCGATCTTCATGTTCAACTGGGCCGAAGATTCCATCATCCGCGAACGCCTTTGGGTCGCGGCCGACAAGCAGGGCAAATACGAACTCTTCCCGCAGCAGCTTCCCGGCAAGCCGGGTGAGGGCGGGCCGATCAACTAAAGTATTTCCGGTAAAACTGGACCCCGGTTTCCCGTCCGGAAATGCGAATATCTTGAAGTACTCCTCCCGGAGAACACCCGGTACCGGTCGCGCGTGAAGCGCGGCCGGAGGCACCCGGCGGACCGTATCCATCACGGCCCGCCCAAACGGAGGAAAACCGTTCGATGCTGAGATTCCTGACGATACGCATAGGCTCCGCCATTCCGGTGCTGTTGATCCTGAGCGTGGTAACCTTCGCCATCATTCAGGCACCGCCCGGCGATTATGCCGATTACATCCGCTCGCAGCTGATGAACCAGGGCGGCGCGTCCTTCGAACAGGCGGAAGCGCAGGCGCAGGCCTACCGCATCGAACACGGCCTCGATAAGCCGCTCGTCATCCAATATTTCAACTGGATCGGCGGCATCGTCACCCGTGGCGATTTCGGCTACAGCTTCTACTACAACAAGCCGGTCGCCGATGTGGTTGGCGAACGCCTGCCGCGCACCATTGCGCTGGCGCTGGTCTGCCACATCTTTGCGTCCGTTCTCGGCATCGCCTTCGGCATCTGGGCGGCCACACGGCAATATTCCTGGGTCGACAATCTTCTGTCGACCGTTGCCTTCCTTGGCATGACGATCCCGCGTTTCCTGATGGCGTTGATCCTCGTCTATCTCATGGTGTTTCATTTCGATGTGTCGGAGATCGGCAGCTTCTTCTCGCCGCAATATGGCGGTGCGCCGTGGTCGTGGGGCAAATTCGTCGATCTTGTCAGCCATGTCTGGCCGGTGGTTGCCATCGCCGTCTTCGGTGGGCTGGCCTATAATATGCGGGTGATGCGCGGCAATCTGCTCGATACGCTGAACGCGCAATATGTCGAGACGGCGCGCGCCAAGGGTCTTTCGGAAGGCGCCGTCATCATGCGCCATGCGGTTCCGAACGCCGTGCATCCGCTCGTCATGTATCAGGGCGTGGTGTTGCCCTACATGCTGAGCGGCGAGATCGAGACCGCGATCATCTTCGCGCTGCCGACTGTCGGTCCCGCCATCGTCGGCTCCATGGCGGTGGGCGATGTCTATGTCACCGCGACCTTCATGATGGTGCTGGCTGCAACGCTGATTGTCGGCAACATCATCGCCGACATGCTGCTTGCCATGCTCGACCCGCGCGTCCGTGAATTCGGGAGGGCCTGAGATGATGGCGTTTGACGAGATGAAGACCGAAACCGCCGCAGCAAAGCCCGACCGTTCCGCCCATGGCAATGAGAGCTATCTCGCGCTGGTCTGGCGGCGTCTCAGACGCTCCTTCACCGGCATGATCGGGCTGGTGCTGGTGGCGCTGCTGATCCTGATCGCCATCTTTGCGGATTTCTTCGCGCCGATGAACCCGCTCGAAACCCATGGCAGCTTCTCGCCGCCGCAGGTGGTGCGCTTCACCGACAAGGATGGCAATGTCAGTCTTGCGCCGCGCGTCTATGCCATCGCCGAAACGGAAGAGCTTGATCCTGTCACCTTCCAGCCCATCGTCGGGCCGGATTACGACAATCCCGTCTATCTCGGCTTCTTCGTCAAAGGTGCGGAATACAGGCTGCTGGGCCTTATCCCGATGAGCCGTCACTTCTTCGGCTCGACCGATGGTCAGCCGGTGCACTTTCTCGGCACTGACAAGTTCGGACGCGACGTGCTGTCGCGCGCCATCTATGGCTCGCGCATCTCGCTTGCCATTGCCTTGAGCGTCGTCGCCATCGTCACCGTCATCGGCACCAGTGTCGGTCTGATTTCCGGCTATTTCGGCGGGCCGCTTGATGCATGGGTGCAGCGTTTCGTGGAAGTGGTTCTGGCTTTCCCGCAATTGCCGCTTTACCTCGCGCTGACCTCGCTCATTCCGGTAACCGCACCCACTACCGTCTTCCTTGTCTTCGTTGTCGGTGTCATGTCGGCGCTCGGCTGGGCGCAGATGTCACGCGAGGTGCGCGGCAAGACACTGGCGCTGGCGCGCATCGATTATGTGCGGGCGGCGATTGCCGTCGGGGCGACCGACCGGCGCATCATTTTCCAGCATATCCTGCCGAATGTGATGAGCCATGTGATCGTCGCCGTGACACTGCATATTCCGAGCGTCGTGCTGCTCGAATCCTTTCTCGGTTTCCTCGGTTTTGCGGTCAAGCCGCCGCTCATCTCCTGGGGGCTGATGCTGCAGGATACGGCGACCTATTCCGTCATCGGTTCCTATCCCTGGATTCTCGCGCCGGTCGGTTTCGTGCTGGTCACGGTCTTCGCCTTCAACGCGCTGGGCGATGGCCTGCGCGATGCCGTCGATCCCTATTGAGAGGAGCGTAATATGGTTGCTGCTGCACAGAACAACACGTACGCGCCCGCCATCCGCTTCGATGCCGATGACCGAAACGACGCCGCCATCATCGATGCGCGCAACATTGCCGTGACCTTCAGGGTGGAACACGGAACGGTGGAGGCGGTGAAGGATATTTCCTTCCAGCTTTATCGCGGCGAGACGATTGCCATCGTTGGCGAATCCGGTTCGGGAAAATCCGTCACGGCCCGCACCATCATGGGGCTTTTGACGAAGCGGGCTTCCGTTTCGAAATCCGCGATCGTGCGTTTCAACGGCGACGACATTCTGAAGTTTTCGAGCCGCCAGCGGCGGGCGCTGCGCGGCAACCGCATCTCGATGATCTTTCAGGAACCGATGAGTTCGCTGAACCCGATCTATACGATCGGCAGCCAGATCGTCGAGGCAATCCGTGTTCATTCGAAGCTCAGCCGGAAAGAGGCCGAGGCGAGGGCGCTCGATCTTTTGCGACAGGTGCAGATACCCGAACCGGAAGCGCGACTGAAGCAATATCCGCATCAGCTTTCTGGCGGCCAGCGGCAGCGTGTGATGATCGCCATGGCGCTCTCCAACGATCCGGATGTGCTGATTGCCGATGAGCCAACCACCGCGCTCGATGTGACGGTGCAGGCGCAAATCCTCAACCTCATCCGCGATCTTCAGAAGAAGCGCGGTATGGCCGTGGTCCTCATCACCCATGATCTGACCATCGTGAAGCAGTTTTCCGACTACGTCTATGTCATGCAGCATGGCGAGATGCGCGAGCACAACACCACGGAAAAGCTCTTCGAAGCGCCGCAGCACCCCTATACGAAAAAGCTGCTTGCTTCCGAACCGCATGGCACGGCAAAGCCGCTGCCGGAAAATTCCGGCGTGCTGCTGACGGCGAATGGCGTGCGGGTCTCTTTCATGATGCGTTACGGCGGCCTGTTTAAACCGGAGCTGAAGGAGTTGATCGCCGTCGACAGTCTGGGGCTTACCCTCAATCGGCACGAGACGCTGGGTCTTGTCGGTGAATCCGGTTCCGGCAAGACGACCTTCGGCCAATCCCTGCTGCGGCTGAACGAGCCGGTGGCCGGGGAGGTGGTCTTTGACGGGGAGAGGGTCGATGGCCGCTCCCGCGCGCAAATGCGGCCTTTGCGTTCGCGCATGCAGATCGTCTTTCAGGATCCTTTCGCCTCGCTCAATCCGCGTATGACCATCGGCCAGATCATCGAGGAAGGTCTTGTCGTCAACGGGCTGGGCAGAACCAAGGCCGAGAGGCTGGATCGGGTGCGCGACGCGCTGGAGGCGGCGGGCATGCCCGGCAATATCCTCTCGCGTTTTCCGCACGAATTCTCCGGCGGCCAGCGCCAGCGTATCGCCATTGCCCGTGCGGTAGCGCTGGAACCGGAATTCATCCTGCTCGATGAGCCAACCTCGGCGCTCGATCTTTCCGTGCAGGCGCAGATCATCGATCTCCTGCGCAAGCTGCAGGATGAGCGGGGCCTGAGCTACCTGTTCATCTCGCACGACCTGAAAGTGGTGCGTGCGCTCTGCCACCGCGTCATCGTCATGCAGCGCGGGCAGATCGTCGAGCAAGGGCCTGTCGAGGATGTGCTGACCAATCCGAAAACCGAATATACTCAGCGGCTTGTACGGGCCGCCTTCGAAATCGCTTGAATTCCCAATGCTGGAGGTAGATATGGCAAGAGATCCCAAGATCACATTCATCGGCGCAGGCTCCACGGTGTTCATGAAGAACATCATCGGCGACGTACTGCAGCGTCCGGCCCTTTCGGGCGCCACCATCGCACTGATGGACATCAACCGTGAAAGGCTGGAAGAAAGCGCCATCGTCGTCAATAAGCTGATTTCGACGCTTGGCGCAAAGGCGAAGGCCGAGACCTATACGGACCAGAAAAAGGCGCTCGCCGGTGCGGATTTCGTTGTCGTGGCCTTCCAGATCGGCGGCTATGAGCCCTGCACGGTCACCGATTTCGAGGTGCCGCGTAAATACGGCCTGCGCCAGACCATCGCCGATACGCTCGGCGTCGGCGGCATCATGCGCGGCCTTCGCACCGTGCCGCATCTGTGGAAGATCTGCGAGGACATGCTGGCCGTCTGCCCCAACGCCATCATGCTGCAATATGTGAACCCCATGGCGATCAACACCTGGGCGATTGCGGAGAAATATCCGACGATCCGACAGGTCGGCCTTTGCCATTCCGTGCAGGGTACAGCCATGGAACTCGCCCACGATCTCGATATTCCCTATGAGGAAATCCGCTATCGTTCTGCGGGCATCAACCACATGGCGTTTTTCCTGGAGTTCGAGCACCGCCAGCCCGACGGCAGTTACAAGAACCTTTATCCCGACCTCGTGCGCGGTTACCGCGAAGGCCGTGCGCCAAAACCCGGCTGGAACCCGCGCTGCCCCAACAAGGTGCGTTACGAGATGCTGACGCGGCTCGGTTATTTCGTCACCGAAAGCTCCGAACATTTTGCCGAATATACGCCCTATTTCATCAAGGAAGGGCGCGAGGACCTGATCGAGAAATTCGGCATCCCGCTCGATGAATATCCGAAGCGCTGCATCGAGCAGATCGAACGCTGGAAGGGGCAGGCGGCCGCCTATCGTTCGGCCGAGAAGATCGAGGTCAAGCAATCCAAGGAATATGCCTCTTCCATTATCAACTCGGTCTGGACCGGCGAACCTTCGGTTATTTACGGCAACCAGCGCAACAATGGCTGCATCACCTCGCTGCCATCGGATTGCGCGGCGGAGGTGCCCTGCCTTGTCGACCATAACGGCGTGCAGCCCACTTTCATCGGCGAATTGCCGCCGCAGCTCACCGCCCTGATGCGCACCAACATCAATGTGCAGGAACTGACGGTGCGGGCGCTGATGAGCGAAAACCGCGAGCACATCTTCCACGCGGCGATGATGGACCCGCACACGGCGGCGGAACTGGATCTCGACCAGATATGGTCGCTGGTGGACGATCTGCTGCTGGCCCATCGCGACTGGCTGCCGGAATGGACGCAGATGGAGGTGAAGCGGGCGCGAGCGGTGTGAGGCGCGGTTGCTACGACAAAATACGAAGGTGCAGGCCCTCTCCTCCGTCATGCCGGACTAGATCCGGCATCCAGCCACGGCGCGTCTGTGTCGTGAGAAGACTCTTCCGCGACCAAGGACTTGATCGCGCTGGACCCCGGATCAGGTCCGGGGTGACGGGGGGCGGATGATGCGGCTTTGCCAAACGAGGCCGTTTCATAGGGCTTTGCAACCCCTGAGGCCTGCCATCATCAGCCGGTTTAGGCGTCTGTCCGAAACCCTCAAAGCATTTGACTTGTGTCAAGGCTACAAAACACCTTGACGTCTAGACATCACCTGAACCCGATCTATCCCCTCTTAACTAGGAGAAATGTCGGGTGCGAATACTAAACGCAATGGTGGCTGGCTTCTTCGGTTTCATCGTATTAGGGTTGAAATTTGAAGGGTTCATGGGGAAGACGGATGTCTAAAAAAGGCTTGCTCGTTGGTCTGGTGATTCTGGTTATTGCCGGTGTCGCGTATTTCTCCTGGTCAAAGCTGAAGGGTGAGGGACTTCCCGCCGGTTTCGTGGCCAGCAACGGCCGGATCGAGGCCGTCGAGATCGACATTTCCACGAAAACCGCCGGCCGCCTTCAGGACATTATGGTGCGTGAAGGCGATTTCGTGAAGGCCGGGCAGGTGCTTGCCCAGATGGACACGGCGCAACTGGAGGCGAGGAAGCGTCAGGCGGAAGCACAGTTTCGCCGTGCGAAAATAGCGATCGATACGGCCCACAGCCTTGTCGCCCAACGGGAGGCCGAAAAGACCTCGGCGCAGGCGGTGGTGGAACAGCGCAAGGCCCAGCTCGATTCCGCCTCCAAGACCTATGCGCGCTCGAAACAGCTGCTGACCGGCAACGCCGTCTCGCAGCAGATCGTCGATGACAGTGAAGCCGCCGAGCAGTCCGCCCGCGCCACGCTCGCCTCCGCTGAGGCCTCGCTTGCCGCCTCCGATGCCGCAATCAACGCCGCCAAGGCGCAGATCGTCGATGCCGAGGCGGCGGTGGATGCCGCGCAGGCCGATATTGAAAGCATCGAGACTGATATCGCCGATACGACGCTGAAATCGCCCCGCGACGGCCGCGTGCAATATCGGATCGCCCAGCCCGGTGAAGTGCTGTCCGCCGGTGGACGGGTTCTGAACCTCGTCGATCTCGGCGATGTCTATATGACGTTCTTCCTGCCGACGGCCGAGGCCGGTCGCACGTCCATGGGCTCGGACGTTCGCCTGATACTGGACGCGGCGCCGCAATATACCATCCCCGCCAAGGTTTCCTTCGTTGCCGATGTCGCGCAGTTCACGCCGAAAACGGTCGAGACTGAAGAAGAACGCCAGAAGCTGACATTCCGGGTGAGGGCGCAAATCCCGCAGGAGCTGCTGCAGAAATATATCCAATATGTCAAAACCGGGCTGCCTGGCATGGCCTATGTCCGGCTTGATCCGCAGGCCGCCTGGCCGGAAAACCTCGAACGCAATCTCGTCAAGTGACGGTGGCCACCATGGTCGCGTCTCCCGCAACGAATGACAGGCATGCACCGGTCGCGCGATTGGCCGATGTGCGGTTGACCTTTGGAAGCACCATTGCGCTGGCCGACATATCGGTCGAGATTCCCGCCGGGCGGATGATCGGGCTTATCGGGCCGGACGGTGTCGGCAAATCGAGCCTGTTGTCGCTCGTCTCCGGCGTGCGCGCCATCCAGAAAGGCAAGGTGGAGGTTCTGGGCGGCGACATGTCCGATCCGCGCCACCGTGAGGATACCTGCCCGCGTATCGCCTATATGCCGCAGGGTCTTGGCAAAAACCTTTATCCCACCCTGTCCGTCTTCGAAAATATCGATTTTTTCGGGCGGCTGTTCGGGCAGGGCGGCAGGGAGCGGCAGGCGCGCATTGCCGAGCTGCTGAAAAATACCGGCCTCGAGCCCTTCGCCGACCGCCCCGCGATGAAACTTTCCGGCGGCATGAAGCAGAAGCTGGGGCTCTGCTGCGCGCTGATCCACGATCCCGACCTGCTCATTCTCGATGAGCCGACCACGGGCGTCGACCCGCTGTCGCGGCGGCAATTCTGGGAACTGATCGATTCCATCCGCGCCGGGCGTCCGGGCATGAGCGTTATCGTCGCCACGGCCTATATGGAAGAGGCGGCCGGTTTCGATTGGCTGGTCGCCATGGATGGCGGCAAAATACTCGCCACCGGCTCGCCTGCCGAACTTCTCGAGCGCACCTCTGCACCCAATCTCGATGCCGCCTTCATCGCGCTCCTGCCCGAAGAAAAGCGCAAGGGCTACCACGAGGTCCATATCGCGCCGCGCAGGGTGGCGGGTGAGGGCGATTATGCCATCGAGGCGTCGCATCTCAGCATGCGCTTCGGCGATTTTACCGCCGTCGACAATGTCAGCTTCAAGATTCCGCGCGGCGAAATTTTCGGCTTTCTCGGCTCGAACGGCTGCGGAAAATCCACCACCATGAAGATGCTGACGGGGCTTCTGGCCGCCAGCGAAGGCGAGGCCAAGCTTTTCGGGCACAAGGTGGATGCCAGCGACATGGCGATCCGCCACCGTGTCGGCTATATGAGCCAGGCCTTCTCGCTTTATTCCGAACTGACGGTGCGGCAGAACCTCGATCTTCACGCCCGCCTGTTCAAGCTGCCGGAAGAGACCATTCAGCCGCGCATCGCCGAAATGGCCGAGCGTTTCGATCTCGGCGCGGTCATGGAGACGCTGCCGGACGACCTGCCGCTCGGCATCCGGCAGAGGCTGTCGCTGGCGGTGGCGATGATCCATTCGCCTGATATTCTTATCCTCGATGAACCGACTTCCGGCGTCGACCCGGTGGCGCGCGACGGGTTCTGGCAAATCCTTGCCGATCTCTCCCGCAACGACAATGTCACCATCTTCATCTCCACCCATTTCATGAACGAGGCGGAGCGCTGCGACCGGATTTCGCTGATGCATGCCGGCAAGGTGCTGATCAGCGATACGCCTGACGCGATTACCAAAAGCCGCAATGCCGCAACGCTGGAAGAGGCTTTCGTCGCCTATCTCGAGGATGCTTCGGGCGTGAAAAAGGTGGAACCTGCGGCCGCTCCTGTTGCGGCAGCGCAGGTGCCGGTGACGCAACATGCTGCACCCAATCGTAAGAGGTTTTTCGATTTCAGGCGCATGTTCAGCTATACCCGCCGCGAGGCGCTGGAACTGCAGCGGGATCCCATTCGCGGCACGCTGGCGGTGCTCGGCAGCGTCATCCTGATGTTCGTCATCGGTTACGGTATCAATCTCGATGTCGAGGACCTGACCTTCGCGGTGCTGGACCGTGACGATTCCACCATCAGCCGCGATTACGTGCTCGATATTGCCGGCTCCCGTTATTTCATCGAGAAGGAACCGATCCGCGATTATGCCGATATGGACCGGCGGATGCGCGATGGGGAACTCAGCCTCGCCATCGAAATCCCCCCCGGTTTCGGCCGGGATGTCTTGCGCGGCAATACGGTGGAGGTGGGCGCCTGGATCGACGGCGCCATGCCGCAGCGGGCCGAGACCGTTCGCGGATACGTGCAGGGCATGCACCAGACATGGCTGGCGCGCAAGGCGGCCGAGATATATGGCAGCGCCGCCACGCAAAGCAGCTTCAGCATCGAAACGCGCTATCGATACAATCCGGACGTCAAGAGCCTTGTCGCCATGGTGCCGGCGGTCATTCCGCTGCTGCTCATGCTCATTCCGGCCATGCTGGCGGCGCTCAGCGTCGTCAGGGAAAAGGAGCTCGGCTCCATCGTCAATCTTTACGTGACGCCGACCACGCGGCTGGAATTTCTGATCGGCAAGCAGCTTCCTTATGTCGCCCTCGGCATGCTCAATTTCCTGCTTCTGACGGCCTTCGCCATCTTCATCTTCCAGGTGCCCTTCACCGGAAGTTATCTCGCCTATGCGACGGGAGCGCTGCTCTATGTCATCATCGCCACCTCCATCGGCCTTCTCATGTCGTCCTTCATGAAGAGCCAGATCGCGGCGATCTTCGGCACGGCCCTGCTGACGCTCATTCCGGCAACGCAATATTCGGGTATGATCGATCCCGTTTCGTCGCTGCAGGGGGCGGGCGCCTTTATCGGCAACATCTATCCCGCCACCTATTTCATGACCATTTCGCGCGGCACTTTCTCCAAGGGGCTGGATTTCGCCGGGCTCTTCGGCTCGTTCCTGCCGCTTCTCATCGCCATTCCGCTGCTTCTCATTGCCGGCGCCGCACTTTTGAGGAAACAGGCGTCATGAAGCTGTTTTCGTCCAACATCTTCCAGCTCGGCATCAAGGAACTGCGCGGCCTTGCGCGTGACGGCATGTTGCTGCTGCTCATCGTCTACGCCTTCACGCTGCAGATCTACACCGGCTCCAGCGCGTTGCCGGAGACGCTGAACAATGCCGCCATCGCCATTGTCGACGAGGATCAGTCGCCGCTTTCCGGGCGCATCAGCACGGCTTTTTATCCGCCCTATTTCTCTCCGCCGAAGCAGATTTCCATTGCGGAAATGGACAAGCGCATGGATGCCGGCCTCGATACCTTCGCGCTTAACATCCCACCGGATTTCCAGCGCCGGCTGATGGCCGGGCAACAGCCGGCCATCCAGCTCAATATCGACGCCACCCGCATGAGCCAGGCTTTCAGTGGCGGCGGTTATGTGCAGAGCATCGTAACGAGCGAAGTTCAGGAATATATCAACCGTTATCGCGGTGCGACTTCGGTGCCGGTAGACCTGACGCTACGCTCCCGTTTCAACCCGGAACTGGACAAGTCGTGGTTCGGGTCGATCAACAACATCATCACCGCCATCACCATGCTGTCGATCGTGCTGACGGGGGCGGCGCTCATTCGCGAGCGCGAGCATGGCACGGTCGAGCATCTGCTGGTCATGCCGGTCACGCCGCTGGAAATCATGCTCAGCAAGGTTTGGTCCATGGGCCTTGTCGTGCTGGTGGCCTCGGCATTTTCCTTGTTCGTCGTCGTCAGGGGCCTGCTCGCCATTCCAATCGAAGGCTCGCTCTTGCTCTTCCTGCTCGGAACGGCGTTGCAGCTCTTCGCCATGACATCGATGGGCATCTTCCTTGCGACGGTGGCCGGTTCCATGCCGCAATTCGGCATGCTGCTGATCCTGTTCCTGCTGCCGTTGCAGGTTCTCTCCGGCGCCATGACGCCGCGTGAAAGCATGCCTGATATCATCCAGTACATCATGCTTCTCGCACCCAACACCCATTTCGTCATACTGGCGCAATCGGTGCTTTTCAGGGGGGCGGGGCTGGATGTGGTCTGGCCGCAATTGTTGGCGCTGCTGGCCATCGGCTCCGCGCTTTTCGTTTTCGCGCTTCGCCGTTTCAGGCGGTTCCTGCGCTGATTCCGCCTGTTTCCGCGCAAGTTGAATTAATTGTGTTCGGTAACGGTATGTTCGCCTTCCGGGAATATGCCTATGAGGACGGCTGGGTAAGCGGGCTTTGTTCAGGAGTAGCAAAATGAATATTGCAGCACGTCTGTCACTGGCAGCCATGATCGCACTGGCGGCAACGCCATCTCTCGCGTCAGAAGATATGACGTCGGAGACGAGCGAAGCGATATTCGGTTTCGGCGGCGCCCTGACGAAAGAGGACATGCTGAAAAGTGCGGCCCTCTTTCCGGTGGAATATGAGCGCAATGCCATTCTGGGCGGCGGCTATCAGTTCTATCCCTACCATATCGGCAATCTGAAACTCGGTGGCGAAATCGGTGTCGCCGCCAGGTTCGGCAAGGGCTTCACGGGTGAAGTATGGGCGGGTCCGGTTGCGCGTTACGAGCAGATCAGGCTCGGAGAGCGGCTGTTCATCACGCCGAGCTTCACGGCGGGCCTCAGCCTTGTGACGGATGCGCAGCCCGGCCGCGAGCGGGAACAGGAAATCAAGGACAACGGCAATGCAAACGTCCTGTTTTATCTCGGGCCTGAGATCAATGTGTCCTTCAGCGAGGATTCCTCGAGGGAATTCTTCTGGCGGCTTCACCACCGCTCCGGCGGCGGCAAGACGCTGGGCAACATGAAGGGCGCGACGAACGCCAATGTCTTCGGCGTCCGCTACAAGTTCTAGGCCGCTGGAAGGGGGCTGGTTCAGTAGGCTGCCAAAATTTCAGCTGCCTTTCTCATTTTCGCAGGTCGCAGATTGGAACCCGTGCACACAGCGCATGGGTGGATTGCCTTATTCTGCCTGTTAATTCGTCATCGAAAAGCGCATATAGGGGGCATCAAAGGACGCCGGAACGAAAACGTTACTGACGTCACCTAAACCTCAGAAAGGGTAATGTCATGAACGTAGCACGCAGCTTCAATAACTGGCGCAAATATCGTCAGACCATCAACGAACTCGGCCGTATGAGCACCCGTGAACTGCACGATCTCGGTATCGATCGTAGCCAGATCAACAGCGTCGCCCGCGCCGCCGTTGGCAGGTAATCAAGGCGATAACGCCTCTTTTGAATGCCCAAACGCCCGCTCAGCGGGCGTTTTTGTTTTGGGGATATGGGACGCTTCTACCGCGAATATCCGCCAGATAATCCGGCGGCGTGGAAGTCCGAGCCGAAGGGTGGGGTTTTCTCGACGTCAGGCGATAAATATCGCCATGCATTAAATGCATATCTGTGCTGCAAGCTTATGCCTGTCAAATGCGCAGAAAAATGCTATCTTCCAATCATCGAAAGGGATGTACCTCCTCCCACATCCTTTTGGTAAAGCGGGTGATCTTACTCCTCCTCCCAAAGGATTGCCCCGGGGACAGCGGTTTTCCTCCTCCCATATCGCTGTTCATCTTTTCAAAAAGCCTGCCGCACCTCCTCCCGCGGCAGGCTTTTTTGTTTTCAGCGTCTTCCTTTTGTCTTCAGGAAATATCTCAGTCGAAAGCCATCATGCCGATGGGCGTCACGGCGTGGGTGCCTGCACGTTTGGCAAGGGCGTAGGCGAGGCACTGCTCAACGGCGTCCTGCGGCACGGGCTTGGCGATCACGCCGGCGCCGATGCCGAGATTGACGACGACTTCGGGGTTTGCCGTCATGAAGATCACCACCACGCCATGATCTTCGGAAAGCCGCCGACCGATCTCCGGGCCGGTCTGTCCATCGGCAAGGTTGACGTCGACAAAGGCGATATCGGCACGGCTGCCAAGCGCCACGGCGTCTTCCAGCCGGTTGGCGATGCCGATGACATCTGCCTCTTCTTCCGCCTGCAAAATGGAATCCTCTATATCCATGGCGATGAGGAATTCGTCTTCCACGATCAGCACACGCGGCTGTTCCGTGCGGAAACCCGGTTCGTTTTGCAAGACGTCTGCCAACATATGCCTGCCTCCATTCTGTGTTTCAGAGCATCGGATTGAAAACTGTAGTTCGGCTGCGGATCATCCGAGGCTTCAACTAAACCCGCAGCGGCGGGACCGGTTCCGTTTTATTTCCCGCCGCTCCAGCGCGGTCGGCAAGCAAACACTTCTCGGCGCAACTCGTTCCAAAGTGAGATAAACATAGTGAATGGAGTGTAAACGGCGTGCCTTTTCGGCTATCACCTTTCAAGAGCGAAGCAGTTGATTCGGTTCGGTTTTCATCCGGGGAAGGGGTCGGAGAACGTCGCCGTGGAGCATCTTTCGCCCCCTGGAACACCGTTCTTTCGCCATTATGGGGTGAAAGGCCGGCATGAAAATTCAAAGCGTTACAGCCTCTTTCTCCCATCGGGGAGGAAGCGCTGGAACCTTGCCGATCATTCGCGTGTCGCGGCCAAAAAACGGCGCGGGACCCGATGAGTTTAGAAAGAGAATAAGACGATGACCCAGTCTCCGCGCGCCACCATTGCCCGCAACACGCCCAATATCGCCGTCGTTGGCGTCGGTGGCGGTGGCGGCAACGCGATCAACAACATGATTGCCGAGGGCATCGGCGGCGTCGATTTCATTGCCGCCAATACGGATGCGCAGGCGCTTAAGAAGACCAATGCGCCGCGGCTCGTGCAACTCAGCTCCGAGCTGACCGGCGGGCTTGGCGCGGGCGCCGATCCCGAGGTCGGCCGGCAGGCGGCGATCGATTCCCTCGACGAGATCATGGATCACCTGAGCGGTTATGACATGTGTTTCATCACCGCCGGCATGGGCGGCGGCACCGGCACGGGTGCTGCCCCCGTCATTGCCGAAGCCTGCCGGGCGAAGAACATCCTGACCGTCGGTGTCGTGACACTTCCCTTCAGCTTCGAGGGTGCGCGCCGCATGCGGGCTGCCGAATATGGCTTCGCCAACCTGCTCAACACGGCCGATACCGTCATTGTCATCCCCAACCAGAACCTGCTGCGCATTGCCGATGCCGGCACGACCTTCGAAAATGCGCTGAAGACGGCCGACAAGGTTCTGTCGCTTGGCGTACGCTGCATCACCGATCTCATCCTGCGCGAAGGCCTGGTCAATCTCGATTTCGCCGATGTCCGCTACGTCATGAAGAATGGCGGCCGGGCACTGATGGGCACGGCGCAGGCCAAGGGCGAAAAACGCGCCTCGGAAGCGGCGGCCGCAGCCATTGCCAACCCGCTGCTCGGCGAACCGTCGCTGAAGGAAGCGCGCGGCGCATTGGTTTCCATTTCCGGCGGCAACGATCTGACGCTCTACGAGATCGATGAGGCAATGACGCTGGTGCGCGAAGCGGTCAGCGAAGAAACCGATGTGGTGATGGGCGCTTCCTTCGATCCGACGCTGGACGGCGCTTTCAAGATTTCCGTCGTGGCCACCGGCCTGCGCAACTGATGCTGGCTTGAGGCGCGGCGTGCTCCTCAATCCCTGGTTAAATCGCCTTCTTTAGTCGGCGATGCCCTATAAACAGCGTCCACGCCACAAACTGAACGATCAAAAGCCGTCGCGGGTAATTTTCGCGACGGCTTTTTGTTGTTTTTGAACAATTATTCCGCCATTCGAAGAGGCTGCGGCGCTGCGCGGCGTTGATCGGGAAAAAATATAATAGTACTCTTTATGTCGACAAGAGGGATTTGATGATGACGGATATAATTGCTTCTGCCGAGCGCAAGCGCGGCTCCGGCGTGAAGATGGTCTATGATCTGCTGCGCGACGAGATTCTCGATCTGGTTCTGCCGCCGGGCAGCCCCATCGATGAGGTGCAGCTTGCCGAAAGGTTCAAGATGTCGCGCACGCCGATCCGCGAGGCGCTGGTGCGGCTTTCGGGCGAGGGGCTGATCGATACGCTGCCGAACCGTTCGACCATGGTGTCGAACATCGATTTCCTCAACATGCACACCTATTTCGATGCGCTGGTGTTGATGTATCGGGTAACGACCCAGCTTGCCGCGCAATATCACCGCCCGGAGGATCTGGCCGGAATCCGCGCCCACAATGCTGAATTTGCCATTGCGGTGGAGGAGCAGGATGCGCTGGCGATGATCTCCACCAATGCCGCCCTTCACCTTTCCATCGCCGAAGCCGGTCGAAACCCCTATTTCACAAGCCTGTTCAAGCGGCTGCTGGATGAGGGACGGCGCATTCTCAGGCTTTATTATCAGTCCTATGACGATCGTTTGCCGAAGCGCTTCGTCGACGATCATGATGAGATCATCGCTGCGATTGCCGCGCGCGATACCGTTCTTTCCGAGAAACTGGCCCGCGAGCATGCCGAACAGATCGTGCGGCAGGTGCAGAAACTGCTGGTGCGAAACGAGCGTCTGGAAATAAATCTGTAGCTTGTCGATTTCTTGTCGACAAATAAAATACAAGATTGTAATGTCCTTGTCGAAAGGGTGGCGCGGAGGTGCGTCCATTCCCGAAAAACATGTCCCTTAGGAGCTTGAAATGACGGCCAGCATTTTTTCCGGCGTGATTCCCGCCTTGATGACCCCCTGCAAGGATGATCGCACCCCTGATTTCGATGCGCTTGTTCGCAAGGGCAAGGAACTGATCGCCGATGGCATGTCGGCCGTGGTTTATTGCGGCTCCATGGGCGACTGGCCGCTCCTGACGGACGAGCAGCGTATGGAAGGCGTGGAGCGCCTGGTGAAGGCCGGCATTCCGGTCATCGTCGGCACCGGCGCGGTCAACACGGCATCTGCCGTTGCCCATGCCGCCCACGCCCAGAAGGTTGGCGCCAAGGGCCTGATGGTCATTCCGCGCGTCCTGTCGCGCGGTTCGGTCATCGCCGCCCAGAAGGCCCACTTCAAGGCCATCCTCTCGGCTGCTCCCGAAATCCCCGCCGTCATCTACAACAGCCCCTATTATGGCTTCGCCACTCGCGCCGATCTCTTCTTCGCGCTGCGCACTGAGCACAAGAACCTCGTCGGTTTCAAGGAATTCGGCGGCCCGGCCGATATGCGTTATGCGGCCGAGAACATCACCAGCCGCGATGACGACGTCACCCTGATGATCGGCGTCGATACCGCCGTCTTCCATGGCTTCGTCAATTGCGGCGCCACCGGCGCCATCACCGGCATCGGCAATGTCCTGCCCAAGGAAGTCATTCACCTCTGCAAGCTGTCACAGGCCGCCGCCAAGGGTGATGCGGACGCCCGCGCCCGCGCGCTGGAGCTGGAACAGGCGCTGGCCGTTCTCTCTTCCTTCGATGAAGGCCCGGATCTGGTGCTCTATTTCAAGCATATGATGGTGCTGAAGGGCGACAAGGAATACACGCTGCATTTCAACGAAACCGACGCCCTGACCGACAGCCAGCGCGGTTATGTCGAGGCGCAGTTCAAGCTGTTCAACAGCTGGTATGCCGACTGGAGCAAGCTTCCGGGCGCCGTGCAGGCCTGCAAGGCGGCCTGAGATATTGCTGCTGTAAAAAAGGCCCGCAACTGCGGGCCTTTTTTGCATGTGATGAGGTTTGATGTCTCTCCTCCGTCATACCGGACTTGATCCGGCATCCAGCCACGGCGCGTCTGCGCCGTGAGAGGAGTCTTTCGCGATCAAGGACTTGATCGCGCTGGACCCCGGATCTAGTCCGGGGTGATGGAGCGGGGATGCTATGCAGTCGTAAAAAGACGCTGAGTGACGTTGTCGCTATGAGAAGGCCGCAATCGCGGGCCTTTTTTATTTCCACATGCAAACGCGGTCAGGAAAGCGCATCCAGCCCCTTTTCCAGCAGCCGGTCGAGCCCGGCCATTTCGGCGGCGGTAAGTGTGATGCCTTCGCTTTCGGATTTGGCACGGGCAGTGAAGCGGCGACCCGAGGGCAGGCGGGCGCCCTGGCCGATGATGGCGTCGAACAGCACTTCCGCGCGCTGGAAGGGATCGCCGGGGCGGCCCTTGGCGAAGGCCTCAGGCGAAAAAGCGATAATCAGCTCGCCATGGGTGGGGGCAAGCGTGGTGGTGCCGAGAAATTCGAGCGCTTCGGGGCTGGTGAGATCGCCGATCATGATGCCGGCGAGAAGCTCGATCATGGTGCCGATGGCCGATCCCTTGTGGCCGCCAAAGGGCAGCATGGAGCCGGCAAGAGCGGCTTCTGGGTCGGTCGTCGGCTTGCCGTCGGCATCCAGAGCCCAGCCTTCCGGCAGGGGCTTTCCGGCCCGCCGGTGCAGTTCGATTTCACCGCGGGCCGCAACCGACGTCGCGAAATCGAAGACATAAGGTGAGGTGTCCTTGCGCGGCCAGCCGAAGGCGAAGGGGTTGGTGCCGAGCAGCGGCTTGCTGCCGCCAGTGGGCGCAACGGTGGAATAGCTCGGGCACATGACCAGCCCGGCAAGACCGTTTTCGGTCAGCCCTTCGACTTCCGGCCAGAGCGCCGAGAAATGTGTGCAGTCATTGATGACGAGCGCTGCGATGCCCGCGCGTTTCGCCCGCTCCACCAGAACCGGCAGACCAAGTTCGAAGGCGGGGTTGGCGAAGCCGCCTTTGGCATTGACCTTCACGATGGCCGTGCCGTCGTTTTCTGCCACTTCAGGTATCGCATCGGGCTTCACCTTGCCGGCCTTGACGGTGCGGAGCGCGCCTTCGATACGGTAGATGCCGTGGGACTTGCAGGCGTCCCGCTCGCCCGCCGTGATGACGCGCGCCAATGCACCCGACTGTACATCATTCAGCCCGGCCCTCAAAAAAATCGACTCGACCCGCTGGAAAAGTGCCTCAATGGTCAAGGTGGTCGTGTCGCTCATCATAGTCCTCCGATAGGGCTCGCACATTTTGAATACATAAAGTATACAAAGGCGTGAGTATTGCAACGTGTCTTTTCGATGAAGCTCAGTCAGAGCAGAAGGCCACCCTGCCAGACACGAAGATACCTTAAGCCCTCATTCCTGTGCTTGTCACAGGAATCCAGTCGGCGCGCGTCCGCGCGTCGGAAAGCCTCTTTCAGCCCAAAGACTTGGGCTGGCTAGATTCCTGTGACAAGCACAGGAATGAGGGATGCTGGATGTTTCGCCCACCTTGTCCGCTCCCCCCGCGCCGGCTTGCGCAATCATCCGCGACACCTCATCAGTTCGCACATGCAAAAATTCTTTTTGTATACTCGTTGTATTTTTATGTTGATTTATCGCCGCCATGGGGAAATAGTGACCGCGCCTTCAAGGGCAGACCAATTGTGGGAGCAAATAAAGAATGAAAAAATCGGTCATCGTCGCCGGCCTCTTGGCCGCCACTTTCGCTATTACGCCGGCCAAGGCCGACAAACTTGACGACATCATTTCGTCCGGCACGCTGCGTTGCGCCGTCGTGCTCGATTTCCCGCCCATGGGCGCGCGTGATGACGCCAACAACCCGATCGGCTTCGATGTCGATTATTGCAACGATCTCGCCAAGGCGCTCGGCGTCACGGCTGAAATCGTCGAAACGCCGTTCCCTGAGCGCATTCCCGCGCTGATGTCCGGCCGCGTCGATGTCGGTGTTGCTTCCACTTCGGATACGCTGGAGCGCGCCAAGACGGTCGGCATGACCGTGCCTTACTTCGCCTTCGAAATGGCCGTTACCGCCAACGACAAGTCCGGCATCAAGTCCTTCGAGGACATGAAGGGCAAGACGGTCGGCGCAACCGCCGGTACGTTCGAAGCCATAGCGCTCGAAAAGACGGTCAAGGAATGGGGCGTCGGTGAATTCCGTCCGTATCAAACGCAGGCAGACGTGTTCCTCGCGCTCAGCCAGGGCCAGATCGACGCCACCATTTCCACCTCGACGGTTGCGCAGTCCAACGTCAAGGGCGGCAAGTTCGCGGGCATCTCCGTGGTCGGCAAGGCGCCCTATGACATTGACTATGTCGCGCTCTTCACCAACCGTGACGAATACGGCTTCATCAACTACCTGAACCTCTTCATCAACCAGCAGGTTCGCACCGGCCGTTACGCCGAACTCTATGAAAAATGGGTTGGCGGTGAAGTTCCCTCGCTCACCGTCAACGGCGTTTATCGCTGATCAGGACTTTTCGTAAACGGCGCGGTCAAGATGATCGGCCGTTGATCGTTTCTGAAAAGGCGGGACGCTTAATGTTCAACTATACATTCCACTGGAATCAGGCGCTGAAGGCTCTGCCGCAGCTTCTGGACGGTGCGGTGGTGACGCTGCAGATCGCCATTCTGTCGATGGTGATCGGTCTTTCCTTCGCCATCGTGCTGACGCTGTTCCGGCTCTCCGGCAACCGCATTCTGGGCGGGTTCGCCGCCGTCTGGGTGGAGATCGCCCGCAACACGCCGGCGCTGTTCCAGATCTACATGGCCCATTTCGGCCTTGGTAATTTCGGCATTCATTTGAGCCCCTATACCGCGCTTCTGGTCGGTATCGCTTTCAACAATGCCGGTTATCTCGCGGAAAATTTCCGCGGCGCGCTAAAGGCCATTCCCGATACGCAGACGCGCTCCGGCCGTTCGCTTGGCATGACCTCGATGCAGACCTTCCGGCTCATCATCCTGCCGCAGATGTTGCGCGTTGCGTTCCTGCCTGCCACCAACCAGATGGTCTGGGCGATCCTCATGACCTCGCTCGGTGTTACCGTCGGCATGAATACGGATCTCGCCGGCGTCACGCAGGCGCTCAATGCGCGCTCGTTCCGCACCTTCGAATTCTTCGCGCTCGCCGCGGTCATCTATTACGTGATCGCCAAGATCGTCACGCTCGCCGCCAGATTGCTGGCCGCGCGTCTGTTCCGTTATTGAGAGAGGTGAGCCATGTTTGAAACCGCTCTCACCTGGAGTGATCTCGCCTTCCTGGCCAAGGGTGCCGGCATGACGCTTGCCGTCACCGCCGTCGCCGTCACGGCGGGCACGATCATGGGGATCATCTTCGGTATCATCCGTTTCCAGTTCGGCCCCTATTGGTCGCTGCCGCTGACCTTCGTGCTGGATATTTTCCGTTCCGTGCCGCTGCTCATCCAGCTCGTGCTCGGCAACGCCTTCCAGTCGATAGCCAAGCTTGGCTGGCCGCCTTTCACCACCTCCTGCGTGGTGCTGTCGCTTTATACGGCGGCCTATTGCACCGAGATCGTGCGCGGCGGCATCGATGCGGTGCCATCGAATACGCGCCGCGCCTGCCGGTCGCTCGGCATGACCTGGTCGCAGGACATGCGCTACATCGTACTGCCGCTCGCCACCCGCGTGTCGCTGCCCTCGTGGATAGGGCTCACGCTCGGTGTCATGAAGGATTCGGCGCTGGTGCTGTGGCTCGGTCTCATCGAGCTTCTGCGCGCTTCGCAAATCCTCGTCACCCGCCTGCAGGAACCGCTGACGATCCTGATGATCTGCGGCGCCATCTACTTCCTTATCAGTTTCCCCATCGCCCGTTTCGGCGGGTATCTCGAAAAACGGTGGTCCCCCAATGATTGAGATCGAAAACGTCCGCAAATCCTTCGGCCCGCTGGAGGTTCTGAAAGGGATCAACCTCACCGTCAACAAGGGCGAGGTCGTCACCATCATCGGCGGCTCCGGTTCCGGCAAGTCGACCCTGCTGACCTGCATCAACGGCCTTGAGCCGATCGACAGCGGCAAGATCGTCATCGACGGCACGGAAGTACATGCGAAGTCCACCGACCTTAACAAGCTGCGCCGCAAGGTCGGCATCGTCTTCCAGCAATGGAACGCCTTTCCGCATCTGACGGTGCTCGAAAACGTCATGCTCGCGCCCCGCAAGGTGCTCGGTATCTCGAAGGAGCAGGCCGAGGAAATCGCGGTGAAGCAACTGACCCATGTGGGTCTTGCCGAAAAGCTGAAGGTCTATCCGAACCGCATGTCCGGCGGCCAGCAGCAGCGTATGGCGATTGCCCGCGCGCTTGCCATGTCGCCGGAATATATGCTGTTCGACGAAGTCACCTCGGCGCTCGACCCGATGCTGGTGGGCGAAGTGCTCGATACGCTGAAGATGCTGGCGGATGAGGGCATGACGATGATCTGCGTCACCCATGAAATGGCTTTCGCGCGTGATGTCTCGAACCGCGTCGCCTTCTTCCATCAGGGTGTGATGGCGGAAATCGGTACGCCGGACCAGCTGTTCGGCGCGCCGCAGCACGCTGAAACCCAGAAGTTCCTGGCGAGCGTGCGGTAATGCCAGCCAATGATGTCATCGTCATCGGGGCCGGTGTCGTCGGCCTCTCGGCGGCAATCGCGGCGCAGGGCCGTGGCCTCTCGGTCACGGTCATCGACCGCGAGGGACCGGCGGCGGGCGCTTCGGCCGGCAATGCCGGCGCCTTCGCCTTCACCGATATCCTGCCGCTGGCATCGCCCGGCATTCTCTGGAAAGCGCCGAAGTGGCTTCTCGATCCGCTCGGTCCGCTCAGCGTGCCGCCGGCCTATGCGCTGAAGATCGCGCCGTGGATGTTCCGGTTCTGGCGAGCCTGTGCGGCTTCGAAAGTGGAGCATTCCACCGCCGCCCAGACGGCGCTGATGGATCTCGCCAAGGCCGAGCTGGAGCCGTTCCTGAAAAAGACCGACACCATCGCCATGCTGCGTAAGGAGGGCAACCTCCAGGTCTATGAAAGCGAGGCGGAATTCGAAGCCTCGCTTCCCGGCTGGAAGGCGCGCGAGCGGCACGGTATCGAGTTCCGGCATCTCAATGCCGAACAGATGGCTGAGATACAGCCCGGCATCGCGCCGCGTTTCACCTGCTGCACGTTCACGCCCGGCTGGTATTCCATCGCCGATCCCAAGCTTTATACGCTGGCGCTGGCCGAGCATTTCCGCACCATTGGCGGCCGTATCGAATGCCTCGATATCGCTTCGCTCAGGCCGCTGGAAGACGGCGTGGAGGTGGTGAGCCATGATGGGCGCACCCGCAAGGCCGCCAGGGTGGTGCTGGCGGCCGGCGCCTTTTCGCATCGCATCGCCCGTTCGCTCGGGGAAAAAATTCCGCTGGAAACCGAACGGGGGTATAATACAACCCTGCCGTCTGGCGCCTTCGATCTGCGCACGCAGGTGACTTTCGGCGGCCATGGTTTCGTCGTCACGCGGCTTTCCTCCGGCATCCGCATCGGTGGCGCGGTGGAACTGGGCGGGCTGGAGCTTCCGGCCAATTTCGCCCGTTCCGAAGCGTTGCTGACCAAGGCGAAAGCCTTCCTGCCGGGCCTGAAAACGGAAGGCGGCAAGCAGTGGATGGGCTTTCGCCCCTCGCTGCCGGACAGCCTGCCGGCCATCGGCGAAGCACGGCACACGGCGCGGGTAGTTTATGCTTTCGGCCACGGGCATCTGGGGTTGACGCAATCGGCGGGCACGGCCCGCATCGTCGCCGATCTTCTGACGGGGCAAAAACCCGCCATCGATACAAGGGCATTTTCGCCGCAACGTTTCTGACGGGGATTTCCGATGTCTTCTTCCCTCTCGACAACAGCCGTTCCTGAAGCCCGCAGCATTTTGGCCGGTTCGGCCGAAGGTCCCGTGATTGCGACGACCGAAGCGCTGAGTTTCTGGGGCGGGGTCGATCCCGCCACCGGCAGGGTGATCGACGTGCACCACCCGCTGCATGGCACCTGTCTCACCGGCGGCGTGCTGTTCATGCCCACCAGTCGCGGTTCGTGCACCGGTTCGGGTGTGCTGCTCGATCTTATCCTGACGGGCCGTGCGCCCTCGGCGCTGGTCTTCTGCGAGGCCGAGGACGTGCTGACACTGGGCGCGCTGATCGCCGCCGAAATGTTCGGCAAGCCTTTGCCGGTGCTGCGCCTCGACGCGGAAAATTTCGCCCGGTTTTCCAAAGCCGTTCATGTCCGTATCGATGAGACGGTCATCGAAGCCGATGGCGCTTCCCTTGCCATCACGCCGCCGGCGACGGCGCATCTCGATCTTAGGGATGACGACCGGGCCATGCTCGAAGGACGCGATGGCGTCGCCGTGCAGCAGGCCATGCGCATCACCGTCGCCATGGCCGCCCAGCAGGGGGCGTCGGCGCTTGTCGATGTCACGCAGGGCCATATTGACGGTTGCATCTATGCCAGCCCCGCCAATCTCACCTTTGCGGAAAAAATGGCGGAGATGGGCGCGAAGGTAAGGGTGCCGACGACTATGAACGCCATTTCGGTGGACAAGGCGCATTGGCGTTCGCAAGGCATGCCGGAGGATTTCGGCGACCCGGCCGCAAGGCTGGCGGATGCCTATGTGCGCATGGGCTGTCGCCCGACTTTCACCTGTTCGCCTTACCTGCTCGACAGCGCGCCGCAGGCCGGCGACATGATCGCCTGGGCGGAATCGAACGCGGTGATCTTCGCCAATACGGTTCTTGGCGCGCGCACGGCGAAACATCCGGATTTTCTCGATCTCTGCATCGCGCTGACGGGCAGGGCGCCGCTTGCCGGCGTCTATCTGGAGCAAAATCGCCGGCCGCAGCGCATTGTCGATGTGACTTTACCGCAGGGCGTGGACGACGCGTTCTGGCCGCTCATCGGCTATCTTGCCGGCAAGGCCGCACCGGATTGCATTCCGCTGCTGCGTGGCCTTGGCCCTGCAAAGCCGTCGCGGGATGATCTCAAGGCGCTTTGCGCCGCCTTCGGCACCACCTCCGCCGCGCCCATGTTGCATATCGAGGGTGTGACCCCGGAAGCCGGGCTTGCGCCTTTGGAAACAGCCGAGACCGTCACCATTTCGCTTGCCGATATGGCCGCTGGCTGGTCGCTGCTGAATGAGGGGCCGGAGGACGTGCAGCTCGTTGCCATCGGCAGCCCGCATGCCTCGCTGGAGGAGTGCCGCGCGCTCGCCGCTGTGCTCGCCGGCCGCAAGCGGCATAATGATGTCGCCGTCATCGTGACAGCCGGGCAGCAGGTCATCGATGCGGCCGGCCAGGACGGCACCTTGAAAAGCCTGCATGACAGCGGGGTGCAGGTGCTGCCTGATCTTTGCTGGTGCTCCATTTCCGAGCCGGTTTTCCCGACGAAAACCCGCGCTTTGATGACCAATTCCGGTAAATACGCCCATTACGGCCCCGGTCTCAGCGGCCGCGCAGTGCGCTTCGGCAGCCTTGCCGATTGCGTTGAAAGCGCGCTGACCGGCCGTGCCCCATCCCTTCTTCCTTCATGGCTTTCCTAAGGAGTTTTGAATGCGCAGTATCAAGACCGTTCATGTCATTTCCGCCCATGCGGAAGGTGAAGTCGGGGATGTGATCGTCGGCGGTGTCAGGCCGCCGCCGGGCGAAACGATCTGGGAGCAGAGCCGCTTCATCGCCCGCGATGAGACCCTGCGCAATTTCGTGCTCAACGAACCGCGCGGCGGCGTTTTCCGGCACGTCAACCTGCTGGTGCCGCCGAAACATCCCGACGCGGATGCCGCCTTCATCATCATGGAGCCGGAAGATACGCCGCCCATGTCCGGCTCCAATTCCATCTGCGTTTCCACCGTGCTTCTGGATGGCGGCATCGTGCCGATGCAGGAGCCGGAAACCCATATGCTGCTGGAAGCTCCCGGCGGACTGGTGAAGGTGCGCGCCGAATGCCGCAACGGCAAGGCCGAGCGCATTTTCGTGCAGAACCTGCCGAGCTTCGCCGCAAAACTCGATGTCGAACTCGATGTCGAAGGTCTCGGTACGCTGAAAGTGGACACAGCCTATGGCGGTGACAGCTTCGTCATCATCGATGCCGAGGCGATGGGCTTTAGCCTGAAGCCGGAAGAGGCGCATGAGATTGCCCGCCTCGGCGTGCGCATCACCAATGCTGCCAACAAGGCTTTGGGCTTCGACCATCCGGAAAACCCGGACTGGCGGCATTTCTCCTTCTGCCTGTTTGCCGGCAAGGTGGAACGCACGGCCGAAGGCCTGCGGGCAGGGGCGGCCGTCGCCATCCAGCCGGGAAAGGTGGACCGCTCGCCGACAGGTACGGCACTTTCAGCGCGCATGGCGGTGCTGCATGCGCGCGGCGAAATGAAGGAAGGCGAAACGCTGACGGCGGTGTCGCTGATCGGCTCTACCTTTACCGGCCGCATCCTTGGAACCACCACGGTCGGCGACCGTCCGGCCATCCTGCCGGAAATTTCCGGCCGGGGCTGGATCACCGGTATCCACCAGCACATGCTCGATCCGTCCGATCCGTGGCCGGAAGGGTATCGTCTGACGGATACGTGGGGTGCAAGGTAAGGAGGGCCTTTAAAGGTCTATAGCCCAGATCGGCGGCGTGTTACGGGCCGCATCGGTTCGGCGTATTTCTTCTCCCCGTCGGGGAGAAGATGGCCCGAAGGGTCAGATGAGGGGGCAACGTTGCCGGATTTCGGAGAGCTTGCCCCCTCATCCCGCTGCCGCGGACTTCTCCCCCTTGGGGAGAAGAAACAAGTGGCCGCCGCTCGTTCCCCCTGGCTAGAGCCTCACCCACCCAGCCGCTTCGTCGTCTCCCGCACGATCAGCTCGAAGCCGACATCCACCCTTGCACCCTCGGGAACAATGGCATCCTTTTCCGCCTCCAGTATCGACAACAGCAACTCGCCCGCCCTGCGGCCGATCATCTGGGCGTCGACGCGGATCGTTGAAATTGCAGGGTAACATTGCCGGCCGATATCGAAGTCGCCGAAGCCGAGGATGGAAATGCGGTCAGGGACACTGATTCCCCTTCTATGACATTCCATCAGCGCGCCGACGGCGGAAATATCCGATACGGCGAAGATGGCCTCGACATCGGGCGCCTTGGCCAGCAGCGAGCCGAGGGTTTTTGCCCCGTGGTCATAGGAGACCGGCGCACTGCCTTCGCGGATGATGAGATCGTCGGCAATGCCGGCTTCACGCAGGGCCGCGCCGAAACCAAGCAGGCGGCTTTCGCCGCGCCAGTCCTTCACATCGCCATCGGCCCTTGAGCCGAGCGCGCCGATTCGCTTGAAGCCAAGCGATATCAGATGTTTGGCGGCGGTTCTTCCCACTTCGTAGTTGGAAAAACCGACCGCATGGTCAATGGGGTGTTCGGGAACATCCCAGATTTCCACGATGGGAATACCGGCGCGCATCAAAACTTCGCTCGCCATCTTGGTATGCACCGTGCCGGCGACGACGATGGCATCGGGGCGGCGCTCCATCATGGTGCGGATGACGCGTTCCTCCTCCTGCAGATCGTACATCGTATAGCCGATCAGCAACTGGTAGTCGGCGGCGCGCAGCGCATTGGCAAGCCCCTGTGCGCTATCGGCGAAGTTGGAGTTGGTGAGCGTCGGCAGGATGGCGGTGATGAAATTGGTGCGGCGGGAGGATAGCGAACCGGCGATGCGGTCGGGCACATAACCCAGCTTCTCGATGGCCTTCATCACCTTCTGGCGAGTGTCCTCGGACACCAGCGCGGGATCGGCCAGCACCCGCGAAACGGTCATCTTGGAGACGCCCGCGAGTTTCGAGACATCGCTCATGGTAGCTTTTTTTGACGTGACTAACGCTGCGGCCAAGGGCGTGCGCTCCACCAAAGCATGTCTCCCTAAATTCGAACCGGTTCAGGACAAGACATACACGAAGACAATAAGGGAAAGCACGCCGTATGATTGCAGATCGATGCGGCGTGCACCGGATTTATGCGACGCGGCTATAGACCAGATGATAAAAACGCCCGTCGCACATGCTCATCATCTCATCCGTCAGCACCCGGCCTTCCAGCCGGACGGGGGAGACCAGCGCTTCCTCCACCGCCTCCATCGACGGATAGTCGATTTCCTGCACCATGATGATCGAAGCGGCGTCCGGGTCCGTGCGCTCGGTGCGCATCACCCGCACGGCCTGCGCATTCGGCATGCGTTTCCAGACCGGCAGCAATTTCTCCTCGACGATGCGGAAAAACTCCTCCTCCCGGCCAGGGTGAATCCTGCCTTCGAAAATTGCCGAGCGTGTATACATGTTTCCTCCCGAATGATTGCCGACCGAAACAGTTCTGTAGATCGGACTTGCAATGATACCGATAACATGCATTATTGATCCTGCCAAGAACGTGAAACGGTGTCGAACAGAGGAAAATCGATAACCAGCCGAAAACATTGAATTTCATAGGAGATTCATCTGGTTTTGTGCTTTCGCGGTTTCTTGGGAGGAGTTTTTAGTCAATCGCGTTAAAATGTTATCGAGAACATTTTTCGGTTTGCGCAAGGCCGCTGTTCCATTCTGGGCAGCCACTTATAAGGTTGGAGGAGAAACCATGAGCATATCCAGATTTCTGAAGAGCATGACCGTTGCCGTCGGTGTTGCAGCAGCAACGCTTGCCGCCACCACGTCCGCCCATGCCGTCTCGATCAGCGAGATCACGGCGCGCGGCAAGGTCAAGATCGGTGTTCTGACCGGTGCGCCGCCGATGGGCATGGTGGATGAGAAGGGCAATCCTTCCGGTTACGACGTCGATGTCGCCAATCTCATCGGCTCCTACCTGTCGCTGCCGGTGGAACTGGTACCGCTGACACCGCCTGCGCGTATTCCCGCCCTTCAGACCGGCAAGGTCGATTTCCTTGTTGCGACGCTCGCGCCGACCGGCGAGCGCGCCAAGACCGTGATGTTCACGCAGCCTTACAGCGCCTTCAACATGGACATCATTTCCGGCAAGGACCAGAAGTTCGAAAATCTCGACAGCCTCAAGGGCAAGCGCGTTTCGGTCAATCGCGGTTCCTCGCAGGAAACCGCGCTGCGCAAGGCCAATGTCGAAGGTCTCGAAATCGTCGTTTACGAAGACGATTCCACCAGCGCGCAGGCATTGCTCGCCGGCCAGGTGGATGCCGTGGCATTGCCGTCCACGGTTGGCGAAGCGATCATCAAGCAGCGTCCGGAAGCCGGTCTGCAGGTTGGTTTCACCTTCTTCCAGCAGGGCAATTCCATGGCGACCAAACTTGAGGATTTCGAGCTGCGCCAGTGGCTGAACACCTCCATCTACCTCATGAAGATGTCCGGCGATCTCGATCGCATCTCGGTCAAGTGGACCGGCCGTCCGCTGCCGCAATTGCCAAGCTTCTGATTGAGCCTTTCAACGCGCCCGCCGGGAGGATTTTCGGCGGGCCCGGGAAATGTCAACGGAGTGACGCATGTCCTATACATTCCAATTCGGCGCGCTCGCCCAGTATCAGAACGAGATTCTGAACGGCATATGGCTGACGATCAAGCTGTCTGTCCTGTCCATCGTGCTCGGCTGCGCTTTCGGCATTCTTTTGGCTTCGCTGCGGTCCATCAATGGCGGCATCGTCCGCATCATCGTGGACGGTTATGTGGAAGTCATCCGCAATACGCCGTTTCTCGTGCAGCTTTTCATCGTCTATTTCGGCCTGCCGGGCCTCGGCTTCAGGGTAGGGGCGGATACGGCGGCGCTGATCGGTATGACGATCAATCTTGCTGCCTATTCAACGGAGATCATCCGCGCCGGCATCGAGGCGGTGCACAAGTCGCAGATCGAGGCGGGTGAGGCGCTGGGTTTCACCAAGTACCAGATTTATCGCCACGTCATCATCGTGCCGGCCATCGCCAAGGTCTATCCCTCGCTGTGCAGCCAGTTCGTGCTGATGATGCTGGCATCGAGCATATGTTCGGCCATTTCCACCCATGAGCTTGCGGCTGCCGCAGCCTTCGTGGAATCGCAGACCTATCGCTCCTTCGAGGTCTATATCGTCGTCACGCTCATCTATCTTGCGCTGGCGCTCAGCCTGCGGCTCATCCTTGCCCTTGTCGGCATGTGGCTGTTCGGCCGCCGTGTTGCCCGCAAGACGATGACCGCCATGCCGGAGGTGCAGTCATGACTCTTCGAACTTTCGGCTGGAACGAATTCGGCTTCCTGCTGACCGCCCTGCAATGGACCGTGCTTCTGACGATCATTGCCCTTATCGGCGGCGGCATTGTCGGCTTCTTCGTGGCGCTTGCCCGCACCTCGAATTTCAAGGCGCTGCGCATTGCCGCCGGCACCTATATCCAGGTGATCCAGGGTATTCCGGTGCTGATGATCCTGTTCCTGTCCTATTACGGCCTCAGCCTTGCCGGGCTGGAACTGCCACCGCTCTTTGCCGCCGGCGCCTCGATGACGATCTATACATCGGGTTACCTCGCGGAAATCTGGCGCGGCTGCATCCAGGCGGTGCCGAAGCAGCAATGGGAAGCGTCGGAATCGCTGGCGCTGACCCGCGCCCAGCAATATCGCTACGTCATTCTGCCGCAGGCGATCCGCATTTCGCTACCGCCGACCGTCGGTTTCGCCGTTCAGGTCGTCAAGAATACGTCCATCGCATCGATCATCGGTTTCGTCGAACTGGCGAGAGCGGGGCAGCTCATCAACAATGCCACGTTCCAGCCGTTCCGCGTCTTCGTCGCGGTGGCCGTGCTTTATTTCATCGTCTGCTACCCGTTGTCCCAGCTGTCGCGTTGGCTGGAAAGGAGGCTTCATGCCGGAAGTAATCGTTGAAAACGTTCACAAGAGCTTTGGCGCTCTGGAAGTCCTCAAAGGCGTGTCGCTGACGGTCGGCCGCGGTGAAGTTTTCGCCCTCATCGGCCGCTCGGGTTCGGGCAAGAGCACGCTGCTGCGCTGCATGAACGGGCTGGAGAAGATCAATTCCGGCCGCATCGAAATCGCCGGTCATGCGATTGGCGAAGATGCCAAGGCGCTGCGCAAGCTGCGCACCGATGTCGGCATCGTGTTCCAGAGCTACAATCTCTTCCCGCATCTGACGGTCGGCGAAAACATCATGCTCGCGCCGCGCATCGTCAAGGACGTGGCGAAATCGGAAACCAAGGATATTGCCCGCGAAGTTCTGCAACTCGTCGGCCTGTCGGAGAAATTCGATTCCTATCCGGACCAGCTTTCCGGCGGCCAGCAGCAGCGCGTGGCGATTGCCCGTTCGCTCGCCATGCGGCCGAAGGTGATGCTGTTCGACGAGGTGACCTCGGCGCTCGATCCTGAATTGACCGAGGAAG
This sequence comes from Agrobacterium sp. D14, assembly GCF_001526505.1. Taxonomy (NCBI): domain Bacteria; kingdom Pseudomonadati; phylum Pseudomonadota; class Alphaproteobacteria; order Hyphomicrobiales; family Rhizobiaceae; genus Agrobacterium; species Agrobacterium sp. D14. Next base: position 76,363 of record NZ_ASXX01000012.1, read on the forward strand.
TGCTGACCGTCATGGAAAATCTCGCCAAAGACGGCATGACCATGATCCTCGTGACCCACGAAATGGCCTTTGCGCGCCGCGTGGCGACCGAAACCATCTTCATGCACAAGGGCAAGATCTGGGAGCAGGGCCGTTCTTCCGAACTCTTCGCCAACCCGCAAACGCCGGAACTCCGGCAATTCGTCAAGGCCGATGTGAAGTAGTTCACCGGCGCAAAGGAAACTTCATGACCACTGAAATCGTGCAATTGTGCCCGCTCATCCCGGCACTGGAAGGCGAACTCGCCGAGCGCTTCACCGTGCATCGCCTGTTCGAGGCTGCTGACAAGGCGGCGTTCCTTGCTGAAAAGGGTGCTTCAATCCGCGGCGTTGTCACCGGCGGCCATATCGGCCTGCCGGCGGATATCGGCGCTGCACTTCCCAATCTTGAAATCGTCGCCATCAACGGCGTCGGTTTCGACAAGGTCGATCTGACTGATGCCAAGCGACGCGGTTTCCGCGTCTCCAATACGCCTGACGTGCTGACGGCCGATGTCGCTGACCTCGCGCTCGGCCTCGTTCTGGCGCAGGCGCGGAAGCTGCCGCAGGCGGATCAGCATGTGCGCACCGGCCAATGGCTGAAGGGCGATATGGGGCTTTCCACCCGCGTGGCCGGCCGCCGTTACGGCATATTCGGCCTCGGCCGCATCGGCCAGGCAATCGCAAAGCGGCTCGAGGGTTTTGATGCGCGCATTTCTTACACCGCCAGAAACCGCCGCGATGTTGCCTATGAATATCATGACAGCATCGAGGCGCTGGCCGCCAATTGCGACGTGCTGATCATCGCCGCCGCCGCGACCGCCGAAACACGCCATATCGTCAATGCGGATGTGCTGAAGGCGCTCGGTCCCCAGGGTGTGCTCGTCAATGTGGCGCGCGGCTCGCTGGTGGATGAGAAGGCGCTTGTCGAGGCTCTTGCCAGCGGCACGATCGGTGGCGCTGCGCTGGATGTCTTCGAGGATGAGCCGCGCGTGCCGGAAGCGCTTTTCGCCTTCGACAACGTCACGCTCGCTCCGCATGTCGGCAGCGGCACGCACCAGACGCGCCGCGCCATGGCTGATCTCGTTCTCGCCAATCTCGATGCCCATTTCGCCGGCAAAGAATTGCCGACGCCGGTGGTGTGACGGTCAACGAATTGCCGCCTGTGGTCTTGACGGCGCAGCTTCGGTTGCGCCGTTTTGATTCGGGGAGGCTGCTGCAAAAGGCTGGTTTCCCGGCAATCTACTGTCGTTGTTCATATTTATATAATACGTATAATCCTACTATTCTGCTTCCTTATAAAATGATGAGGCGGAGAGGTGCGTTCCAAAGGCCCGAAGACACCCGAAGAGAACCGGATGTCGCGAAAAAAGCGCGATGTCACGCCATCCGCCACTCCTGACATGAGCGAAAACACCAATCCTTCCGACCGGTACGCGCTTCTGGAAGCGATGATCGACCACGTGCCGGATTTTATCTATGCCAAGGATCTGGAAGGGCGCTTTCTTTTCGCCAATCGCGCCATCGTCACCGAAAACGGCTTTGACACGGTCGAGCAACTGATCGGGCTCACCGACTACGATATTAACGGTGAAGCGGCGCAGCGCGCCGGCATTCCCGATACCGAGGCGCGGGTGATGCGCACCGGCGAACCGGATCTCGGTTACGAGGAACGCGCCATGCGCGGCGATATCGATCGCTGGCTCATGATGTCGCGCGTGCCGCTGAAGGACAAGGCCGGCAACATCATCGGCGTGGTCGGCGCCTCGCGGGATATAACCCAGAAAAAGGCCTCGGAAAGACTGCTTCAGGCGCAGGCGCATATTCTGGAAATGATCGTCGCGGCGGCGCGCATCGAGGATTTTCTCGAGGAGTTCGTCAAGGCAATCGAAAATCTCGCGACCGGACTGGCCTGCGCGGTGCGGGTGTTCGATGCGGCGGAAGGGGAACCTTCCGTTTACGCCTCGCCGGCGCTGGCGCAGCAGGAGGGGCTGGTCGCACTTGTTTCCAGCGTCAGCGATCCTGAGAGCCTTGTCCATCCGGCAGAACACATGGCCTTCAGTTTCGATATTCCCGCCAGCGAAGGCAAGGCGCATGGTTTCGTCTGGTGCATGCTGGCCGGCCGCCAGCCGGATGCGGCGCTGGTGGAATTCATAGGCGCTGCGGCGCGCATGGCGGGGCTGGCAATCGACCGCAAAAGGGCGGCGGAACATATCGCCTTCCTGGCGGATCACGACATGTTGACCCGGCTGCCGAACCGCCGTTTCCTCGATACGAGACTGCCGGAAATACTGGCGGCGGCGGCAAAGGCGAACCGGAGGGTCGGTATCGGTTTTCTCGATCTCGACAATTTCAAGCAGATCAACGATACGCTCGGCCACAGCATCGGCGACGCGCTGCTGTCGAAAACCGCCGAGCGCATTGCGAAAAGCCTCCGGAAGAACGATCTCGTTCTCAGGGTGGGCGGCGACGAGTTCGTCATCATTCTCGAAGAGCGCAGGGACGATGTCGAAAACCGCCTGCAGCGCATCCGCGCCGCTGTCTCGCAGCCATTGCGTATCGGCAATTACGATATCAAGGTCACATGCAGCATCGGCATGGCCTTTTTCCCGGAACATGGGGAAACCACGGCGGAAATCGTCGCGGCGGCCGATCTCGCCATGTATGAAGCCAAACATACCGGGCGCGACAGCATTGCCACCTTCACCCCGAATATGGCGGATGATCTGAGGAAGAAGTTCACCCGCATCGAGGAATTGCGAAAGGCGGTAAAGAGGGACGAGTTTGTGCTGCACTTCCAGCCGCAGGTCGATCTTGTCAGCGGCCGGATCAGCGGCGTGGAGGCGCTGGTGCGGTGGCAGCACCCCACGGAAGGTCTGCTCGGTCCTGCGGAATTTATCGGACTTGCGGAAGAAACCGGCCTGATCGTCGAACTCGGAGAGAGCATTCTCGAAAAGGCCTGTCGTCAGGCGCAGGCATGGGCCGCCGCCGGCCTGTCGCCCGTCAAAATGGCGGTCAATATCTCTCCACGGCAGTTTCAGGGCGGGTTGGTGCAGCAGATCAGGTCGGTGCTGAAGGAAACCGGCCTTGCGCCATCCCTGCTGGAAATCGAAATCACCGAGACGCTCATCATTCAGGATGTTGAAACATCGGTGCGGATCATGCGGGCCATCAAACAGATGGGCGTCAGCCTGGCGCTGGATGATTTCGGTATCGGTTATTCCTGCCTCGGCATGCTCAAGACATTCCCGCTGTCCTGCATGAAGATAGACCGCTCGTTCCTCACCCATCTGCCGGAAAAGACCAAGGACAGCGCCATCGTCTCGATCATGATCCAGCTTGCCGGGTCTCTTGGCATCGATGTCATTGCCGAAGGCGTGGAAGCCGGCGAGCAGGCGACATTTCTGCGGGATGCCGGCTGCCCCTACGGTCAGGGTTATTACTTCAGCCGCCCGGTGCCGGCAGAGGCGATCGAAGACATGCTGGCGAAGACGACGATATTCGCGACCGGCTTACCCGAAAACAGCCCATAGGCTGCCCGGACGACCGGTTGTTTCAGATCGACCAGATATGGCTTTCCCGGAGAGGCTGGGCAGATATCTTGCCGCCTTCGTCGTCTCCTGCCCCCTCAACGAAAACCACTTCGCTTCCTCATGCCCGCGCGTGCTGACACCTCCCGATCGCGGGCGGAACGGGACGTTCATTGATTTACTGGTTTGTATTTTAGAAATTTATGACGATATTTATAAGTAATGAATTTGATTATCGCAAAATAATGTTCAGATATACTGTAATATAAATTGTTAATTTGTTGTAATTTTACTACGAAATTTAATTGAGTACTTTATCCGTATTTGTATTCCGTCGATTTAAATTGCGAGTCTACAGCAACTTCTGTCATTTTCTGAATCAGCGCAGGGAAGCGGGCGGCAGGGAAAAGACCAGCCCTCAAATTTGCGCATTCGTTGAAAAATTTTTGACTGGAGATTACAAATGAACATCAAGAGCCTTCTCATCGGCTCCGCTGCGGCTCTCGCAGCAGTATCCGGCGCACAGGCCGCTGACGCTATCGTCGCTGCCGAGCCCGAGCCCATGGAATATGTTCGCGTCTGCGACGCTTTCGGCACCGGCTTCTTCTACATCCCCGGCACCGAAACCTGCCTGAAGTTCGACGGTTACGTTCGTTTCCAGACCGACTTCGGTCGTCGTAAGTCGGGCGATTCGGATTGGGATAGCTTCAGCCGCGCCCAGTTCAACATCGACACCCGCACCGACACCGAGCTCGGCGCTCTGCGCGGCTACATCGGCTTCCGTGGCGATGCTGACCAGGACAGCAGCCGTGGCGTTGTTGTTGACCAGGCCTTCATCGAACTGAGCGGCCTGAAGGTCGGTTTTTACTACAACTGGTGGGATGACGGTCTCGCCGGCGAGTACGACCAGCTCAGCTCCAACAAGACCCGTCTGAACGCCATTCGTTACACCTACGACGCTGGTTCCTTCTACGTCGGCGTAGCAGTTGAAGAACTGGAAGGCATCATCGCCGGTAACGACGTCGATGACAAAAATGCCAACTACACCGCCATCAACAAGACGAACAATCTCGGCGTTGCTCAGCGCAACTGGTCGTCCCTTAATGGCAAGGGTGACAATAACGTTGGCATCAGCGGTATTGTTGGCGCGAAGTTCGGCGGCGTTAAGGCCAACATCCTCGGCGGTTACGACACCAATGCTGAGAATGGCGCAATCCGCGCAATCTTGACGGCAGACCTCGGTCCGGGCACGTTCGGCCTTGCTGGTGCATGGGCATCGGGTGCCAACGCATATTACGAAGAATCGGAATGGACCGTGGCCGCCGAATATTCGATCAAGGCAACCGACAAGCTGACCATCACCCCCGGTTTCCAGTACTTCGGTACGCTGGATATCGGTACGGACGGCAAGTTCACGGGTGATCGCGATGCATGGCGCGCTGGCGTCGCTGCTGGCTACAAGATCACGTCTGGTCTCTCCACCAAGGTTGCGGTTACCTATCAGGACGTAGACGGCCGCGAAGGTCGCGACAGTGGTGCTGGCGACAGCTGGACCGGTTTCGTTCGTCTCGAGCGCGCGTTCTAATAGTCTACAAAAAGCATAGTAGGGTTAGACAACTCAGATCCACCCCGTTTCCGAACGGGTGAGTAACTAGCTCCAGTCAAAGTTTCTGACATGATGTCAGGTTTACTCCCCGGACCCCTCCAGGCCGGGGAGTTTTTGCGCTTATAGTCGATGCATGGATGGCGGTTCCGTCCATTTGGTTGGAGAATGCGTGCGGGCTTGCTACTTCTCCTTTGCTCCCCAAATGTGATGCAGCAAAATCGGCTATCCCGTGATCAGGGTGATTGAGTAATTGTCTGCAATATGAAATATTATTGTATACAATAAATCAGGTGCTCCCATGGAATTCGATTTTACCGCGCTTGAGCCGCAGAGCCGTTATCGCTTGCTGACCAATTTTATCGGTCCACGGCCGATAGCGCTTGTCACCACGCGCTCGGCCGCTGGCCACAACAATGCCGCGCCGATGAGCTTTTTCAACGTTTTCTCCCATGATCCGCCGATCGTTGTTCTCGGCATCCAGCCGCGTGTGACGGGGGAGGAGAAGGATACGATGGCCAATATTCGTCGCACCGGCGAATTCGTCATCAACATGGTCGATATGGCTCTATCCGAACAAATGCTCGTCTGCGGCCTCGGTTTCGACAGCGAAGTGGATGAACTTTCGATTGCCGGATTGACGGCCACGCCCTGCAGCAAGATCGATGCGAGCTTTGCGGCGGAATCGCCCTGCGCCTTCGAATGCCGTGTGGAGCGCCTGATCGACTATCCGCGCCGTACCCTTGTCCTGGGGGAAGTGGTGCACATGCATGTCCACAAGGATTGCCTCGATGCGGAGGGGCGTTATGTCGATCCGGACCGATATCAGCCGATTGCGCGCCTACATGCCGATAATTACATCAGCTCGGATCGTCAGTTCGTCCTCAAGGCGCCCGCGATGACCGACTTCATCAAGCCGGATGGCGAGTGAAGGTTCTTGCGACTGAAGCGCCGAATACCTTTTGCCTGCTGCCGCAAACTCGGGAGAATGAGAGGGCAGGGCATCGAGGCGGCGATAACGATTGGTTTCGCTTCCCGGTGCTGCGCGGCAGGTCAGGCGAAACGACGGATGGGTCAATGCCGCCATAAGGCTGCGTTCAGTGCGGTTGGAGCGGTTGACCGAACGTCGACGCCCATGACTGCCCGTGCCTGACGGAATCCAGTCTTGCCACCCCGCACGGTTTCAGGAAAACAACGGCATCCATTTGCGGGCTTCTCCGCCTCGTTCTAGTGTTATCCCGCTCGCACCATCCGCAGGGTCGCGAGCGACGCGGGAGGACGCATGATCGACAAGCTGGAATTTTTCATCGCATTGGCGCGCGCAGGGCATTTTGGCCGCGCGGCGGAGGAGTGCGGCGTTTCCCAACCCAGTCTCTCGGCCGCGATCCGGCAGCTGGAGGACCAGCTTGGTGTCGTTCTTGTGGTGCGTGCGGCGCGTTATCAGGGGCTGACACCGGAGGGCCAGCGTGTTCTCGAATGGGCGCGTCGCATCGTCGCCGATACGCGCACCATGCGTGAGGAAATGCGGGCGGCGCGCAAGGGTCTGGCGGGCCACATCCGCCTTGCGGTCATTCCGACGGCGCTTGCGATGGTGCCGCGATTGACGGAATCCTTTCAGGCGCGGCATCCCGACGTGACCTTTTCCGTGACGTCACGCACCTCGCTTCAGGTCCTGAGCCAGATCGAAAACCTCGAGATCGATGCGGGAATCAGCTATCTCGACAATGAACCTCTTGGTCGAGTGACCACGGTGCCGCTTTATTCGGAGCGATATCACCTGATTGCAGCAGCCGGAACGCCGCTCGCCGATCAGGAAAGCGTTACCTGGAAGCAGGTTTCAGGTCTTAGGTTATGCCTATTGACTTCGGATATGCAGAACCGCCGCATCATCAACAAGCATATGGCTGAAGCGGGCGTAGAGGTGAAGCCGACATTGGAGTCCAACTCCATGATTGTGCTGTTTTCGCATATCCGAACCGGACAATGGGCTTCAATAATGCCGCGTAACATAGCGGAATCATTCGGTTTTCCAAAACAGATCAGAATGATACCGATCACCGAGCCGGACGCGGAACATCTGGTGGGGTTGATCGCAACCTATCGCGAACCACACACGCCACTCGTTTCCGCGCTTCTTCATGAGGCGCGTCAGCGCGCAGCGGCGATGGCTTTTGATAGGAATTTCCTATCGGTTGACGAAAACACATTATTGACCTGATCCGGCCGACCTCGCCATTCTCCCGAACCATGCAGGGGCTGCGCTGGCACTGAAACATGCGCCGCTCGCCATACCTGCCCCTGTCGGTTTGGGAGGACTGGCTTATGAATATCCGTGCGGTTGCCGCAGATGAGGCGGCCCGTGTTTCCGCTATCATTGACGAACTTCTCCACCTGGAGGGGCCATTGCTGCCCATTCTGCACGCGGTGCAGGAAGAATTCGGCTACATACCGGAAAGCGCCAAGCAGATCGTCGCATCCGCGCTGAATATATCGCGCGCCGAGGTTCATGGCGTCGTGACCTTCTATCCTGATTTTCGCGATCATCCGTCCGGCCGACATGTGCTGAAACTCTGTCGCGCCGAGGCTTGCCAGTCGATGGGTGGCGAGCCTCTTGCGGAAACCATCAAGTCCCGGCTCGGCCTTGAGTGGCACGAAACGGCAACCGACGGTTCCGTCACGCTGGAGCCGGTCTTCTGTCTCGGGCTTTGCGCACAGGCGCCTGCGCTGATGCTGGATGGCGAACTTCACGCACGACTGGACGAGCACTGTCTTGGCGACATTCTGGCGGAGGCGCGCCGATGAGTGTCACCGTTTTTGTTCCGGGCGATTCCGCCGCGCTTGCCGTTGGCGCAGACCGTGTCGCCGAAGCGATCGGCCACGAGGCGGCCAGCCGCAATCTCGATGTGCATATTGTCCGCAACGGTTCACGCGGCATGCTCTGGCTTGAAGTGCTGGTGGAAGTGCGCACCGAACATGGCCGTATTGCCTACGGGCCGGTCAAGGCCAGCGACGTTGCTTCGCTTTTCGATGCGGGTTTTCTCACCGGCGGCGAGCATCGCCTCTGTCTCGGGCCGACGAAGGACATCCCGTTCCTGAAAAGCCAGACGCGACTGACATTTGCCCGCTGCGGCGTTACCGATCCATTGTCGCTTGCGGACTACCGCGCCTATCAGGGCTTGAAAGGCCTCGAAAAAGCCGTCGCCATGGCGCCGCTGGACATCGTTGCGCAAGTGACCGAAAGCGGCCTGCGTGGACGCGGCGGCGCGGGTTTCCCGACCGGTATCAAATGGAAAACCGTCGCCGATGCGGTGGCCGATCAGAAATACATCGTCTGCAATGCCGATGAGGGCGACAGCGGCACCTTCGCCGACCGCATGATCATGGAAGGCGATCCCTTTGTGCTGATCGAAGGCATGGCGATTGCCGGCCTCGCCGCCGGCGCGACGAAAGGCTTCATCTATACGCGCTCGGAATATCCTTACGCCATCAAGGTCATGGAGCAGGCAATCGAGATCGCCCGCCGCGAAGGCATCATCGGCCCATCCGTGCTCGGTTCCGGGCGGGCCTTCGATCTCGAAGTGCGCATGGGTGCCGGCGCCTATGTCTGCGGCGAGGAAACCTCGCTTCTGAACAGTCTGGAAGGCAAGCGCGGCACCGTGCGCGCCAAGCCGCCGCTTCCTGCTTTACAGGGCCTGTTCGGCAGGCCCACCGTCGTCAACAATGTGATTTCGCTCGCCTCCATTCCGGTCATCATGGATCGCGGCGCGGCGTTTTATCGCGATTTCGGCGTCGGCCGCTCGCATGGCACCATCCCCATCCAGCTTGCCGGAAACATCAGGCATGGCGGGCTTTACGAGACCGCCTTCGGTCTGCCGCTCGGGCAGCTGGTCAATGATATCGGTGGCGGCACGATCACCGGCCGTCCCGTCAAGGCGGTGCAGGTGGGCGGTCCGCTTGGGGCCTATTTCCCGGTTTCGCTGTTCGACACGATCTTCGACTATGAAGCCTTCACCGCCGCCGGTGGCCTGATCGGCCATGCCGGCATCGTGGTTTTCGATGACACGGCCGATATGCTGCATCAGGCCCGGTTCGCGCTGGAATTCTGCGCCGTCGAAAGCTGCGGCAAGTGCACGCCCTGTCGCATCGGCTCCACACGCGGCGTCGAGACGGTGGACAGGATCGCGCTCGGCATCGAGCGGGAGAAAAATACGGCACTCCTCGCAGACCTCTGCGAAACCATGAAATTCGGTTCGCTCTGTGCGCTCGGCGGTTTCACGCCCTATCCCGTCATGAGTGCGCTCCGGCATTTTCCTGATGATTTTGCCCCCATCCCACGTGTTGAAGCGGCGGAGTAAGACCATGGCCCTTGTAACAGAATTCGACTATGGAACCCCCAAATCCCACGCAACGGACATGGTGACGCTCACCATCGACGGCAGGCAGGTGACTGTGCCTGCGGGAACCTCGATCATGCGCGCCTCGCGCGAAGCGGGGATCGATGTTCCAAAACTCTGCGCCACCGACATGGTGGATGCCTTCGGTTCCTGCCGCCTCTGTCTGATCGAGGTGGAGGGCCGCAACGGTACCCCTGCCTCCTGCACCACGCCTGTCGCCCCCGGTCTCGTCGTGCACACGCAGACGGAGCGGCTGAAGCAGATCCGCAAGGGCGTGATGGAGCTTTATATCTCCGATCACCCGCTCGACTGTCTGACCTGCGCCGCCAATGGTGATTGCGAACTGCAGGATATGGCCGGCGCCGTTGGCCTGCGCGATGTGCGTTACGGTTACGAAGGCGACAACCACGTCAAGGCCCGCACCGGCGATGGCGATCTCAATGCCCGCTGGATGCCGAAGGATGAAAGCAATCCCTATTTCACCTACGATCCTTCCAAATGCATCGTCTGCTCGCGTTGCGTGCGGGCCTGCGAGGAAGTGCAGGGCACCTTCGCGCTGACGATCGAAGGGCGCGGTTTTGAAAGCCGTGTGTCGCCCGGCGCGCATGAGGCGTTCCTCGACTCCGACTGCGTTTCCTGCGGCGCCTGCGTGCAGGCCTGTCCGACGGCGACGCTGACGGAGAAATCGGTGATCGAAATCGGCCAGCCGGAGCATTCGCTGGTCACGACCTGCGCCTATTGCGGTGTCGGCTGCTCCTTCAAGGCGGAAATGCGCGGTGAAGAGCTGGTACGCATGGTGCCGTGGAAGGACGGGCAGGCCAATCGCGGCCATTCCTGCGTCAAGGGCCGCTTCGCTTATGGTTATGCCACCCACAGGGACCGCATTCTCAACCCGATGATCCGCGAAAAGATCAGCGATCCATGGCGGGAAGTCACGTGGGAGGAGGCCTTCTCCCATGTCGCGTCGGAGTTCCGGCGTATCCAGGGTCAATATGGCCGGGAATCCATCGGCGGCATCACCTCGTCCCGCTGCACGAACGAAGAAACCTTCCTCGTCCAGAAACTCATCCGCGCCGGCTTCGGCAATAACAACGTCGATACCTGCGCCCGCGTCTGCCATTCGCCGACGGGCTACGGTCTCGGCCAGGCTTTCGGCACCTCCGCCGGCACGCAGAATTTCGATAGCGTCGAGCAGTCCGATGTGGTGCTGGTGATCGGCGCCAATCCGACGGATGGGCATCCTGTTTTCGGCTCGCGGCTGAAGAAGCGGCTGCGACAGGGCGCGAAGCTGATCGTCATCGATCCGCGCCGTATCGATCTCGTTCGCACACCGCATGTGGAGGCGTCCTTCCACCTGCCGCTGAAGCCCGGAACGAATGTCGCGGTGCTGACGGCGCTTGCGCATGTCATCGTCACGGAAGGCCTGTTCAACGAAGCCTTCATCCGCGAGCGCTGCGACTGGTCGGAATTCGAGGATTGGGCCGCTTTCGTTGCCGAGCCTCAGCATAGCCCGGAAGAAACCGAAAGCTTCACCGGTGTGCCGGCGGAAGAGGTGCGCGGCGCCGCACGTCTTTATGCCAGGGGTGGCAATGGCGCCATCTATTACGGGCTCGGTGTCACCGAACACAGCCAGGGGTCTACCACGGTGATGGCAATCGCCAATCTCGCCATGGCGACCGGCAATATCGGCCGCCCCGGTGTAGGCGTTAATCCGCTGCGCGGGCAGAACAACGTTCAGGGCTCGTGCGACATGGGATCTTTCCCGCACGAGCTTCCGGGTTATCGGCATATTTCCGACGATGCCACGCGCGACATCTTCGAGAAACTCTGGGGTGTGAAGCTCAACAACGAGCCGGGGCTGCGTATTCCCAACATGCTCGATGCGGCCGTGGATGGCAGCTTCAAGGGCATCTATATTCAGGGCGAGGATATTCTCCAGTCCGATCCGGATACGAAGCACGTCTCGGCCGGTCTCGCCGCGATGGAATGTGTCGTGGTGCACGATCTCTTCCTGAACGAGACGGCGAATTACGCCCATGTCTTCCTGCCGGGGTCCACCTTCCTCGAAAAGGACGGCACCTTCACCAATGCCGAGCGCCGCATCAACCGCGTCCGCAAGGTCATGTCTCCGAAGAACGGTTATGCCGACTGGGAAGTGACGCAGAAGCTGGCGCAGGCCATGGGTCTTGCGTGGAATTACGCGCATCCGTCCGAGATAATGGACGAGATCGCCGCGACGACACCGAGCTTTGCCGGCGTTTCCTACGACTATCTGGAAGAAAAGGGCTCGGTGCAGTGGCCCTGCAACGAGAAATTCCCGGATGGTTCGCCGATCATGCATGTGGACGGTTTCGTGCGCGGCAAGGGCAAGTTCATCCGCACCGAATATGTGGCGACGGACGAACGCACCGGTCCGCGGTTCCCGCTGCTGCTCACCACCGGCCGTATCCTGTCGCAATACAATGTCGGCGCGCAGACACGGCGCACGGAAAACGTCGTCTGGCATGAGGAGGATCGTCTCGAAATCCACCCGCACGATGCCGAACAGCGCGGCGTGAAGGATGGCGACTGGATCAAGCTCGCCAGCCGGTCGGGCGACACGACGCTGCGGGCGTTGATTACCGACCGTGTGGCGCCGGGCGTGGTCTATACGACCTTCCACCATCCCGGCACGCAGGCAAACGTCATCACTACCGACTTCTCCGACTGGGCGACCAACTGTCCCGAATATAAGGTGACCGCCGTGCAGGTATCGCCTTCCAACGGGCCGACGGAATGGCAGGAGGAATATGATGCGCTTGGCCGCCGTTCGCGGCGGATCAGCGGCAAGCTCGAAGCGGCGGAATAAGGAGCGCCGGGTGCGCCCGGCCTTGTCACACACAGAGGCGTCGGCCGGCAGCCGGCGCGGGGGAAGAGGTCATGTTGCTCAACCACACCGATGAAAAGCTGGTGAGAATGGCAAACCAGATCGCGACATTCTTTCTGTCGCAGCCGGAAGATATTCGCATCGAAGGTGTCGCAACCCACATCAACAGGTTCTGGGAACCGCGCATGCGACGCCGGTTCTTCGAAATGGTGGATGCCGGGGCCGGTGATTTTCTGCCGCTTGTGCTTGCCGCGTCGAAGAAGATCAAGCGGCCCGACGATCCGGCGACCGATGCCGTGGGCCTCGGCGACGATGCCAAGGGCGCACCGGGCGGCAAAGGACCAATTGCGGGTGAGTCCCTTTCGGAACCGAGCGTACCGGAAAGCACAGAGGCTTGAGCGGCGCGACCGCAAAATCACATTTTCGGCCGGACGGGGGACGTTCGGCGATATCGGTGTTCGCCCGGCGGGGCGAACGTGACATGTCCAGACATCCACGAGGGAGGTAATGTCAATGGCAGTAGCAGGTGCGACAGCGGGAGAGGCGGCGCAAGCCGGGTTTTTGGACCGCGAACGAATAATCGCAAGACCGGGTTTCAATCGCTGGCTGGTGCCGCCGGCGGCCCTTGCCATTCATCTATGCATCGGCATGGCCTATGGCTTCAGCGTGTTCTGGCTGCCGCTGTCGAAGGCGCTGCCGGCCACGGACCCCAGTTGCTCCAGCCTTACCCTTCTGGGTGCGCTGTTCACCACTGAGTGTAACTGGCGCGTGGCCGATCTCGGCTGGATCTATACGCTTTTCTTCGTTCTTCTCGGCTGCTCGGCGGCCATCTGGGGCGGCTGGCTGGAAAGAGTGGGGCCGCGCAAGGCCGGCTTCGTTTCCGCGTGCTGCTGGTGCGGCGGCATTCTGGTGGCGGCAATCGGCGTCATCACGCATCAACTGTGGCTGATGTGGCTGGGGGCCGGCGTCATTGGCGGTATCGGTCTCGGCCTTGGCTATATTTCGCCCGTATCGACCCTGATCAAATGGTTCCCGGACCGTCGCGGCATGGCGACGGGCATGGCCATCATGGGATTTGGCGGTGGTGCGATGATCGGTGCGCCGCTCGCCAATCTGCTGATGAACAACTTCAAGACGGATGTTTCGGTCGGCGTCTGGCAGACTTTCGTGGTCATGGCCATGATCTATTTCGTCTTCATGATGGCGGGCGCTTTCGGTTACCGCATTCCGCCGTCGGGCTGGCGTCCGGAAGGCTGGACCGCGCCCTCCGCCAAAAGCGCCATGATAACCCATCGCCACGTGCATCTGCGCGATGCGCACAAGACGCCGCAGTTCTGGCTCATCTGGGCGGTGCTGTGCCTGAACGTTTCGGCAGGTATCGGCGTCATCGGCATGGCCTCGCCCATGCTGCAGGAAATCTTCGCAGGATCGCTGATCGGCCTGCCGGGCGTGGGTTTTGCGGATCTCGATGCCGGGCAGAAGGCGCAGATCGCGGCGATCGCTGCCGGTTTCACCGGGCTGCTTTCCCTGTTCAATATCGGCGGCCGCTTCTTCTGGGCGTCGATGTCCGACAAGATCGGCCGCAAGAACACTTATTTCTGCTTCTTCATTCTCGGCATCATTCTTTATGCGCTGGCGCCGACGCTTGCGACGATGGGCAACAAGGCGCTCTTCGTTCTCGCCTTCGGTATCATCCTGTCGATGTATGGCGGTGGTTTTGCGACCATTCCCGCTTATCTCGCCGATATTTTCGGCACGCAGTTCGTCGGCGCAATCCACGGCCGCCTGCTGACGGCGTGGGCGACTGCGGGCATCGCCGGCCCGGTCGTCGTCAACTACATCCGCGAAGCGCAGATCGCGGCGGGCGTGGCGCCAGGACCCGCGCTCTACACCAGCACCATGTATATTCTGGCGGGCATGCTGGCGATCGGCCTCGTGGCCAATGCCTTCGTGCGGCCGCTTTCGGACAAGTGGTTCATGTCGGATGCGGAGGTCGCGACGCTGCAGGCAAAGACGGCGGCCGCCAATGCCGGCCCGACAGGCTCCTTCGGCATCGGGCGTGGCGGGCTGGACACCAAGGCTGCACTTGCCTGGGTTGCTGTCGGTATTCCGCTTCTGTGGGGCGTATGGGTTACCGTGAAAAGCAGCCTTGCACTGTTCGGCTGAGCATCCATCGGCCCGGAAAGCATATGCCGGCTCATGGCCGGCATATGATCTGATCAAAGCGAAAGTGTGGAGCTTGCCGGTATGGCGTCCATCAGCGCCAGCTGGCAAGCAGTCCTTCGAGCGTTGCGCGATCTTCTTTGTCCAGACGGGCAAGTCCCGGGGCGCGAACGGGGCCAACCTTCATCCCCAGAATTTCCATGGCTTCCTTCACCACGGTCACATTGGCGCCGTTGCGATATCGTGTCCGCAGCCGTTCGAACAATTCGATCCCTTCGATGATCTTCCGTGCGGCCGGGAAATCGCCGGCCGTCAGGGCGTCATGAACCTGCAGGGAAAATTGCGGCGCGACATTGACGAGACCGGATGTGAAGCCACGCGCGCCAACCGCCGCGAAGGCCGGCGCCCAGCTTTCAGCCAGTCCGCAGACATATAGAGCGCCGTTCGGGTCCGAAGCGGCAATAGCGCGCGACAGAAGCATGACATCGGTCGTTGCGAACTTGATGCCGGCGACATTCGGGTGGCTGGCAAGCCTTACCATGTCATCGACCGAAAAGCCGTCCGCCCGGACATAGGCGACCAGCGGCAATTCGCTGCCCTCCGCAAGACCGATGAAATAGTCGATCTGCGATTGCGGGGCTGCAAAAGGATCGACCGGTTGATGCGACATGACGGCGGATGCGCCCATTTCTTTTGCCTGACGCGCCATGGAGAGCGCTTCGCGCTGCGAGCGTCCAATCGCCGCCGTAACCGGGGCTTTGCCGTTGACACCTTTTATCGCAGCCTCATAAACCTTCAGAATTTCCGCGGGCGTCAAGGCGTAGAATTCGCCCGTATTGCCTGCCGCGACGATATTATGGATGCCCGCCTTTGCGACGCGGGCGTAAACCTCGGCGGTAACACCGGTCTCCACTTCGCCGCTTGCATCGTAAGCCGTTACCGGAACGCCGGAGATGCCCTGCAGGGCCTGGCGAAAATCGAATGTCGTCATCAACTGGGTTCCTTAAGATCAAAAGTCATCTTCAGATGGAGAATTTGTGAACGGGCGCGCCGGCGACCGGGGCATCGAATGCGACAACCGTGCCTGCGGTGGTTATTCCGTCCGTCTCGGTGACGAGACTTGTAAGGTAGATCGTCTTGAGGTCGGGACCGCCGAAACACGGCATGGTCGGCCCCTTGAACGGCAGCCTGTAGACCTCGAACAATTCGCCGTCCGGTGAAAAGCGGTTGAGACGTCCCGCCTGAACGCCGGCGCTCCAGTAACAGCCTTCGCTATCGGTCGCCGCACCGTCCGGCCTGCCTTCATCCGGCGCGAAATCGTGCAGGCGTTCGGCCGGGCCGATCCTGCCGGTCGCGGGGTCAAAATCGAATACCTGATACATGAGGCCGCTGCTGTCGGAATGGTACATGCGTCTGCCGTCCGGGCTCCAGGCAAGCCCGTTCGATGTGAACATGTCGCCATCGATGATGCATTCGATGCCGCCATCCGGGGCGACGCGATAGAGACGTGCATTGCCTGTCTGTATCGCGGCCTCGTCGCGGGTCCCCACCCAGAAATGGCCGTCCGGACCGACCTTTCCATCGTTGAGGCGGCTGTTGGGCCGCCCGTCGTCCGGGTCGCAGAGAAGGTCGAGCTTGCCGCTCGCGGGATCGAGAAGATGCACGCCGGTCTTGAGGCCCGCCACGATCAAGCCATTGTCGCAAAGGCCGAGACAGCCCACCTGGGCCGGCATGTCGTATCTGTCGAGTTTTCCGCCGGGATGCAGGCGGAAAATGGCGGGCGCGAGAATATCGACGAACCACAGATCGCCGGTTCGCTCGTCCCAGGCAGGCGATTCGCCGACCTTCAGCGGGGTATCGATCAGGGAACGGAGCTTCGGTTCTATGATGTGCGGCTGGCTCACTGGTTCCTCTCCCTCATCCGCCCTTTATGATTCTGTTTTCGACATTGCAGGGTGCGGCCTAACTGCCGACGCCCTGAAACATGCGGGCGCGCGCCTTCAATATGTGGTCTTTCATCGCGTCATGCGCGGCCTGCTCGCGCCGCGCAAAAATCGCTTCCACGATGGCCGTGTGCTCGTTCTGCACCTCGCGCACATGCTGCGGCGTCCGCTTGAGGCTGAGGCTGCGTGTTACCGACTGGCCGATGGCGAAATGGGGCTTGAACCAGATCCGCACCGTGATGTGGAACTGGTTATGGCTCGCCTTCGCGATGGCTTCGTGCAGGGCGAAGTCTTCCTCAGCACCGAGGTCGTTGCGCTCGAGACACTGTTCCAGCGCGGCAATCGCCTGCTCGATACGCACCCTGTCCGCGGCCTGCCAGTTGCGCGCCGCAAGCTCAGCCGCGGAAGCCTCCAATCCGGCCCTGAATTCAAAAAACCGCTGCACGTCGGCCAGCGAGCCGACCGGCACCTGTTGCAACACGGAAGAATCCGGCTGCTGGCGCACATAGGAGCCGGATCCCTTTTGCGAAACGATAAGCTCGTCGTTCCGAAGCCGCTCCAGCGCTTCCCGCACAACCGGCCGCGATGCGCCGAACAGCGACGCCAGATTCTGTTCCGATGGCAGCCGCTCGTTCACGGGAAACCGCCCGTCCGAAATCATGCCGACGATTTTTTCGTAGATGATGTCGCTCAGCCGAGTTTCGCCTCGAGCGGCGGCAGATGCAGTGTGATTGTCCATCAGCAGCCCTTCCGTTGCAAATCGCTGAAGTTAATGGGTTTCCTGCATTTCAATCGCAACAGAAATACCGGGGTTTTTGTGCTCGAGGGGGCTGTCGTACCGATTTTTTCTTCAAGCCTGATCCTGAAAACCGGCCTACAAATAAAAAAGATGTAAAAATCTGTCAATACTTGTAATCATCTGAAAACGCCCATATGGTCTGCCCCTGCCGATGGAGGATCGGCGTGCTGGCTGGCCGGGAGGGCCGTCGCGGTTCGGTGAAAGCCGTCTCGCTGCCGGTGATTTTTTGGGAGGATTGTCGATGCGCGATGGCGAAGCATTTTCACTGGGCGTAACGCGCCGAACCTTTATGGCGGGTGTTGGCGGCGTGGCCGCCCTTTCCGTCATCGGGACCTCGGCGCGGGCTGCTGCCGGCAAGCAGGCGCCGGAACTGGAGGCGCTGGTAAAGGACGGCAAATTGCCGCCTTTGGCCGAACGTCTGCCGAAAAATCCGATGGTGGTGACGCCGCACGAGAAAATCGGCACCTATGGCGGCACATTGCGCCGTGGCCTGCGCGGTTCGTCGGACCATAACGGCATCCTGCGCATGGTCGGCAATCAGGGCCTTGTCCGCTGGAACATGGATTTCACCGAGGTTCTGCCGAACCTTGCGGTGAAATGGGAAGTCAACGACGATGCCTCGCAATTCACCTTCCATTTGCTGGAGGGCGCAAAATGGTCGGACGGCCACCCCTTCACCGCCGATGACGTGGTGTTCGCCATCGAGGACTGCATCAAGAACAAGGAGCTTTACAGCGCCACGCCGGCGCAGCTTTCCGTGGCCGGCAAGGCGGTCGATGTCGAAAAAGTCGACGATTTCACGGTGAAGTTCAAATTCGCCGCGCCGAATGCGCTTTATCTCGAAAACCTCGCCACGCCGCTCGGCCAGCATCCGACGCTGTTTCCGAAGCATTATTGCAGCAAGTTCCTGCCGAAATACAACACGTCGCTCGATGCCGATGTGAAGGCTGCGGGCGTCTCGAGCTGGACAGAGCTGTTCCGCGCCAAATGCGGCGATATCGAAATTCCGTCCCGCTGGTCGAATGTCGACAAGCCGACGCTTGATCCATGGGTGGTGAAGGAACCCTATTCCGGCGGCGCGACACGCGTGGTCATGACCCGCAACCCTTACTTCTGGCAGGTCGATACCGAAGGCAACCAGTTGCCCTATATCGGCGAAATCAATTTCGGCATTTCGCAGGATGTCGAATCGCTGATGCTGAACGTCATTTCCGGCAAGATCGACATTCAGGAGCGCCATATCAGCGTTCTCGCCAACAAGCCGACCCTGTCTCAGAACATGAAAAAGGGTGACTATCGCCTGCTGACTTTGGTGCCGTCTGCTGCGCAGCAATGCCAGATTTACCTGAACATCACCCACAAAGACCCGGCAATGCGCAAGATGTTCGCCGACAAGTCGTTCCGTCAGGCGTTGTCCATCGCGCTCAACCGGCAGGAAATTATCGACATCGTCTATTTCGGTCAGAGCGAGGGTTATCAGGCCGGGCCGCGCCCGACACATCCCTGGTACAATGAAAAGCTGGCGCGGCAATTCACCGAATACGATGCGGACAAAGCGAACGAGCTTCTCGACAAGGCCGGTTACGACAAGAAGAACGGCAACGGCATGCGGTTGCGGCCTGACGGCCAGCCTGTCTTCTTCTCGATTGACGTCATCCCGACGCTCTATCCCGATCTCGTCGATGCGCTGGAGCTGGTGAAGGCGCAATGGGCGCAGATCGGCGTCGACATCAAGGTCAACACCATCGAACGTGCGCTCTATTATACACGCGGCGATGACAACGCCCATGATGCCGCCGTCTGGCCCGGTCCCGGCGGTCTCGATCCGATGCTCGATCCGCGCGATTTCTTCGCCTTCCACCCGCAGGGGTCGCGTTACGCCATTCCGTGGGCGCTCTGGTACACCTCGAATGGCCAGAAGGGCGAAGAGCCGCCGGAAAGCCAGAAGCAGCGCTTCAAGCTGTTCGATGAGGCGCGCTCGACGGCCGACCTTGCCAAGCGCGGCGAGAAGATGAAGCAGATCTTCGACATTGCGGCGGAAGAGTTCGAAACGATCGGCCTCTGCCTTGCGGTGGGCGGTTTCGGCATCATCCGCAACAATCTGCGCAATGTGCCGGAAACGGAACCCGACAGCTGGACCTGGCCCAATCCCGGCCCGGCGCTGCCGCAACAGTTCACCTTCACAAGCTGATATCGCCACATGGGTGTCGCTGCCGTAACGCGGCGACGCCTCTCAGGTTGTTTCGACCACCCACAGCCGTCTCCTCAGTGGAGGGCGGCGCGTGCGGCACAATGTGATTGCGAGAACGACATGCTGCTTTTTATCGTAAAACGCCTGCTGTGGATGATACCGTCCCTGTTTGCCGTCAGTTTCCTTGCCTTTGTCCTGATCCAGCTGCCGCCCGGCGATTATGTGACGACCTATATCGCCACATTGGCCGCCTCCAACGAGGTCATCGACCACAATACGGCGGCGCAGCTGCGCGAACGTTTCGGTCTCGATGACCCGATGATCGTGCAATATCTGAAATGGATATGGGGCATCGTCAGCCGCGGCGATTTCGGCATTTCGTTCGAGTGGCAGCAGCCGGTTTCAGGCCTCATCTGGGAGCGCATGGCGCTGACGCTGGTTCTGGCCATCGCAAGCCTTCTCGCAACCTGGGCCATCGCCCTTCCTATCGGCGTCTTCTCCGCCGTGCGCAAATATTCGATCGGCGATTATCTCTTCACCGCCTTTTCCTTCTTCGGCCTTTCCATACCCTCGTTCCTGCTGGCGCTGGTGCTGATGTATGTCGCGGCGGTGGAGTTCGGGGCCGATGTCGGCGGGCTGTTTTCCGCAGAATACGAGACCGCCTCGTGGAGCATCGCCAAGATGATGGACCTCATGGCCCATATCTGGCTGCCGGTCGCCATCCTTGCCGTCTCCTCCACCGCAAGCCTCATCCGCGTCATGCGCGCCAATATGCTGGATGAGTTGCCCAAGCCCTATGTTACCACCGCGCGGGCGAAGGGACTGTCGGAGTTCAAGCTGCTGACGAAATATCCGCTCAGAATTGCGCTCAATCCGTTCATCTCCACCATCGCATGGCTGTTGCCCAATCTCATTTCGGGCTCCGTGGTCGTCGCCATCGTGCTCAATCTGCCGACGGCCGCGCCGCTGCTTCTGCAGTCGCTGATGGCGCAGGACATGTATCTCGCTGGCGCTTTCGTGCTGCTGATCTGCGCGCTGACGCTGATCGGATCGCTGATCAGCGACATCCTACTTGCGCTGGTCGATCCGCGCATCCGTCTCGAATAGGAGGGCGCCATGAGCGATATCACCATGACCACCAATGCCCGGCAGGACCGCGCCGCTGTCGCCTCGCAGTGGCAGCTCATCTGGTGGGCCTTCAAGCGCCACAAGCTGGCCATGGCTGCCCTGTTTATCACCATCGCCATGTATATCGTCGCGCTGGTGCCCGGCTTCTTCGCCATCAACGATCCGGTGTTGCAGAATGCCCGGGCGACCTTCCATCCGCCGCAGCGTGTTCATTTCATCGATACGACCGAGGGTTTCTCGCTCGGGCTGCATTATTATCCGCTGAAGCTGACCCGCAATCCTGAAACACTGGCGGCGGTCTTCGTTGAAGATACGGCGAAGAAAATCCCTGTCCAGCTTTTCGGTCGCGGTTACGAATATTCCGTATTCGGCCTGTTTACCACGGATATCCACCTGCTGGCCTCCACCGATAAAACGCGCCCGCTCTTCCTTTTCGGCGCGGATCGTCTCGGGCGCGATGTTTTCAGCCGCGTGGTGCAGGGGGCGCAGGTCTCCCTGTCCATCGGTCTTGTCGGCGTGTTCTTCTCGCTGCTGCTCGGCGTCGTTCTGGGAGGCATTTCAGGATATTACGGCGGCCGCATCGATTTCGTCATGCAGCGCGTGATCGACTTCGTGCTGTCGTTGCCTACCATTCCAATCTGGCTGGCGCTGGCCGCCGCTCTGCCGCAGGGCTGGCCTGCCACGCTGCAATATATGATGATCACCATCATCCTGTCGCTGACCGGTTGGGCGCAGCTTGCCCGCGTCGTGCGCGGCCGGTTCCTGTCGCTCAGAACCGAAGAGTTCGTGGCTGCGGCCCGGCTGGACGGCGTGCCGGAAGGGCGCATCATCTTCCGCCACATGCTGCCGAGTTTTTCGAGCCATATCATCGCCTCGGTCACGCTTGCGGTTCCGGCGATGATCCTTGCGGAAACATCGCTGTCCTTCCTCGGTCTCGGCCTTCAGCCGCCGACGATTTCCTGGGGCGTGCTGCTTCGTGAGGCGCAGAACATCCGCTCGATTGCGACTGCACCCTGGCTGTTCCTGCCCGGTGTGGCGGTCGTTATTGCCGTCATGGCGCTCAATCTGCTCGGTGACGGTCTGCGCGACGCAGCCGACCCCTATAATAAGTGAGGCCCCGGATGAGCGACATTCTCTCCATGAAGCCAGCCAAGCCGCTGCTTGAAGTCCGCAATCTGGTCACCGAATTTCCGGTCAGAAACGGCGTTTTCCGGGCGGTCAACGACCTGTCTTTCTCCATCGATCCCGGCAAGACGCTCTGCGTCGTCGGCGAAAGCGGCTCGGCAAATCCGTCACGGCCCGCTCGATCCTGCAGATCATCGACAGCCCCGGCCGCATTGCGTCCGGGTCGATCATCCTCAACCGCGCCGATGGCACGTCTCTCGATCTGGCAAAGCTCGATCCGCGCAGCCGGGCCATCCGCTCGGTGCGCGGCGCCGATATCGCGATGATCTTTCAGGAGCCGATGTCGTCGCTTTCTCCCGTGCACACGGTCGGTGACCAGATCACCGAAGTCCTGCGCCTGCATCTGAAGATGAGCAAGGCGCAGGCGCGGGCCGAGGCCATTGAGTTGCTGCGGCAGGTGGAAATCCCCAATCCCGAAAAGGCGCTGGATCGTTACGCTTTCCAATATTCGGGCGGCATGCGCCAGCGTGCGATGATCGCCATGGCGCTGGCCTGCAAGCCGCAGCTTCTGATCGCCGACGAACCGACGACGGCGCTCGATGTGACGACGCAGGCCGAAATCCTCGACCTGATATCGCGGCTGCAAAAGGCGCACGGCATGGCGGTGCTGTTCATCACCCATGACATGGGCGTGGTGGCGCAGATTGCCGATGACGTGCTGGTCATGCATCACGGCGTCGCCAAGGAATATGGCACCGTCGATGAGATATTCCACAGCCCGCAGGACGCCTATACCCGCATGTTGATCGGCTCCGTGCTGAAGCTGGAGCAGAAGGCGGAAATCCGGCTTGCGCGGCCTCCGCTCGATCTCACGGCTGCGCCGGTGCTCGAAGTGAATGACCTTTCCATGCATTTCGGCGAGATGAAGGCGCTGGATGGCGTGTCGATCAAGCTCTTGCCCGGTGAGACGCTCGGCATCGTTGGCGAAAGCGGCTCCGGCAAGACCACGATGGGCCGCTCCATCATGCGTCTTTACGATCCGACCGGTGGCGCGATGCTCTATCGCCGGGCGGATGGCAGCGTGGTCGATCTGGCCAGGATCGAAGGTGCGGAGCTGAAAGCCGCGCGGCGTGAACTGCGCATGGTTTTCCAGGACCCGTTCGGCTCGCTCAATCCCCGCATGACGGTGGCGCAGGTCATCGGCGAGCCGTTGCTGGTCAACGGCATTGCCAAGGGGAGGGAACTGGATGAACGCGTCTGCGCCCTGATGGAGCAGGTGGGTCTCGATCCGGCCGGGCGTGAACGTTACCCGCACGCCTTTTCCGGCGGCCAGCGCCAGCGTATCGGCATCGCCCGCGCCATAACCCTGAAGCCGCGCATCATCGTGGCGGATGAGGCGACCTCGGCGCTCGATGTTTCGGTGCGGTTCCAGGTGCTGGATCTTTTAATGCGGCTGCAGGATGAGCTGGGGCTCGCTTATATCTTCATCAGCCACGACATCGGCGTCATCCGCTACATGTGCGACCGCGTCGGCGTGATGTATCGCGGCAAGCTGGTGGAAGTGGGAGACGCCGAAAAGGTCTGCAACGCGCCGGATCATCCCTATACGCAGGCGCTTCTTTCCGCCATTCCGCGCCCGGACCCGCGCGACCGGGATCGCACCCGCAGATTCCGCTACGTCGAACCATCCGAAGTCAAGAACGGGGCCGTTGCGCGATAGTGCCGGACCTGTTGCACGCTGCAATTCATGAGGAAGACTGAAGCATGAAAATCGATCGCATGCGGGTATTCGTCACCCGCGACAAGGACCGCCCCCGCGTCATCGTCGCTCTCGATACCGATGACGGTTTGACCGGCTGGGGTGAATGTTACAATCACGGCCCCGATCTCGCCTTGCCGCCGGTGCTGGACTACCTCTACGGATTCCTTGCCGGGCAGGACCCGACACGGGTGGAGTATCTCTACAACCTCCTGCTCCAGCAGAACCGCTTTCCGCCCGGCGCGCTCGGTCTGTCCGCCATCTCGGCATTAGACCATTGCCTCTGGGACCTCGCAGCCAAGGCGGCGGGCGTGCCCGTCTACAAGCTGCTGGGCGGCGAAGTACGCGACCGTATCAAGGTCTATGCCGGTGTCTACACCGCTCCGGATGCGCCGGCGGCGAAGGAGGAATTCGACCGTCTCAACGAGGACTGGGGCTTCACGGCCTTCAAGCTCAGCCCATGGCGCGTCGATATTCACGCCCATCGCTGGGGGGAGGTGGTGCGCAGTTCCGCCGAATATTTCCGCTCCCTTCGCGAAACCGTGCGGCCCGACTACGACATCGCCTTCGACGCCCATGCCAAGATTTTCGAGCCAGCGGCCGCCCGCCAGCTTGGCAACGCGCTTGCCCCTTACGATCCGCTGTTCTTCGAAGAGCCTTTGCGTCCCGAAAACATCGAGATGTGGGGAGACCTGAAACAGGGGCTGAACTGCACGTTGGCAACGGGTGAAAGTCTCTATAATCGCAATGAGTTCCTGCGCCTTCTTCAAGTGAAGGGTGCGGATATCATTCAGCCCGACATCTGCGTCGTCGGCGGCATTTCGGAGATGCGCCGCATCGCCACGCTTGCGGAAGCCCATTTCGTCAGCATCGCGCCGCATAACCCGATGGGCCCGCTCGCCACCGCCGTCAATGTGCATTTTTCCGCTGCCCAGCAGAATTTCCGCATTCTCGAATACCGGCTGCCGAAAGGGCAATGCTACGTTTATGGCGGCACCGATCTCGAAAAACGCGAGGACGAAACCCGTTATGTCGTCGACCCCTACCTGCCGAAGGACGGATACCTGGAACTGAGGCCGGACCGCCCCGGCTGGGGTGTCGAGATGGATGAAAAAGCCATGCAGGAGGATGGCTATGTTCATTGGCAAAGACGGGTGCCGAAACGGCCCGACGGCTCCTATGCCTTCGCCTGAAACGGTTGCGATTGCCTGCGGGCGGCTCTCCGCCCGCCTGCGCCCCGCCTGGGGTGGCAGAATGACTCATCTGCAGCACTCCGACTACGGCGATATTCTGGTGCCGACAATGAAGCAGGAGTTCGAGCCGTTCAACTGGCCGAGGGCCGGCGCATATCCGTTGTTTCCCTATCACAACCGGCTCTATGGCGGGTCCTTCGTCCACGCGGGTATCCGCCATGACCTGCTGCCGCATCCGGCGCTTGCGCCCGACGCCATGCATGGCCCGGCTCACCGCCGGCCGTGGGAGATTTCAGATCTGTCTTCGGATCGGGTCTCACTGGTACTTGACTACGAGGCTGACGGGGAGTGGTCTTTTTCCTTCCGCGCCGAGCAGTCTTTTCTGCTGGAAGACGACAGCCTCACCGTGGAACTGTCGATAACCAATCTGGCGGACACACCAGCGCCGATGTCGCTGGGCTGGCATCCCTATCTAGCGGCCGGGCTCGGTTGCG
Source organism: Agrobacterium sp. D14 (assembly GCF_001526505.1). Taxonomy (NCBI): domain Bacteria; kingdom Pseudomonadati; phylum Pseudomonadota; class Alphaproteobacteria; order Hyphomicrobiales; family Rhizobiaceae; genus Agrobacterium; species Agrobacterium sp. D14. Next base: position 101,568 of record NZ_ASXX01000012.1, read on the forward strand.
ATGCGCGGACGGACGCCAAACTGCAATATCCGCTGGACGCGCAGAACGTGCCAACCGGCCAGCCGCCGGCACCTCGCCCGAAACCCGCCATTCCCGCCGCAACGGGATACACATTGCATTTCACCGATTGGTCACGCGCGCAGGTCGACTTCGACAGGTTTTCACTACGGCTCAAAGCCGATCCCGTTTTCGGCCATCTCGCCGTGCACCGCATGGAGCGCTATCTCTGTCTTGAGCCCGTTTCCATGGCCGCCGGAGCGCTTGGTTTGCCGCAGGCGCAGCGGGAAGGGCAGGGTCTCTGGACGATTGCCCCCGGCGAGCGCCTGTCGGGGCGCATCACGCTCTCCATCGATCTTTAGGAGGGGCGGGTGCGTCTATGACGCCTAACCGCCCATCGCCCACCGTCACCTTCAAAAAACGCCACATGCCCATATTTTGAGCGCCAGTTATTGCCGCTCAAAAATGAGCTTGACGGCGGCAAAAATTTCTCACCAAATGAACCAATATAAGATTGGTTCGGTAAATGGTGCGACTTGACGGTGAACCCCAACGATAACTCCAACTACGCGCTGGCGAAGTTGCGGGAGTACATTCAGACACAGGATCTTGCGAAAGACCGTCGCCTGCCCACGGAGCGGGCCTTCGCGGAAACCTTCAATGTCGGCCGTCGTGCGGTCCGTCGTGCTCTTGAGGTTCTGGAAGCCGAAGGTCTGATCTGGCGACGGCAGGGGGCGGGAACCTTTGTGGGCGAAAAGCCGGACGATTGGTCCGCTCAGGTCACAGAACTGGTCGCCGGCACGGATATCATGGAAATCATGGAGGTGCGTCTGCGCATCGAGCCGCAACTGGCGCAGCTTGCGGCCATGCGCGCCAAACCCACCGAGGTGGAGCGCATGCGCGCCCTCGTCCAGAAGACCGGCCAGAGCACGGATGCCGACGCCAAAGAGTTGTGGGATGGTTCGCTTCACCGCCAGATCGCCCAGAGCGCCGGCAACAAATTGTTCCTGTCCATCTTCGATGTCGTCAACCGCATTCGCCAGGACGATGCATGGCAGTCGATACGGGAACTGGCACGCCGCAGCGGCACGAACGGCAAGGCTTCCTTCGAGCAGCACATAGCGATCGTCGATGCCATCGCCGACCGCGACCCCGCAAGAGCCGGCGAAGCGATGCGCCAGCACCTTCTTATGCATCAGGAAAGGCTGATCCGCGCCACCTCGCTCGGCTTTCTGGAGGAGAAAACCGCAGAAGACATTGCCGCCCGCAGCACGGGCGATGCCGATAATCCGCTCACGCCGGCCTCATAGGCAGCAGGGCAGACCTGCCGGCTTTCAGAGCCGGCCAATGAAAAACAAAGATAACCAGACCAGAGGATAGAAAATGAAGAAAATCAAGACATTGACTGCGGCCTTATTGGCCGGCGCATTCCTGTCCACGCCGGCCATCTCGTCCGAATTGCGCATCGGCCTTAACGATGACGCCGACGTTCTCGACCCTGCGCAATCGCGCACCTTCGTCGGACGTATCGTTTATACCGCCATGTGCGATAAGCTCGTCGACATCTCGCAGGACATGAAGATCGTTCCCCAGCTTGCCACTGAATGGGCCTGGTCCGAGGGCGGCAAGGTGCTGACGATGAAAATCCGCGACGGCGTGAAATTCCACGACGGCGAGACACTGGATGCGGCGGCTGTGGTCGCCACCATCGAGCGCAACATGACCCTGCCGGAATCCCGCCGCAAGAGCGAGCTTTCCTCGGTCGAAAAGGTCGAAGCCACCGGGCCGCTGGACGTCAAATTCACCCTGAAGACGCCGGATGTTACGCTGCTTGCGCAGCTTTCCGACCGCGCCGGCATGATCGTCGCGCCGAAGGCGGCCAAGGAACTGGGCGCGAATTTCGGTTCGAAGCCGGTTTGCGCCGGGCCGTTCAAATTCGTCGAGCGCATCCAGCAGGACCGTATCGTGCTCGAGAAATTCGCCGATTATTGGGACAAGGACAGGATTCTGGTCGACAGGGTCGTTTATCTGCCGATCCCGGATACGACCGTGAAGCTTGCCAATCTTCGCTCGGGAGACCTCGATATCGCCGAGCGCATCTCGGCCTCCGATGCCGAGTCCGTCAAGAACGACGCCAATCTGACCTATGCGGATGTCATCGGGCCGGGCTACATGGCCATGTATGTCAATATCAACAATGGTTCGCGTGCGGATAATCCGCTCGGCAAGGACAAGCGCCTGCGTCAGGCCTTTTCTTATGCGATAGACCGGGAAGCGATCGGCCAGATCGTCTTCGAGGGCACGTCCAAGGCAGGCAATCAGGCCTTCCCGCCCACAAGCCCGTGGTTCAACCAGAATCTTCCGGTGCCGGCGCGCGATATCGACAAGGCCAAAGAGCTGATGAAGGAGGCGGGTTACGAAAAGCTCGACATCGAGCTTCAGCACGCCAACAACACGACGCAGACGCAGATGATGCAGGTCATCCAGTCGATGGTGGCCGAGGCCGGCTTCAACGTCACCCTGAAGGCCACGGAATTTGCGACGCTTCTGTCCGAGCAGACGGCCGGCAACTACCAGCTCAGCCGTTCCGACTGGTCGGGACGTATCGATCCGGATGGCAATCTGCATCAGTTCGTCACCTGCAAGGGCGGTATCAACGATGTGAAATATTGCAATCCCGAGGTCGACAAGCTGCTGAACGAGGCCCGCGCTTCGACGGAGGATGCGGTGCGCAAGGAAAAATACGATGCCGCAAGCGTCATCCTCAACGATGACATGCCGATCATCTATCTCGGTCACCAGCCCTATGCCTATGCCATTTCCAACAAGGTCAAGGGCTGGGCGCCGTCGCCGGATGGCATGATCCGCCTTCTCGGCGTCTCCAAGGACTGAACGCTTCGCATGCGCCGCACGGCCTTGCCGTGCGGCCCTCACGAATTGGCACGAACGAGGGCCACGCCATGCCTGTTTATATCGGCAAGCGACTGCTGGTCGCGATCCCGACGCTTCTGATCATCTCCATCTTCGTCTTCTCGCTGCAGAAACTGCTGCCGGGCGATCCGGTGCTCGCCATGGCTGGCGAGGAGCGCGATCCGGCGACGATTGAATTCCTGCGGGAGAAATATCGCCTGAACGACCCCGTGCCGCTGCAATATATCAACTGGCTGGGCGGCGTCGTGACGGGCGATTTCGGTATTTCGCTGCGCACCAACCAGCCGGTGCTGGAGCTTATCGGCCAGAAGCTGCCGGTCACCATTCAGCTTGCGGTGATGGCGATGTTCTTTGCCATGGTCATCGGTATTCCCATCGGCATTCTGGCCGCCGTCAAGAAGAATACGTGGATCGACTACACGGCCAATATCGTGGCGCTTTCCGGCCTCTCCATCCCGAATTTCTGGCTCGGCATCATGCTGATCCTGCTGGTGTCGGTGAAACTCGGCTGGTTGCCGGCATCCGGTTATGAATCGATATTTGTCGATCCCGTCCGCTCCATCGAAACCATGATCATGCCGGCCTTCGTGCTGGGCAACGCGCTTGCGGCGACGCTGATGCGCCATACACGTTCGGCGATGGTGGCGGTGCTCAGTTCCGACTATATCCGCACCGCCCGCGCCAAGGGTCTTTCTCCGCGCGAGATCATCCTGTCGCATAGTTTCCGTAACGCGCTTCTGCCCATCATCACATTGCTGGCGCTGCTCTTCGGCGAATTGCTGGCCGGGGCGGTGCTGACGGAGCAGATTTTCACCATTCCCGGCTTCGGCAAGATGACGGTCGATGCGGTGTTCACCCGCGATTACGCCGTCGTGCAGGGCATCGTTCTTTGCACCGCCGTCGGCTTCATCCTCATGAACCTTCTGGCCGACATTGCCTATGTCCTGCTCAACCCCCGCCTCAGGGCGACGATCTGAGGCCCCGATATCATGACCGTTTTCGATCAAAACCTCTCCGTAGCGGTGACGCGGCAGGAAAGCCGCGCCTGGAAGAAGATGAAGCGCAATAAATCGGCGCTTGTCGGCATGGTTATCGTGCTGTTTTTCGCCGTTCTTGCCATCGCCGCGCCGATCCTGCCGATTGCCGATCCGGTGGCGACCAGCTGGTCGGCCATCCGCAAGGCGCCCTCAGCCGCCCATTGGCTCGGCACCGACGATCTCGGCCGAGACATCCTTTCCCGCATGATCTATGGCGCGCGCGCCTCGCTGATGGCGGGCGTGGTCTCGGTGATGATCGCCGTGGTCATCGGCGTGCCCTTCGGCTTGATTTCAGGTTATTTCGGCGGCTGGGTGGATATGGTCATATCCCGCATCACCGAAGCGTTGCTGGCCATGCCGTTCCTCATCATGGCGATTGCACTGGCCGCCTTCCTCGGCCCGAGCCTCACCAATGCGATGATCGCCATCGGCCTTTCCGCCATGCCGATTTTCGTGCGGCTGACGCGCGGGCAGGTGCTGGCGGTCAAGACCGAAGATTATGTCGAAGGCGCAAGGTCCATCGGCCTCAACCACATCGACATCATGACGCGTTACATCCTGCCGAATGTCTTCGCCCCCATCATCGTGCAGGCGACCCTGACGGTGGCGACCGCCATCATTGCGGAGGCAAGCCTTTCTTTCCTCGGCCTCGGCCAGCAGGCGCCTGCGCCCTCCTGGGGTTCGATGCTGAATACCGCGAAGAATTTCCTCAGCCAGGCGCCGTGGATGACGATGTGGCCCGGCATCGCCATCTTCCTCGTCGTTATCGGCTTCAATCTTCTGGGCGACGGCCTGCGCGACGCGCTCGATCCGCGCGAAGCATGATCTTTTACAAGGAATATCCGAATGAATGAATTCACCACACGCCCTGAAATCCTTGGCACCTTCGGCGTCGTCACCTCAACGCACTGGATCGCATCGGCCGTCGGCATGGCGATCCTCGAAAAAGGCGGCAATGCTTTCGACGCGGCCGTAGCCACCGGTTTCGTCCTCCAGATTGTCGAGCCGCATCTGTGCGGTCCGGGCGGAGATATGCCCGCCGTGTTTTATTCGAAGCAGAAGGACAAGGTGGAAGTCATCTGCGCACAGGGCCCGGCCCCGAGCGGCGCGACGATTGAACATTACACGTCGGAAGGGCTGAAGCTGATCCCCGGCGGCGGGCTGCTCGCCACCGTCATTCCCGGCGCTTTCGACGGCTGGATGCTGATGCTGCGCGACTATGGCACGATGAGCGTGCGCGAAGTGCTGGAACCCGCCATCTATTATGCCGAGCACGGGCATCCGACATTGCCGCGCGTCTCCGCCACCATCAAGGGTCTGGCCGATTTCTTCGAGAAGGAATGGCCGACATCCCACGAGACGTGGCTGCCGGGTGGCGCGGCACCCGAGCCTCACGCCAATTTCCGAAATCCGGTTCTGGCCGCGACCTATCAGCGGATCGTCACCGAAGCCGAAGCGCGCTCCGGCCGCGAAAACCAGATCGAGGCGGCACGCGATGCCTTTTATCGGGGTTTCGTCGCGGAAGCTATCGACGGTTACGTAAGGACAGCGGAAGTCATGGATGCCAGCGGCGTACGGCACAAGGGCGTGTTGACGGCGCAGGATATGGCGGACTGGAGCGCGACCGTCGAAGCGCCGCAGACGTTCGACTATCACGACTGGACGATTGCCAAGACGCCCGCCTGGGGGCAGGGTCCGGTTCTGCTGCAATCGCTTGCGCTTCTGAAAGGCTTCGACATTGCGGCCATGGACCCCTCCGGTCCCGATTTCATCCACACCATCGTCGAAGCCATGAAGCTCGCTTATGCCGACCGCGAGGTCTATTACGGCGATCCGGAATTCGGGCAGATCCCGACGGAATATCTCCTGTCGGAAGGCTACAATGCCGGCCGCCGCGCGCTGATAAGCGGCGAGGCCTCGCTGGAGCTGCGCCCCGGCACCGTGCCGGGTTACGAAAAGCAGGTGGACGCCACCATGGCCATGCTGGCCGAGATGAGCGGCACCGGCACGGTCTACGAGCCGACAATGTCGCATCTGACGGAGAAGCGTGGCGATACGGTGCATATCGATGTCATCGACCGCTGGGGCAACATGGTCTCCACCACGCCTTCGGGCGGCTGGCTGCAATCCTCGCCCATCGTACCGGGTCTCGGTTTTGCGCTCAATTCCCGCGCCCAGATGTTCTGGCTGAAGGAAGGCCTGCCGACCTCGCTTGCACCGGGCAAACGCCCGCGCACCACGCTGACGCCTTCGCTTGCGCTTCATCAGGGGCGTCCCTCCATGGTGTTCGGCACGCCGGGCGGCGATCAGCAGGACCAGTGGCAACTGCCCTTCTTCCTGCGTTATGCCCATCACGGCAAGAACCTGCAGGCCGCCATCGACATGCCGCTGTTCCACACCGCGCATTTTCCGGGTTCGTTTTATCCGCGCACCAGTTCGCCGGGTGAAATCACCGTGGAAAGCACCGTGGGCGAAGCGACCCTGCAGGAGCTTCGCCGCCGCGGGCACCGCGTCACGGTTGCCGATGCATGGTCGGTCGGGCGGCTCACCGCCGCGCGTCGCGATGCGGATGGCCTGCTGCGCGCCGCCGCAACACCGCGGCTGATGCAGGCCTATGCGGTAGGGCGGTGACACCATGGAGACAAAACCCGTCCTTTCCGTCCGTAACCTCACCACCTCCTTCCTCGTCGATGGCGCCTGGAAGAGCGTCGTGCGCAACGTGTCCTTCGATGTCGCGCCCGGCGAAACCGTCGCGATTGTCGGCGAATCCGGCTCCGGTAAATCGGTGACGTCGCTGTCTCTCATGCGCCTGCTTGCCCCGGCCTCCAGCCGGATCGAGGGGGAAGTGCTGCTCAACGGGCGCGATCTTCTTGCGCTTTCCGAAAGAGAAATGCGCGGCGTGCGCGGCAACGATATCTCGATGATCTTTCAGGAGCCGATGACCTCGCTCAATCCGATCTTCACCATCGGCCGCCAGATTTCCGAAGTGCTCATCCGGCACAAGGGGCTTTCGAAGCAGGAGGCGCGGGCGGAGACGGTGCGGCTGCTGGAAAAGGTTCGCATTCCCAACGCCTCCGGCCGTTTCGACGAATATCCGCACCAGTTTTCCGGCGGCATGCGCCAGCGGGTGATGATCGCCATGGCGCTCGCCTCACGGCCGAAACTGCTGATCGCCGACGAGCCGACGACGGCGCTCGACGTCACCATTCAGGGCCAGATACTTGATCTGATCAAGCTGCTGCAGGAAGAGGAGGGCATGTCCGTTCTCTTCATCACCCATGACATGGGCGTCGTGGCCGAAATCGCCGACCGGACGATCGTGATGTATCGCGGCGATGAAGTCGAGACCGGACCGACCGAGGACATTTTCCGGTGCGGCAAGCACCCCTATACGCGGGCGCTGCTTTCGGCGGTGCCGAAGCTCGGCTCGATGCGCGACCGGCAATGGCCGACACGGTTTCCGGTGCTCGACATGAAAACCGGCCGCTCGAGCGAGCCGCAGGAGGTGGCGGGGACGGTTGCGAGCGGGCAGACGCCGGTCCTGTCGGTCCGAAACCTTGTGACGCGTTTTGCCATCCGTTCCGGCCTGCTGGCGCGCCAGACGGGCGCAGTCCATGCGGTGGAAAACGTCTCCTTCGATCTGTTTCAGGGCGAAACGCTGTCGCTGGTGGGTGAATCCGGCTGCGGAAAATCCACCACCGGCCGCTCGATCATGCGGCTTGTGGAGCCGACGGCCGGCGACGTGTCGCTCGACGGTTACGACGTGATGCGGCTCGATACGGTCGGCCTGCGCAATATGCGCAAATCCGTGCAGATGATCTTTCAGGACCCGTTCTCGTCGCTCAATCCGCGCATGACGGTGGGCACGGCGATTTCCGAGCCCTTCATCAAGCACAAACTGGGCAGCACCAAACAGGCGAAGGAAAAGACTGCCGATCTTCTCGAAAAGGTGGGCCTGTCCGCCGATATGGCCAGCCGCTACCCCCATGAATTTTCGGGCGGCCAGCGCCAGCGCATCGCCATTGCTCGTGCGCTGGCGCTCGATCCGAAGGTTATCGTTGCCGATGAAAGCGTCTCGGCGCTCGATGTTTCCATCAAGGCGCAGGTCTGCAATCTGCTGCTCGACCTGCAACAGAGCCTCAACCTCGCTTTCCTGTTCATCAGCCATGACATGGCGGTGGTGGAGCGCGTCAGCCATCGTGTGGCGGTGATGTATCTCGGCGAGATCGTCGAAATCGGCCCGCGTGCGGCGGTTTTCGACAATCCGCAGCATCCCTATACTAAAAAGCTGATGGCCGCCGTGCCAGTGCCGGACCCGGCAAGGCGCGGGATAAGGCGCGGTATATCCAATGACGAGCTGAAAAGCCCGATACGGGCCATGGGATATGAAACGCCGGTGCGAAACTACAGGACGGTGTCGCCCGGCCACCTGGTGCAGGTGGCCTGAGACGATTGCTGCGGCATGGATGCTCCGAAGACGAAGCCGTTATGCGGGGTTCTTGGGTGGAATGCCGCGCAGGTGCTCCATGAGATAGGCATGGGTCGCGGCATTGGCGACGATCAGCGTACCGGTCTTCTCATAGAACTCCGGTCCGCGGCCCCACCAGTCGGTCACGATGCCGCCGGCCTCCTGCACCAGCAGAATGCCGGCTGCCGTGTCCACGAAGCCCGTTTCCTCGTAATAGCCGGTCAGCCTGCCGCAGGCGACGTAAGCGCAGGAATTGGCAGCGCTGCCGACCACGCGGATCGCGCCGATGGGCGCACGAATGGCGTCGAGGCGCTGATAGGCGCCGGGATAAAGCTGGAGATTGGGCGTGGGCAGGCCGGTGCCGACGCACATCAGGGCGACATCGGTGCTGGCATTGATCCGCAGGCGCTCGCCGTTGAGATAAGCGCCGTCTCCCTTGATCGCGGTGAACATCTCGTCGGAAACGGGATTGTAGACCAGCCCGCAGATCGTTTCATTGCCACGGCGAAGCGCGATGGTGATGGTATAGTGCTGGCCGAAGAGAAAATTGGTGGTGCCGTCGATGGGGTCGACCAGCCAGCGGTGATCCCGATCCGCCCCTTCGACGGGCGCGAATTCCTCGCCGGTCAGGCCCCAGGGATATTGCCCGAGCAGGCGCTCGCGGATCAGCGTTTCGGAATCCCTGTCCGCATCGGAAACGAAGTCCCCCGGTCCCTTGACGCCGATTTCGATCTCGCGGAAGCGCCTGAAATGGTCGAGCGTCAATGCGCCGGCTTCGCGGGCGGTGGCGACCATATGGTCGAGGATGGTGCTGTAATTGACTGTCATCGGCTGAAAACCTCGGTGAGCCCTTCCGGATCGTCGGTGGTGATCTGGTCCACCTTAAGCCGCAGGAGGCGTTTCACCTGTTCTATGGATTGCGGTGTGACGCTGTTGATCGTCCAGGCGTCGACCCGGCGGCCGGCGGCATGGATGGGGGCGATGATATCGACGCCCGCATCCTCGGCGGCAAGAATGATCTGGTAATCGACATAGATCATTCCGGCGGCGGGTGCCGTAGCCAGGGCCTGTTCGATGAAGCCCAGATAGTTTCCGCTTGCCTTCAGTGCGGCTAGCGTGCCGCGATGGCAGGGATCATATCCGGTGCGAAGGCCGGGGGCTGAGCCGGCCAGCGTGGCGATGGCGTCGAAATCGCCGCCCGACAGGATCACCGACTTTGCTATTGGCGAAACGCTTGCCCCGAAACCGGCGACCACCTGCGGGGTAAGCGCTTGCCGGTCTTCCTTGAAATCGAGCTGGAGCAGGGCGTCGGGATGAACGGCGCCCTCGGCAAGCAGGGCGCAAAGGTCTTCGAGCAGCATTACCTTCGCATCGATGGGGTGGCCGTCATTGTCGCGCAAATGGAGCTGGCGCAGGGCGGCGGCGGATGTATCGCGCACCCGGCCGGTGCCGGTGGTTTCCCGCTCCAGCGTCCGGTCATGCAGGACGGCGCAGCCATGATCGGCATGGATGACGAGATCGACCTCGATGCTTGCACCGAGCCGCATCGCCTCAATGATACGCTCGCCGGTAAAGACCGGATCTTCGGCGCGGCGGCGGGCGCGATGCCATTTTAGCCATGTTCTGTGGCCGTCGCGGTCGATAAGGATCGGCTGGTTCATGTCAGCTCCGGTAGATTGGGCGGTTGTCGCGATAGGCGGTGACGGCACGGGGCGAAATCTGTACGCCCTGTCCCGTCTGGAACATATCCGGGTGGGCGACCATGGATTTGATCCTTGTACCATCGGCAAGATCAAGGTCGACAAGGCCGTGGGTGCCATAGTCCGTCACCCGGTGCACATTTGCTTCCGGCGTTTCGGAAATCGTCAGATCGATGGCTTCCGGGCGAACGGCGAGAATGGCCGGTCCGTCGGAGACCGGAAGCGGCAGGTTGAAATCAGCCCGCATGAAGATTCCGTCTGAAACCGCGCCCTCTATCAGGTTCATGGTGCCGATGAAGCCGGCGACGAACGGGGTCTGCGGTTCGCGGTAGATGACGTTCGGCCGGTCGATCTGTTCGGTCTTGCCATTCGCCATCACGACGATGCGGTCGGCCATGGAAAGGGCCTCATCCTGACCGTGGGTGACGAACAGGGTGGTGATGCCGAGACGCTGCTGAATATCGCGCACCTCTTCACGCAGCCGCTCGCGCAGATGCTGGTCGAGACTGGCGAAGGGCTCGTCAAGCAGGAGTATTTTCGGTTCGAGAACCAGCGAGCGGGCGAGCGCTACGCGCTGCTGCTGGCCGCCGGAAAGCTGGCTGGTGGCGCGCTCGCCATAACCGGAAAGCCCGACGAGCTCGAGCACGGCCTCCACTTTTTCTCTGATCACGGCAGCCGGCATGCGGCGCAGCTTGAGGCCGAAAGCGAGGTTTTTGAAGACGTTCATATGGCTCCAGAGCGCGTGGCTCTGAAACACCATGCCTGTCGGCCGCCGCTCCGGCGGCAGGTGGGTGACATCTTCGCCATCGATGGTGATCTGCCCGCCCGTCGGTTGCTCGAAGCCGCCGACCATGCGCAGCAGCGTCGACTTGCCCGAACCGGAGGGGCCGAGAAGGCAGACGAGTTCGCCATCGGCGACATCGAGCGAGAAGCTGTCGACTACCTTGGTCCCGCCGGAATAGGTTTTCGTGACCTGGCGGATGTGAAGTACGGACATGATGATTTCCTAACCGCCGAAACCGCGGGCGAATGCGCCGCCACCGATGACGCGGCGGGCGAACATGAGGGCAATGAAGGACGGCACCCAGAGCAGGACGGACAGGACCGCGCCATACTGGATGACCATCTGGTTGTTGATGTAGCTGATCATCAGCACGGGCATCGTGCGGATGCCGGGCGCGCCGATCAGCCATGCGCCTTCCGTCTCGTAAAAAGTGCCGACGAAGCTCAGCAGCACGGCGGCGGCGATGGTCGGTCCCGCCTGCGGCAGCGTAATCGACCAGAAGACCCTGAGTGGACTGGCGCCGACATCGCGGGCCGCCTCTTCCATGCGCCGGTCGACGGCCTGAAATGCCGCCACGGGAATCCAGATCATGAACATCAGCGTGCCGACGAGCTGGATGAGAACGACGCCCCAGAAGGTGCCGATGAGGTTGAGCTGCAGGAAAATGGCGGCGATTGCCACCAGAAGCCCGAATTTCGGGAAGGCGTGGCCGGCAAGGAAGGAGAAGAACAGCAGGTTGCGGCCGGGAAAGCTCATGCGCGCAAAGGCATAGGCGGCGGGAAGGCAGATCACCGCTGAAAGCAGCGTTACCACCGTTGTCAGCCGCAGGCTCAGCATCAGTGCGTTCCACACATCGGCGCGTCCCAGCGTCTGCCCCCAGAAGCGGAAACCGAACTGCTGGGGAATGACGTTGGGAAAACGCCAGACCTCGGTGAATGCCCAGGTGCCCACCACAAGCAGCGGCCCGACGATGGCGACGGTGAGAAGGGTGGCGAAAAATATGCCGGGCCAGTCCATGCGCTCTCGCGCCGGCGTGAGGGTCGTCATGTCATTTCCCCTGGTTGCGTGCGACCGAACGCACGTAGAACAGGCCGAATGCGATGCAGAAACCGAAAGCGATGACGGCCTGGGTCATGGCGCCGATGGGATCCTGCACTTCGCGCAGCGTGCGCTGCATGAAGGGGCCGAGCATTTCGGGAGAGGCAGGTCCGAGAAGATAGGGCAGGGTGAAGGAGGAAAAAATGCCGAGCACCGAAAAGGAAAGCGCCACGAGGATGGAATTGGAAATGCGCGGCAGGATGATGTGCCAGAAGACCTGAAGCGCGTTTGCGCCCACATCCCGTGCCGCCTCCACCGACTGGTTGGCGACGCTGCCGAGGCCCGCGAGCAGGATGAGAACGGTCAGCGGAATATTGTCCCAGACAAGACCGATGACCGGTCCCCACGGGGTGAGATAGGGGGTGCGGATTTTCGGCAGATCGACCGCATTGAGCAATATGTCCACCATGCCGTTGGGCCCGAGAACGCGGATGAAGGCGAAGGCGAGGATGATGGAGGGCACGAACATCGGGAAGATGGCGAGCGCCTGCACATAAGCCGAAAGGCGGCCTTGCGAAAAGCGCAGGTAGAGCGCGATCGGCAGGCAGATCGCCAGCAGGAGTATCGCGCAGACCATTGTTGTCCACAACGTCACGGCAAGATTGTCGAGGCTGTAGCGGTCCGAGAAGAAGAAGCCGTAGCTCGAAAGATCGAAACCCGTCTCGCCGTTCGCTCCGGTGCGCCAGACGGTGCGGCCGATGGCGTTGATGGCAGGCCAGATGATGAGCCAGATCATCAGGAAGACGGGGATGGCGACGAGCAGGAGGCCGACTGGCCTCCTGCCTGCCGTATTGTCGATGAGCGGGCGAACCGCTCCTTCCGCAACCTCGGTCACGACTTGCGATCGACGTTGGGAGCGACGTTGCGATACCAGCCATCATTGATGGCGGTTTCCCATTTGCCGGCCGGGAAGGTCGGAATGGTCTGCGGGATGATGTCGGCGAAACGCTTGCGCAGTTCTGCCGGCACATAGTCCCAGGAAACGCCGGGGAAACCGCCGAGTTCGGTGAGGATCGCGCCCTGAATTTCTTCCGACAGCACGAAGTTGGCGAGCTTCAGGGCGGCGTCGCGATTGACGCCGTTAGCAAGCACCACGGCGCGCGAGAAATCACCGCAAAGCGCCAGATCCTGAAGCTGGACGAGGCCGGTTTCTTGCGGCAGAACGCCCTGATCGATGGCCTTCAGCACCTGATCGGACCAGACAGGGGTCATGGTGACGACGCCCTGCGAAAGCAGTTGCAGCGACTGCGTGTTGCCGGAGGAATATGCGCCCTTGTCATAGAGCGACGGGGCGATGTCCTTGAGCAGCGCCCATGCCTTGCCGAGAGCCTTATCGCCGGCTTCCTGGGTGTAATTGTCGACCGTGAAGGCCTTGGGGTCGAGGCCGTTGGCCTGATGGATGGCGCGGCGGACGAAGTTACCGCCGGAGCCGCCCTTGTCGGGACGGTTATAGACGAACTGGCCCGGATTGGCCTTGATCCACTTGACGAGCTCATCCCAGGTCTTCGGTGCATCCGCCGGCTTGAGCTTGCTTGTGTCATAGGCGAGCAGAACCTGGCTGCCGCGATAGGGCAGGCTGTATTCGCTGCGGATGGCAAGCGGGTTGACGCGCGAATAGTTGGAGAGGCCGGCTTTCGCCATGTTCACATAGATGCCGGCATCGATACCGCCGGTGGGCAGCAGCGGATCGGCCGTTTCGAAATAATCGGCCTGCGGATCGGTGCCGGTCTGCTTTGCGGCGATGGCGCGCTCGCCGATGGCGGTGATGCCGGCGCTGTCGCCGGCATCGACGAGGTTGAGCTTCAGGCCGGGATTGGCGGCTTCAAAGGCGGGCTTGATCGTATTGGACCAGAAATCGAGGATATTCGTATCCGAACTGGTGTACCAGTCGATCGTGCCCGGAGCGGCGAAGCTCATGCGCGGTGCAAGGGCGAGACCGGCGGCGGCGCCTGCGGCGGACATCATAAAGGTGCGGCGTTTCATCTATGTCTCCGATGTTTTCGGCGCGAGTGGAACTGCTGAGCGCTGCCCCCGGAAAGATGGGGAAGGCTCTGGCCGGTCGTTGCACAGCCGTGCATTTTTTGAACGGACCGGCGGCGGTTCTAATGTCTTTCCATAACGCTTTCGTGACGGTTGCTGCCGACAGGCATTGCCGGCACGCCCTGTCCGGGTGGCCGTTCGAAAGCAGGCCCTACTAAAGGCGTTGCCGGGCAGGTAGAGTGATCGCACTAGCATTGGAGGGAGGGGAGCGATGATCGCAGCCTATATCGACGAATTCATCATGTTTTGTGCCGGCCTGTGGATGACATGTGTCGGCTTCGGTTATCTGCCGCTGTCAAAAAATACGGTCAATCAGCCGCCGGTTGTTCGTCACTTCAGGTGGATGGGGCCTTTGCTGATCGTCATCGCATTTGTTCTGGCCCTGGCCAGCTGACCGGAAAATCCTCCGCAAAACTTCGGTAAAGAAAGAGCTGGCCGGAAATCGCGTGCGGGCGTCCGTGCCACGAAAAGATCACGATTCATTCAGCCGCAGTTCACCCGGCGGGGCGCTAAATCCCCTCATCCCACAAGGAGGGAGATAAGATGCGCAAGATGATTCTAACCGCCGGACTAATTCTCGGCGCCCTGTTCGGCACCGGCGCCAACGCCATGCCTGTCGGTCAACCGTCCGCACCTTCGGCATCCCACATTCAAAAGGTGGATTATGCCTGCGGACGCGGCTTCCATTTGACCCCGCGCGGCTATTGCCGTCCGAACGGACCGCGTTATGAGCGCGGCTGGGACCGGCGCGACCGCTGGGAAGCTCGCCGTGAATGGCGCGAGCGTCAGGCCAGACGGGAATGGCGTGAGTGGCGCGACCGCAGAGATTATCGCGACTACCGCGACCGTCGCGATTATTATCGATACTGATCGGGCAAGGCCCTCTCCGCGTCGGGAGGGCCTTTCTCATATGGGCCGGTGAGGTCCATCCGCCCTTGGGGAGGGTGTGAGAGCATGCCTATTACGTCGATTATGAAAATCGCAAGGCCGAACATATTCGCGCCGTGCTCGACAGGCTGGTCAATTGGCGGGTCGTCGAAGAGCGCCTGAAATCATAACGATCCTCTTTCTCCCGAAACCTGCCGGGAGCGGCCGGCCGCCTGCGGGTTGCCCTGAGGTGCATTTTAGCTACTATGCGCCCATGGCGAGGAGGCCATGTTACAGGAGGGTTCATGATTTACCGGTCTTCAAAACGGCGCATGGTGCTGAAACTTGCCGCTGCGGCGGTTTCTTTCGGCATGCTGGGAACGGCTGCGGTCGCGCAGGGCTTCCCCGATCGAACGATCACTCTGGTCGTTCCTTTCGCGGCGGGCGGCTCCACCGATGTGGTCGCGCGCGTTATCGCACAGAAGATGGGTGATGAGCTCGGCCAGCAGATCGTCGTTGAAAATGTCGCCGGGGCCGGTGGCAATCTCGGCGCTGACCGAGTGGCCCGCGCCGATCCCGATGGCTACACGATCCTGATGGGCACGGTTGCCACCCACGCCCTCAACCCGCTCATTCTCAAGACCAAGCCTTACGATCCGGAAAAGGATTTCACGCCGGTTTCGCTGCTCGTGGTGGTCCCGAATGTGCTGGTCGTCAATCCGAAGCTCAACGTCAACAGCGTGGCGGAACTGATCGCTCTCTTGAAGGCCGAGCCGGACAAACATGCCTATGCCTCTTCCGGCAATGGCACGCCGCTGCATCTTTCCGGCGAGCTGTTCAAGAGCATGGCCGGCGTCAGCATGCAGCATGTTCCCTACAAGGGCGCAGGCCCGGCGCTCAACGATCTGCTCGGCAATCAGATTTCCATCATGTTCGACAATCTGCCGTCTTCGTCCGGACATATCAAATCCGGCACGTTGCGGGCGCTCGGCGTCACGACCAAGGAGCGCGCCTCGTCCTTCCCGGATCTGCCGACAATCGCCGAGACGGTGCCGGGTTATGAGACCTATACCTGGAATGCGCTCTTCGCTCCGGCCGGCACGCCGGCCGAGGTGGTCGACAAGCTGAATGCCGCGGCCAAGAAGGCGCTTGCCGATCCGGGAGTTGCCGCACGCATGGCGGAATTCAGCGCCAAGATCGTCGCCTCTTCGCCGGACGAGCTGAAAACCCACGTTGCGGCGGAAATCGCCAAGTGGGGACCGGTGGTCAAGGACGCGAATGTGCAGATGGACTGACCGGTAACGGCAGATACCATCCCCATTTTCCGCCGCACATCCTGCCGGTTGCGGACGGAAATAAAGGCCTGACAAAGCCGTGGCCGATGCCATTGTCGCATCGGCCACGATTTATAGTGACGCACCCAGCCGGTGTGGCCTTTCCGCATCACTCACCAGACGGTTGCAAAAACCCGCTTGGCAAGCTTTAACCGCTGAGTTACAAATCTCGCTACCGCGTCAGATCGAACAAAGGGAGGCGTTGCATGACACCAGCATTCTTCGAAACCCTCCCGCAGGGAATGACCCGACACTAGGTCATATCCATTCGCGGCCCGCCTTGAGCGCGCCCGACATGCGGTTTTACTTTCCCCATAGCCCGATTGATCTGACGGGATCACTTCGTCTCCCGCCCGGGCTGTGCCATCCAACTTCCGTTTTGAGGACCGGTCGCCGATTACAGGGCGCTGGGCTGGTAAAAATGACTCGCAAGAAGCTCGATTTCCGCGCCGATGCCTATCGACATGTGCTCGGCTTTGTTTTCAACCATTGGCGTCATCGGCCGGCGCTGGTGGGTTTCATCATCGTTCTGGTGATCGCCAGCACGCTGGCCGAAGTGATGGTGCCGGTCTTTTCCGGCCAGATCGTCGATGCCATTGCCAGTGGCGATGGGGTTGGCAACGGGGCGGATAAGGCGCTGCGCGCCTTCGTCATCGTGGTGGCGCTGGGGCTGGTGAGCGTGGTGTTGCGCTGGTTCATCTTCAACGGCATCATCCGGCTGACGCTGAAAATCATGGCGGATGTCGCCAATAACGGCTTCCATAAGGTGCAGCGCTTCTCCACCGACTGGCATGCCAACAGCTTCGCCGGCTCCACGGTCCGCAAGATCACGCGCGGCATGTGGGCGCTGGATTCGCTCAATGACCTGCTGCTCGTCGCGCTTTTGCCGTCCATCGTCATGCTGGTGGGCGCCACCATCGTGCTCGGCAGCTATTGGCCGGTCATGGGCCTGATCGTCGGTCTCGGATCGCTGATCTATATCGGCGTCACGGTCGGCCTTTCCATGGGGTATGTGTCGCCGGCGGCAAGGCTTGCCAATGCCTGGGATACCAGACTTGGCGGCGCGCTGGCGGATGCCATCAGCTGCAATTCGGTGGTCAAGGCCTTCGGTGCCGAGACCCGCGAAGAAACGCGGCTGGGCCATGTGCTGGTGAAGTGGGATAACCGCACGCGCAGGACATGGAAGCGTGGCACGCTGAACGGCACGATCCAGAGCTTCATGATGGTCTCCATGCAGGCCGGCATTCTGGGCACGGGCCTCATCATGTGGCAAAAGGGGTTGGCAACGCCTGGCGACATTACCTTCGTGCTGGCGATGTTCTTCGTGCTGCAGGGTTATCTGCGCGATGTGGGGCAGGATATCCGCAACCTGCAACGCGCCGTCAACGACATGGAAGAGCTGGTGCTGCTGGACAAGATGCCGCTCGGCATCGAGGACAGGCCGGATGCAGGGCCGATCAGAATTGGAAAGGGCGAGATCGTCTTCGATCACGTCACCTTTCAGTATGGCGCGCATCCCACGCCGCTTTACGATGACTTTTCGGTCACCATCAAGGCGGGTGAACGGGTGGGTCTGGTCGGCCATTCCGGTTCGGGAAAGACAACCTTCGTCAAGCTCATCCAGCGGCTTTACGACATCAAGTCGGGTGCAATCCGCATCGACGGCCAGAATATCGCCGGGGTGACGCAATCGAGCCTGCGCGGCCAGATCGCCATCGTGCAGCAGGAGCCCATCCTGTTCCACCGCACGCTGGCGGAAAACATCGCCTATGGCCGGCCGGACGCCACGCGGCGTGAGATCGAGCAGGCGGCGAAACAGGCCAGCGCCCACGATTTCATCATGTCCCTTCCGAAAGGTTATGAGACGATGGTGGGTGAACGCGGTGTCAAGCTGTCCGGCGGTGAGCGTCAGCGTGTCGCCATCGCCCGTGCTTTCCTCGCGGATGCGCCGGTGCTGATACTGGACGAGGCCACTTCCAGCCTTGACAGCGAAAGCGAAGTGCAGATCCAGCAGGCGATGGAGCGGCTGATGGTCGGTCGCACCACGCTCGTCATCGCGCATCGGCTCTCCACGGTCCGGGCGCTGGACCGGCTGCTGGTCTTCGACAGGGGCAGGATTGTCGAAGAGGGTGACCATCAGGCGCTGATCCGCCTCAATGACGGCATCTACCGCCGGCTGTTCGAACGGCAGGCGCTGGAGCTGACCAAGGGCCTGGTGGCCTGAAAAAACGAAACGCCGGGGGTATCCTCCCGGCGTTCCCTTCCCGAACATTGACCCCGCGCCACGAACACGCCGCTTTTTTCGCGTAAGGGGGTGTTCTGCGCAACACCAACAGGACGGTGAACCATGGATTTCCACCCGATCACAAAGCCGCAACGCCTTGTCATCAGGGGAACCCATATCCATGCCGCATTCCATTACTCTCTCGGACCTCTCGTGGTCGATACCTGACGGTCATCCGCTCTTTTCCGACATCAATCTTCGCTTCGGATCCGAACGCACCGGCCTTGTTGGGCGCAACGGCGTCGGCAAGACGACGCTTCTGAAACTGATCGCCGGCGAGTTGTCGCCGTCCGCGGGCACGGTGTCCGTCTCGGGCAGCGTCAATCTTCTGCGCCAGAGCGTGCAAGTCGTGTCCGACGAGACCGTCGCCGATCTGTTCGAAGCACGCGGCGCGCTGGAGGTGCTTGCCCGTGCGCAGGCGGGAACGGCCACTCTGGAAGAGCTTGAAGACATCGACTGGATGCTGGAGGAGAAAATTGCCGGGGCGCTCGCGCAGGTCGGGCTGGACGCCTTGCCCTCCACACCGCTTTCGGCGCTATCCGGCGGACAGCGTACGCGGGCCGCACTTGCGGCTCAAATCCATGCCGCGCCGGATTTCCTGATCCTCGACGAACCGACCAACAATCTCGACCGGGACGGACGCATTTTCGTTGCCGATTTTCTGGCGGGCTGGCGCGGCGGAGCGATCGTCGTCAGCCATGATCGGGAGCTTCTCGAAACCCTCCATGCGATTGTGGAAATGACCACGCTCGGTGCCACCCGTTACGGCGGCAACTGGAGCCACTACCGCGCACAAAAAGCGCTGGAACTGGCCGCCGCCGAACAGGACTTCGCGAATGCGGAAAAACGTCTGTCGGATGTCAAGCGCCGGTCGCAGGAGGCTCTTGAGCGCAAGGCCCGCCGCGATAGCAGGGGTGCTGCAAAAGCGGCGAGGGGAGACATGCCCCGTATCCTTGTCGGTGCGATGAAGAGGCGTGCCAAAAAGACGAGCGGCGACAACGCCAATCTGGCCAGCCGCCTGACAGCCGAGGCGACCGAAGACCTGAAGACGGCGCGTGAGCGGATCGAAATCCTGCAGGGCGTCAGTGTCACATTGCCGCCCAGCGGGCTGCACGCGACAAAAACCGTGCTCAGCCTGCAAAATCTGACTGCGGGGTATCGGGCCGAACACCCCGTGCTTCGCGATCTGTCCTTCGAGATCACCGGGCCGCAACGCGTTGCCGTCACCGGTCCGAACGGATCGGGAAAAACGACGCTGCTTTCGGTGATCACGGGGGAATTGCCGCCATTCGAAGGGGCGGTGCATGTCGGGGTGAAGTCCGTGTTTCTCGATCAGCAGGTCAGCCTGCTCGATGCGAGCCTGTCCATCCGCGACAACTTCCTTAGGCTCAACCCTAAGGCCGGGGAGAATGCCTGCCGCTCCGCGCTTGCGCGCTTCATGTTTCGTGCCGATGCCGCCTTGCAGATCGTTGCAACGCTCTCGGGCGGGCAGATGCTCAGGGCCGGTCTCGCCTGTGTTCTGGGAGGCCCGCAGCCTCCGCAATTGCTGATCCTCGACGAGCCGACCAACCATCTGGATATCGATTCCATCGCGGCCGTGGAGGCTGGCCTTCAGGCCTATGACGGCGCCTTGCTGATCGTCAGCCACGATGAGGCGTTCCTCGCCGCCATTGGCATCGGAAGGCGGCTGGAACTTGGGAAGTCAGAGATGCGTTCGGGCGCTCAGTAGTTCACCGTCACGACGACCGTATCGGAGTAGTTTCCCGGCGCTGGCGTGTTCTGCGCCGGGACGCGGCCATAGACGGTCAATGTCTGCAGGCTGCCAGTTCCGGTGCCGGTGGCTATCTCGCCCGCCGCACTTCCCCAGACATTCGTGCGGTTCACGTCGCGGTAGAGACCATAGGTTATCGATGCGCCCGCCTGCACCATCTGGCGCGCGGCGGGCGGGCTGTTGCTCAGTCCGCCATTGAGCGCCACACTGTAGTTCAGATTGGTGGTGCAGGTCAGATTGATCGCTCCGGTCGCATTAACTGCCGTGTTCAACACGCCGTGACTGCCGAAATCGATGTTCTGGGCCGAGATGATGCATGTGGGCGCCACTGCGGCCGATACGTTGAACGGCACCTGCGTGGGGTTCTGGGTCACGGAAGAGCAGCTCGGTGCGAGTAGGGTAAAGCTCGTATAGGTGAAGCTCGTTTCCGCGCCGGCGAAGCTGGAGAGGTAAAGGCCGCGCGCTGCCGAGGCCTGACCGGCGTTGATCCGGCCATAGACCGTGCGGCTCGTGGTGTTGATCAGGAGCGGCAGCGCCATGTCGATTGGCGGAGGCGAGCCGAGTGCGGGCTGCGTGACCGATCCCCATGAGGTTGTCCGCGCCGAGTTCTGGTAGAGCTGGTAATTGAGGATGTTGCTGCCCTGAAGCATGCGACGGATGCCGCCCGACTGCCCGCCGCTTCCGGCATTGATATTGGGGCAGATGCGGATGGAAAGCGCCAGCGACAAGGGGTTGGAGCAGGTGACTGACAATGTCGCCGTCGTGTCCACGGCGCTGCCGCTTGCCAGATTGACGAAACCGAAATTCATGTCCGACATGCTGAAGGTGCAGCTTTGCGCCAGTGCCGGTGAAGCCGGGAGGAAAGCGGCGATGGCTAGGGCGGTGCGGATCAGGACCTTCATTGGATGCTCCTGCATGTGGTTTCGAAAGTTGCGCGTGAATTGCCGGCAGAGGGTAGGGTGATCTGTGCTTCGCATTCGCCCTTCGTCGGCTGCATGATGCGGAGGCGATGGGTTTCGCTGATATTGTCGAGATAGGCCTGTCCGTCATAACCGACGATGAAATCGCGCTTGCCGTCGATTTTGCCGGTCGATCCGGTTTCGATGAATTGGCCGCTCTCGTCTTTCAGCGTCACCAGCGCAACCTGACCCTCGGTTTCAACCTTGAAATTGACCACCGCGCCGGCCTGTTGCGTCGGCCTGACGGTCTGTTTCGTCCGGTCGATGCGGGCGTCGACCGGAAGATTGCTCGGGTCGAGCGTGATGTTGTTGACGTCATAGGAACGAAGGTTCGGAAGCAATATCTTGCCGCGGCGGTTGGTCTGGCCGATGGGGCGGTTTTCCAAAAGGATATCGACGCCGGGCGCGCCCGCATCCACCACGGCGAAAGCGTCATCGATCCGGTTGCCGACAAAGACATCGCCGCCGGCGAGCGCGATCGATCCCTCGATCTGCGCATAGGCGTGTGTCGTGCGGTTGAATTGGTCGACGCCGGCCGAAACGCGCGCGGCGCTGCCGCGGTAACTGCCGGAAACGGAGGCGATATCATTGCCGCCGGTCGAGCCGCGCAGGCGCCAGCCATAACTTCCCTCGGCCTGCTCTTCGGATTTTCCGACCTCGGCCGTCAGCGAATATCCATCCGCATCCGACGACATGCCGGCCGAGCCGGAGACGCCGCCGCCGAACGACCAGGAGAGGCCCGCGAAGATGCCGTAGGATTTGTTGTCCTCAAGGTCCTTATAGGCGGTGATGAAGATATTGCCGTTCTCGCCGAACGGCCGCGTGGCGGAAAGGCCGAGCAGCCGGGATCGTCTTTCATCGAAGGTTTCGAGTTCGGTATAGGAGAAATTGAGGCTGGTCTCATCGAAACCGAGCTGGGTGGAAACGGAAATCTGGTCGAGGGCACGCGGCGGCCGCGCGCTCAGCAATCCGGATACCGTGCGGATATCGGACAGGTCGGCGGAGACGGAGGCCATATCGTGATAATCGCCGAATGTCCTCTGCGACCGTGCGTGAAATTTTACCCCCAGCAATTCCGCTTCGACGCTTGCGGAGAGCTGATAACCGCTTTCCGCGCCAAAGCGGCTCGATGCGCCGGAAACCGCCGCCAATCCCTCCGCTCCAAGGGTGAAGACGCCGCCAAAGCCGATATTGTAGAAATTCTCGCCGCCTTCCGCATGGCCTTCCAGCGTCAGGCTGTCCGACACACCATAACGCAGCGTCGCAGACCCCAGCGGTTTGTCATCGTAATCGAAAGACGAGGTTCCGTAGTTGCGCCGGGCAAAGCCGAGCTCGGCCGAAAAATCGATGAGGCCCTGCGCCAGCAGATCCGGTGAAGCATAAAAGGGCGTTTCGGACACGGTTTCGCGCCCCAGCGCATCCCGCACCACCAGCCGCGCATTGCCCGCGCCGCTGATGACAGGGAGATTGGTGATCGAGAACGGCCCTTCGGGAACATCCTGCGACAGGCGGCGGACATTGTTGACATAGACGTCGACGGTGGAGGGCACGGCTGCGGAACCGGCAAATTCCGGCATCGGCATGGTGACGATATCCGGCCGCAGGTCGAAATTGCGGCGGATCTGCAGGCCGCCCAGCCGTGTCGGGCGTGTCCAGCTCAGCCCGCTGGTGATGAGATCGCCGGCCCGATAGCTCGTCAGTGTGTCCTCGTCCGAATAGCTCCAGGTGGTATCGAGGCGCTGGGTATCGAACTCCGACAGGCGCGATGTGCTCAGAACCTGCGATGAGGAGAGCACGCCGAGCGGACCGAAGGCCCTGCTTTCCAAAAGGGCCGAAACACCGTTGAAATCGGCGATATCCGACCATTTGTTGCCGCCGGAGGAACCATAGATCGTGTAATTCACCAGACCTCCAAAATCGCTCGTGGCCTTTTCCCGGGTCTCTTCGTCTTGCTTCTGCGCAATCTTGCCGGAGGCGTCGATCACCCTGTTTGCCCGCGCCGCCATCGGCAGGGTGAAATGCATGGACTGGGTGCCTTCATCGTAACGCGCCACCACATCCGGCAGCCGGGAAATATCGATCCAGCCATCATCGCCGGCAGCGCTCTCAACCGGGGAAATCCCGATATTGGTGAGCTGTTCCGGCTCGATGAGAAACGATCCGGCGTCGTTTTGACGAAATGTGGCGATCAGTTCTGTCGAAACATCGTTGATGTAGACTTCGAGCTGCAATTGTCCCGCTTCTTTTGCGGCAAAAGAGGCCGGTTGCGCCGCAGGGGGAATATCCTGCGCCACGGAGAAATTGCCCGATGAAATGACCGTCAGAGCGGCAATCGTCAAAACGGCGAGATCAGCCGCCCGAGACGCGCGCCGTCGCATTGACGGGGCCGCCTTCGCTGTCTGCCGAAATCTTCAGCGTGCCGCCGCCTTTTTTGCCGCCCGTTGCCGGAACCACAAAGCTTGCGGCGGAACCGCCAAGTACATATCCCACCAGCCCCTGCTGCCGGGCAAGCGCCTGTCCGTTGCTACCGGAAAGCATCAGGTTGGCGATCCTTATCCGTTTTGCGCCCGTATTGGACACCGAGACCCGGTAGCCATTGCCCTGCGGCGTTACCTTCCAGGCCGGTTCCGCATCGCCTGTGGAGGCGGGTGAGAAGAAAACGGGTATGGAGTGGCGCACCACCAGATTGACCGTGCCGGATTGCGGTCTTCCCGCCGGCGGCAACTCATCGACAATGACGCGGTAACTCTCCTCAGCCCGCAGCGGCGCCTTGGAAAGCCGGACGATGCGGATAAGGTTTTCCGCGCCTCCCTTCAGCTGCGTCATCGGCGGGCTGGCGACGACGTCCTGCGCCGCCGTATAGACGTCCTGACCATTCTGCTGGGTCCAGCGGAATATCCTGACCTGAACGTTGATCGGGGTTTTCGCATCGTTCCAGATGCGGAGGCTGGAGGCCGCCGTGGGCGCTTTAAGATCCAGAAGCACGGGTGCGACCCGTAGCGATGCAGACTGTGAAGGTGAAACACTCAAACCGGCAAAAAACGCAGCCGCTAAGGTAAAAACACGCATGCGCGATCCTCCCTGTGGCGATCAGTAGTTGAGCGTGGCCGTCACCGTATCGGTATAGACGCCGACCGCGGGTGTCGTCTGGGCAGCTACGCGCCCATAGACAGTGAATGTCTGCGGCGCGCCGGTTCCGGTTCCCGTTTGCCGGTCCGTTCCCACGGTGTTCCCCCACACCGTGCTATGTGCCGCAGTCGTATAAAGCGAGTAGGAAATGGTCGCGCCCGCAGGCGACGTCATCAGACGGTTGGCGACCGTTGCTCCAGAGCCAGCGCCGGCGCTGAGACCCAGGCTGAAGGGAGTGCTTGCCGTGCATTGCACGACAATATCGCTGGTCGCATCGATATTGCTGCCGATCACACCGTTGGTGCCGAAATTGAGGTTGCCGGCGGAATTGATCTGGCAAGCCGCCTGAATGGTGATCTGGACGTTGAAATTCGTCGTGGCGACCTGCGCGACGCCCGATGCCGGTGTGAGAACCAGCGCCGCAAATGATAACAAATAGCCTGATGCTGCAAACTTCATGCTGCCTCCCCAAGCTGCTGCGCTGCTGTTTTTTCGGTGCGCAACATGGAATTACGCCAATAACGGGTAATTAGAATAATCTAATACTCGTACCGATTTGGTTAATAAATCCTTAATGGGGGATGCCTGAAAAACCACTGGCTGAAATGCAGTGGGCGTCACAATCAAAAGTGTTACGGCGTGGTTGCAAAGCACAGGATCGACGCTAAATCCCGTCTACGAGTTTTTTACTGAAATGCGACATCTTGTCAGCCGGCCCCGGTTGGCGTACTCGAAATCGATAGAAACCCGGGCCGATCAACAGTACCGTTCGGTGACGCTGTGTTCGGCCCCATAGACATCATGACGTTGGGATTGCGATGAACCTTTACTTGGATTACCTGGCTGAAATCAAAAGCAGAGAACCACAGGGTCTCGCGCCCAAGCCGATCGATGACGGTGCACTGACGGCCGAGATTATCGAACTCATCAAGGATGCGGGCAGCGAGCACCGCGCTGATGCCCTGAAATTCTTCATCTACAACACCCTGCCGGGCACCACGAGCGCCGCCGGCGTCAAGGCGACCTTCCTGAAGCAGATCATCCTCGGCGAAGTCGTCGTGCCGGAGATCACGCCTTCCTTCGCGCTGGAGCTGCTGTCGCACATGAAGGGCGGCCCGTCGATCAAGGTGCTGCTCGATATCGCGCTCGGCAACGACGCTGCGATTGCCACTGAGGCCGGCGAAGTGCTGAAGACGCAGGTGTTCCTTTACGATGCCGACATGTTCCGCCTGCGCGACGCCTACAAGGCCGGCAACGCCATCGCCAAGTCCGTGCTGGAAAGCTACGCCAAGGCCGAATTCTTCACCAAGCTTCCCGATGTCGAAGACGAGATCAAGATCGTCACCTTCATCGCCGCCGAAGGCGATATTTCCACTGACCTCCTGTCTCCCGGCAATCAGGCGCATTCGCGATCGGACCGCCAGCTGCACGGCCAGTGTATGATCTCCCCGGAAGCGCAGGCGGAAATCGTCGCGCTGCAGAAGCAGCATCCGGACAAGCGGGTGATGATGATCGCCGAAAAGGGCACGATGGGCGTCGGCTCGTCGCGCATGTCGGGCGTCAACAACGTAGCACTGTGGACCGGCAGGCAGGCCAGCCCCTATGTGCCCTTCGTCAATTACGCGCCCATCGTCGCCGGCACCAACGGCATCTCGCCGATTTTCGCCACCACCGTCGATGTGACGGGCGGCATCGGCATCAACCTGAAGAACTGGGTGAAGAAGCTCGGCGAAGACGGCAAGCCGATCCTCAACAACGATGGCAACCCGATCCTCGAGCAGAAATATTCGGTCGAGACCGGCACTGTCCTCAAAATTGACGCCAGGAACCGCAAGCTCCGCGACGAGGCCGGCACGGAACTGGTGGATATCGCCTCTTCCTTCACGCCCCAGAAGATGGAGTTCATGAAGGCCGGCAGCTCTTACGCTATCGTCTTCGGCAAGAAGCTCCAGACATTCGCGGCTGAAACGCTCGGTGTCGAGACCACTCCGGTCTTCGCGCCCAACAAGGAAATCTCCATCGAAGGCCAGGGTCTCACCGCCGTCGAGAAGATTTTTAACCGCAACGCCGTCGGCGTCACCCCCGGCAAGGTGCTGCATGCCGGCTCGGACGTTCGCGTCAAGGTCAACATCGTCGGCTCGCAGGATACGACCGGCCTGATGACCGCGCAGGAACTGGAAGCGATGGCGGCCACCGTCATTTCGCCGCTGGTGGATGGCGCCTACCAGTCGGGCTGCCACACGGCCTCCGTCTGGGACAAGAAGGCGCAGGCGAATATTCCGAAGCTCATGTCCTTCATGAACAATTTCGGCGTCATCACCGCGCGCGATCCGAAGGGCGCCTATCACTCGATGACGGACGTGATCCACAAGGTGCTGAACGACATCACCGTGGATGACTGGGCGATCATCATCGGCGGCGACAGCCACACCCGCATGTCCAAGGGCGTTGCCTTCGGTGCTGACTCCGGTACCGTCGCACTGGCGCTGGCAACGGGCGAGGCGACCATGCCGATCCCGCAGTCGGTCAAGGTCACCTTCAAGGGCACGATGCAGCCCTATATGGACTTCCGCGACGTGGTACACGCCACGCAGGCGCAGATGCTGAAGCAGCACGGCGACAACGTCTTCCAGGGCCGCATCATCGAAGTGCATATCGGCACGCTGCTCGCCGATCAGGCCTTCACCTTCACCGACTGGACGGCCGAAATGAAGGCCAAGGCGTCGATCTGCATCTCGCAGGACGAAACGCTGATCGAGTCGCTGGAAATCGCCAAGTCGCGCATCCAGATCATGATCGACAAGGGCATGGATAACCCCGCCCAGACGCTCAAGGGACTGATTGCCAAGGCGGATCAGCGCATTGCCGAAATCCGCTCGGGCGAAAAGCCGGCGCTGAAGCCCGATGACAATGCGAAATATTTCGCCGAAGTCGTCGTGGATCTGGACGTGATCGACGAGCCGATGATCGCCGACCCTGACGTCAACAACAACGACGTGTCCCGACGCTACACCCACGATACGATCCGCCCGGTCTCCTATTACGGCGGCACCAAGAAGGTCGATCTCGGTTTCGTCGGTTCGTGCATGGTGCACAAGGGCGATATGAAGATCGTCGCCCAGATGCTGAAGAACATCGAAAAGTCCGAAGGCAAGGTCGAGTTCAAGGCGCCGCTCGTCGTCGCCGCGCCGACCTACAACATCATCGATGAACTGAAGGCGGAAGGCGACTGGGAAATCCTGCAGAAATATTCGGGCTTCGAGTTCGATGATCTGAAGCCGAAAACCACCAACCGGACGGAATACGAGAACATTCTCTATCTCGAACGTCCGGGCTGCAACCTGTGCATGGGCAACCAGGAAAAGGCCGAAAAGGGCAACACGGTTCTGGCAACCTCCACCCGCCTGTTCCAGGGCCGCGTGGTGGAAGATACGGCTGAAAAGAAGGGTGAATCGCTTCTGGCCTCCACCCCGGTCGTGGTGCTCTCGGCCATCCTCGGCCGCACGCCGAGCATCGAGGAATATCGCTCTGCCGTCGAAGGGATCGACCTGACGAAGTTCGCCCCGCCGAAGGTAACGCCGATCGATTCTCAGTCGGTCCATTACTGAGGTCGTGATTATCGCAGTGCGTGGGCCACAGGCTTCGCGCTGGCGATGCACTGAAAATGCCGAATGAACGCGGACAGCGGGGAGAAATCCCCGCTGTTTTTTATGGGCCGGCGGTGCTCCGACCAGACCATTGGAGACTGGCGGTATGTCTCGGCTTGGCCTTCGCCCCTTTTTGCGGTAACCAGACTGAATGATAAAAGCATCGAGTATCACCTGCATCTAGCTCCCGCCGCCGCGCGAGGAGCATCGAGCGAAAAGCCGACAGGCTTGGCGCTCGGCGTCGGCTTGTCTGAAGGCAAGCGAATGCGAACATATGCAGTGAGATTACTCCAATGGAAAATTACTTCGAAAGCCCGTTCCGGGGCATCACGCTTGACAAGCAGGTCAGGAGCCCGAACCTCGTGGTCGGGAAATACAGCTATTATTCCGGCTATTATCACGGCCACAGTTTTGAGGATTGCGCCCGTTATCTGCTGCCGGATGAAGGCGCGGACAGGCTGGTGATCGGAAGCTTCTGCTCGATCGGTTCGGGCGCCGCCTTCATCATGGCCGGCAATCAGGGCCATCGCAACGAGTGGATCAGCACCTTCCCGTTCTTCTTCATGCCGGAGGTGCCGGAATTCGAGAATGCCGGCAACGGTTATCTGCCGGCGGGCGATACCGTCATCGGCAACGATGTCTGGATAGGCTCGGAAGCGATCATCATGCCCGGCATCACGGTCGGCGATGGGGCGGTGATCGGAACGCGGGCGCTGGTGACGAAGAATGTGGAGCCCTATGCCATCGTCGGCGGCAATCCCGCAAAAACGATCCGCAAGCGGTTCGATGACGACAGCATCGCCATGCTGCTCGAGATGAAATGGTGGGATTGGCCGGCAGCGCGGTTGAAGGCGGCAATGCGGCTCATGACCAGCGGCAATGTCGCCGAGCTTTATCGGTTCTGGCTATCCGATAAGCCGCAGTCGTAAAAACGCCCGGCCCGTCTCACGGAGGCGGGCCGGAACTCCCTCCGGGTCAGGACAGAGAGGGACTCCGATTTGACAATATGGGTGGAGGCTCTCGTCAACTGACGCCCTTCAGGGCGCGTGACCGCAAACGTCGCAGCCGGACCTCCATCTGCCTCTTTGCCTGAATGTCGCCACGTCTGACGGCCACCGCGATGCCTTCCACCCATGCGGCAATGGCGCCGTCGTCATCTCCCAGCCGTGCACGACATTCGCCGAGTTCGGCCCAGACCGCCGAATAGTCGGGATCCTGCCGGATGGCCTCCTGGAGATGAAGCGCGGCATCTTCGAACTGCCCAGCCGCCTTGAGCGTCTTTGCGATTGAAAAGCGCAGGAGCGGACTGTCCCGTCCGTCTTCCAGCATCCTCATGAGTTTTTCGATCATCGTTGTCCCGTTGCAATGGTGAAGCACCATGCAATCGGTACGACCTCAAGCGCAGCTGAGGTCAAGCGGGATTCGCGCGGTCACTTCGCCATGCGACGCAATGCAACCGGGTCCCATATGTCGTCGAGCGGGCCTTCGAGAGCGGTTCGCGGGGGAATGAGCTTCGGTTCGATGATGGTGACTTCCGGCTCGGTCCGGTTCTCTTCCAGCAGTTCGAAACCCTTTTCGAGCATCTGCGCGATATCGGGTTTGATCATATAGACCGGGAAGGGAAGGAAGGATGCGAACGGGTCGTAGTCGAAGCAGCCGACGACGATGTCGCCGAAGGCCTCGCCATCATGACGCCCCATGAAACGCAGCAGGCCTTCGAAATTTATCGATGAATTGACGAAGAAACAGCGGGGCAGGCGGCCCCTGCGCTCGAAGAAACGTTCGAATGCCAGCTCCGTCATATGCGGTGAATAGCCGGTGATCTCGATATCGTCTCCGCCATCCGCCCCGAAATAAGCGGCCTTGGCGGCATGGAAGCCGTCGATACGCTCGCGGCTGGCGTGGTCGTCATGACCGCCGAACAGGATGACGTCATCGGGACCGAGAGGCCCGCCTTTTTCCGCATGGGCAAGGATCGCCGATGTCAGTATTTCCGCGCCGTGCCTGTTGTCGGAAATGACGGATGGTACAAATTTGCCGGGAAGGTCGATATTGACATGCGGCAGTGCTGCGCGGGCGCAGACCTGGTGCACGCCGTCGGGATCGGTCGCGCCCGCAATGAAGAGGGCATCGATCGAATAGGCGATCAGGGTCTCCACGGTGCGGCGTTCTTCCTCGGGATCGCGCCGCCCGGAGACCACCATGGGCGACAGGCCGCGTTTGCGTGCCTGCCCTTCGAATGTCTGCGCCATCGATGAAAAGAACCGGTTGTCATAAATGGGCACCAGAAGCCCGACGAGACCGGATTTCGAACTCCGCAAACCGCGGGCCTGCAGGTTGGTGGTGTAGCGATGCGCCTTGGCGAGCGAGAGAATCTTGTCGGCAGTCTCCTCCGAAATCCGCCGTTTGCGCCACGATCCGTTCAACACGGCGCTCACTGTCGAGGCTGATGCACCCGACAATATCGACAAGTCATAGATGGTGGCTTTCTTGGAACTTATACCCGTCACTGCGATCTCCCCAACTGATTCCAATTATTAGAGCACACATCCCCTTGACGGAAGGGCGCTTCATGTTATGGTTATTGCACCATCGATTGTGCAACTTGGCAATATCGATTGTGCAAGATGGTTGCTGTGGGAGTGGCAAGGGAGAGTCTCGAATAAGCGAGATGAGAAATTTTGAACGCGCCAGATGAAAAATGGCTGCGGCGGGTTTCGTTTGCCTGTTTTTTGAGGAGGAACATCATGAAGAAAATTATTGCTGCAGCGGTCGGTCTGTCGCTCGCGCTGCTTTCGTCCGCCGCCTTCGCCGAAGGGCCGAAGGTGGGCGTCGTCGTCAAGATCGGCGGCATTCCGTGGTTCAACGCCATGGAGGCCGGTATCAAGGAGCAGAGCAAGAAGCTCGGCGTCGACGGTTTCATGGTCGGCCCGACCAGCGCCGACCCCGCCCTTCAGGTCCGCGCCATCGAGGACCTGATCGCCCAGAAGGTCGATTTCATTGGCGTTGTGCCCAATGATGCAAAGGTGCTGGAGCCGGTGCTGAAAAAGGCCCAGGCCGCCGGTATCAAGGTCATCACCCATGAATCGCCCAAGCAGCTCGGCGCTGACTGGGATTTCGAACTGGCATCCGCCAAGGGTTTCGGCGAAGCGCATGGCAAGCTGCTGGCTGAAAAGATGGGCGGCAAGGGTTCCTATGCTGTCTTCGTCGGTTCGCTTACGGTTCCGCTTCATAACGCCTGGGCCGATGCCGCCATCGCCTACATCAAGGCGAATTACCCCGACATGAAGCTCGTCGGCGATCGCTACGGCGTGGCGGAGGACCTCGACAAGAGCCGTTCGACGGCGCTTGACCTGATGTCCGCCAATGCTGACCTGAGTGGTTTCCTCGCCTTCGGTTCGCAGGGACCGATCGGCGCCGGGCGCGCCGTCGAAGAGCGGCGCAAGGATGGCAAGGTCTTCGTCATCGGCCCGTTCTCGCCGGGGCAGGGCGCCAAGCTGATCAAATCAGGGGCGCTGACGGGCGGCTTCATGTGGAACCCGAAACAGGCCGGTGAGGTCTTCATCACGCTCGCCGACCGTATCGCCAAGGGTGAGACACCCAAGGCCGGCGACAATATCGAAGGTCTCGGCACCATCAATCCCGAGGGTAACACCATCGTCGTCGACCAGCTTCTGAAGATCGACAAGGAAAGCATCGACAAGCTCGTTTCCATGGGCCTCTGATCCTCCCCAAGGCCAAGGGCGTCGCGCGAGGTGTAATACTCGCGCGACGTCCCATCTGGAAAACATGCCGAGCGCCACGTCTGCAATGCTGCCGCGGCGAAGGAGATTTACATTATCATGAGCGCAGAACCGCTCCTGTCCCTCAAAAATGTCAAAGTCACCTTCGGCGGCGTCCGCGCGCTGAAGGGTGTTTCTTTCGAGGTCAATCCGGGTGAAGTGCATTGCCTTGCCGGCGAAAACGGCTGTGGCAAGAGCACGCTGATCAAGGTCATAACGGGCGTTTACACGCCCCAAAGCGATGCCGAACTCTATTTCGACGGCAAGCCGATAGCCACGATGACCCCAACGCTTGCGCAATCGCTTGGCATTCAGGTGATCTGGCAGGATCTGGCGCTGTTCGATGAAATGACGGTGGCTGAGAATATCGGCTTCCAGTACGCGGTGAATGGAAAATACGGGCTGGTCGACAAGCGCGCCATCGAACAGGCTGCCGAAAAGGCGCTGGCCCGGCTCGGCGTCGAGATCGATCTTGATAAGCCGCTCAAGGAACTGCCTATCGCCCAGCGTCAGATCGTGGCGATTGCCCGCGCGCTGGTCGGGGAAGCGCGGCTGGTTTTCATGGACGAACCGACCGCGTCGCTCACGCAGTCGGAAACCGATTACCTGATCGACATCGTCCGCAACCTGTCGGCCTCCGGTGTCGCGGTTGTCTTCGTCTCGCATCGCCTTGCGGAAGTGCTTGAGATTTCAGACCGCATAACCGTGCTGCGGGATGGGTCGCTTGTCGGCGTTTTCCCCGTTGAGGGCATGACCCAGTCACGGGTGACCGAACTGATGACTGGCCGCAATTTCGACAGCGCCGTCATTGCCGCCGATCACGATGACAAGCCCGTCGTTCTCTCGGTGCGCGGGCTGAGCCGGGCCGGCGAGTTCGAGGATGTTTCGTTCGATCTGCGGCGGGGCGAAACGCTCGGCATAACCGGCCTGCTTGGAGCCGGCCGCACGGAACTGGCTCTGACGCTGTTCGGCATGCATCGGCCGCAATCGGGTGAAATCCTCATCGATGGAAAGAAGGTGGATTTTCATTCCAACCGCGATGCGATCCGGGCGGGTGTCGCCTATCTTTCCGAAGACCGGCTATCGCTTGGTCTCAACCAGCCGCAATCCATTGCCGACAATCTCGTCATGGCCTCGCTGGACCGGCTGCTGAGCGGCGGCCTGATCTCACCGTCTAAAAAGGCGGATGTCGTTTCCCGCTGGATTTCGGCGCTCGGCGTCAAGATCGGCCTGCCGGAAGATCCGATCCGCACGCTTTCGGGCGGCAACCAGCAGCGTGTGGCGATTGCCAAGTGGCTGGCTATCGGACCGAAAATCCTCATCCTCGATGCGCCGACCGTGGGGGTCGATGTCGGCGCCCGCGCCGGCATCTTCGAAATCGTCCGCAAGCTCGCCGCAGAAGGTCTCTCGATTATCGTGATCTCCGACGAAGCCCCGGAAGTTTATTTCAATACAGACAGGGTCATCCACATGGTCGAAGGCCGGTTCCACGCCACCTATGATCCGCGACGCCTGTCGCTGACCGAACTGGAGTCCGCCATCTATGCGTAGGCTCATCCTCGGACATACGACCGAATTCACGCTGCTTGTCGTCATGGTGCTGCTCTGCACGGGGCTGTCCTTCGCCACCGACCGGTTCCTCACCATCTCCAACGCCTTCGATGTGCTGAATGTCTCGGCGGTCAACATCATCTTTGCGGTCGGCCTGCTCGTGGTGCTGATCTCGGGCGGCATCGACATCTCCTTCGCGGTCGCGGCCTCCGTCGTTCAGTATGTGACGGTGCTGGCGCTCAATGCGCTCGGCGGCGGCAACTGGGCGGAAGGTTTCATCATCGCCGGCGCGGTTGGCCTTAGTCTCGGTTTCGTCAACGCCTTCCTCGTCTGGCGGCTCAACATCATTTCCATCGTTGCGACCATTTCCACCTTCAACATCTTCTTCGGGCTGTTGATGTTCTTCACCAAGGGCGTGTCGATCTACGATCTGCCGGAATGGCTGTCGACGCGTGTGGTGTTTTACGAGCGTGAGATGTCCGATGGTTCGTGGGTCGAGCTGACGCTGCCGGTCGTGGTCATGATCCTCTGCTGCTTTGCCACCTGGTTCATGATTTCTCGCACCACCGTCGGCCGCAAACTTTATGCATTCGGTGACAATCCCGAAGGCGCACGCCGCTTCGGCATCAATATCGGCGCCATGCACTATATTTCCTTCGGCTGGCTCGGCCTGATGGCGGGCATTGCCGGGCTCATGCAGGCGCATTACGCGCAGGAGGTGGTGCCGAACGCGCTTTATGGCCGCGAGCTGGATGTTCTTGCAGCCACCGTCCTTGGCGGTACGCGGCTTGGCGGCGGCAAGGGCTCCGTCATCGGCTGTGTGCTCGGGGTGCTGATGGTGTCGATCACCCAGAACGGCCTCAACCTCATGGGCGTTTCTCCCTTTGCCTTCAAGATGATCGTCGGGGCCATCATCCTCATCGCCATCACGCTCTCTTCCACCCGCTTCGACAAGCTTCTGCCGAGCGCCTTACGGACATCCGCAAAGAAGGGGAGCGCCCAGCGATGAGCAGCCTTGTCAGGAAATTCAACGCGATTTTCGGTGCCGATATGGCTGGGCCGGTGATTGCCTTCATCGCGGTCATGCTCATCTTCGGAACCTTTGCCGATAACTTTCTTTCGCTCGCGACATTCGGTTCGGTCGCCTTCCAGCTGCCGGAACTCAGCCTGCTGACACTGGCGATGCTGCTGCCGCTGCTGACGGGCGGTATCAATCTGTCCGTCACCTTTGCCGCCAATCTGTCGGGTCTTGCCGCGGCCTGGGTGTTGCAGGCCCATGGCGGGGTGGATGCACCCCCGAGTGCATTCCTGTTCGCCTGCCTTGCCGCACTTGTCACCGGCGGTGCTGCCGGCGCGATGACGGGGGCGGCGATTGCCTACACCCGCGCGCACCCCATTCTGGTAACGCTGTCGATGATGATCTTCCTGCGTGGCCTTGGCGAGTTTCTCACCCGTGGCGGAGACGTTTCCGGTTTCCCCGCCTATATGGCGCCGCTCGGTCACGGTACGCTTCTCGGCCTGCCGATCCCGCTTCTGATCTTCATCGTCTGCGTCGGCCTCTGGCATGTGCTGCTGACGCGAACCAAGCTCGGCTTCGGCCTGTTGATGATCGGCTCGAATATCGAGTCCGCGCGTTATTCCGGCCTCAATACGCGCAAGATCCAGGTTCTCGTCTACACGCTCTCGGGCCTGATGTGTGCGGTTGCCGGCATCATCATGCTTGCGCGTTTCAACTCCGTCCGTGTCGGCCACGGGGAATCCTATCTGCTGATCACGGTGCTCGCGGCCTTTCTTGGCGGCATCAATCCGTTCGGCGGTTTCGGTCGTGTCCTGCCGGTCTTCGTCGCGCTTATCGTTCTGCAACTGCTGTCATCCGGCCTCAATCTTCTTGGCGCCAACCAGCATCTGGCAACGGCGCTTTGGGGCGTGCTGATGATTGTCGTCATGGCGGCGCGCGGCCTGTTTTCAAGCTACTTCGCATCTCTCAGAAAGAAGGTATGACGTGAAAGGCTTCGGTGTTCACGCAATGATGTGGTCCCTGAGCTGGGACCACGAAAACGCCAGACGGTCCATCGCCGCTGCCGCGGATTACGGTCAGGATTTCATCGAGATTCCGCTTATCGATATCCCCTCCGTCGATGCCAAACACACGTGCGCCCTGCTGGAGAAATACGGTTTGCGCGCCGTCTGCTCGCTGGTGCTGCCGGAGCCCGCCTGGGCGTCCGTACGTCCCGATGCGGCAATCGACCATCTGAATGCCGCGCTCGACAAGGCCGCCGATATGGGCGCGGAAGCGCTGACGGGTGTTACCTATGGCGGCACCAATGAGCGAACCGGATTTCCGCCGACACAGGGCGAATATGACAATCTGACAAGGGCGCTCTTCAGGGCTGCCGGCCACGCAAAAACACTCGGCCTGCAATTCGGCATCGAGACCGTCAACCGTTACGAAAACCATCTGCTCAATTCCGCCGAACAGGCGGTGGCGCTGGTGGAGCGCATCGGTGCCGACAACGTCTTCATCCATCTCGATACCTTCCATATGAATATGGAGGAAAAGGGCATCGCCAATGGCATCATCGCTGCCCGCAACCATCTGAAATACATGCATATGTCGGAAAGCGACCGTGGCACGCCGGGCTGCGGCAATGTTGCCTGGGACGAGGTGTTTTCGGCGCTCGCGGCCATTGGCTTCAAGGGTGTGCTGACGCTCGAAAGCTTTGCTGCGATGCCCAGGGAGATGGCAGGCGCGATTTCGACCTGGCGGCCGGTTGCGCCCAGCGCCGATGAGGTTCTCGAGAGGGGACTGACATTCCTGCGCGACAAGGCAAACCAGTACCGCATTTTCTAAAAGCACTCATTATCGGGGCGAGAACCTTGACTAAAATTGACGATAATGCCCGCGAGATTGCGGGCCTTGCCCTCCAGCGACTGGAAGGGTCGAAGGGCCGGCGTGTGATGATTGCGATTGCCGGTGCCCCCGGATCGGGAAAATCAACCATCGCCGAATGCGTGGTCGATGCGTTGAACGCGGGCGAAGGCGTGTCCGCCGCACTGTTCCCGATGGATGGTTTTCATTATGACGATGCCGTTCTGGAAGAGATGAAACGCCGTCCCTTCAAGGGCGCCATCGATACCTTCGATGCTCATGGCCTGCGCCACATGCTTGAGCGCCTGAAGGCCAATGAAGACGATGTCGTTGCTGTCCCCGTCTTCGACCGCGCCATCGAGATCGCCCGCGCCGGTGGCCGCCTGATCCCGCAATCCGTCGATATCATCGTCTGCGAGGGTAACTATCTCCTCGCCGGCCAGTCGCCATGGGATCGTCTCAAGCCGATCTTCGATCTCACGATTTTTGTTGATGTCGACGAGGACGATCTGCGTGCGCGGCTGCGGGACCGCTGGCGGAGCTTCGGTCTTGGTGAGGACGAGATCAACCGGAAGGTGGAGGAAAACGATCTCCCCAATGGCCGCTTCATTACATCCACAAGCACGGAGCCGGATCTTCGCATCGGAAATCCGGGCAGCAGTTCCGCGTCCTGAACCTGCCTGAAGGGCTGCGCCTCCCTATCCAAAGTCAAGCGAAACAGAAAAGCGAAAGAGACCCCCATGAAACACGGCATCTATTATTCCTACTGGGAACATGAGTGGAGCGCCAAGTTCGGCCCCTATATCGAGAAGGTCGCCAAGCTCGGGTTCGATATCATCGAAGTCGCCGCCCACCACATCAATGAATACAGCGACGCCGAACTCGCCGTCATCAGGCAGAGCGCGAAGGATAACGGCATCATCCTCACCGCCGGCATCGGCCCTTCGAAAACGAAGAACCTGTCGTCGGAGGATGCCGCGGTTCGCGCAGCCGGCAAGGCGTTCTTTGAACGTACCCTGTCCAATGTCGCCAAGCTCGACATCCACACCATCGGCGGCGCGCTGCATTCCTATTGGCCGATCGACTATTCGCAGCCGGTCGACAAGGCGGGCGATTATGCGCGCGGCGTCGAAGGCATTCACGGCATTGCCGATTTCGCCAATGATCTCGGCATCAACCTGTGCATCGAAGTCCTCAACCGCTTTGAAAACCATGTTCTCAACACGGCGGCCGAAGGCGTTGCCTT
This sequence comes from Agrobacterium sp. D14, assembly GCF_001526505.1. Classification (NCBI taxonomy): domain Bacteria; kingdom Pseudomonadati; phylum Pseudomonadota; class Alphaproteobacteria; order Hyphomicrobiales; family Rhizobiaceae; genus Agrobacterium; species Agrobacterium sp. D14. The sequence continues at coordinate 139,062 of NZ_ASXX01000012.1, forward strand.
CGTGAAGGATGTCGGCAAGAACAACGTGAAAGTCATGCTGGATACTTTCCACATGAATATCGAGGAAGACAGTTTTGGCGAGGCCATTCGTACGGCGGGCCCGTTGCTGGGGCATTTCCATACCGGCGAGAGCAATCGCCGTGTACCGGGCAAGGGCAGGATGCCCTGGCACGAAATCGGCCTCGCCCTTCGCGATATCAATTACACCGGCGCGGTCGTCATGGAGCCGTTCGTCAAGACCGGCGGCACGATCGGCTCCGACATCAAGGTGTGGCGCGATCTCAGCGGCGGCGCCGACCTCGCGAAAATGGACGAGGATGCCCGCAATGCCCTGGCATTCTCCCGTTTCGTCCTTGGCGCCTGAATAAGCGCATTGACCGGGCGGCGGCCATCTGTCGCCCGGTTAACACCGAAAAATGTCCCAGCAGATCGCTGGCTTGTCCCGCTCGCTATCCCCATAGTTGAAAAGACAACCGCTTGTGGGCTAAAGCTCTGATGTCTCTTCAGGATCAAAAACGATCCGCCCAAGACCATTGGTTTGCATGATCCCTGTCGCACTCCCCTCCGTCGAAGCGCTGCTTCTCCTTGCTTTCTTGCTCATCACGACCCTCATATGGATCGTCTGGACGCTCTCGCTGTTCGTTCGATATGTGGCAGGCCGCTGGAAGCGCCCGATGCTCCTGCCCTATGGGCTGGTAACCGCCGTCGCGCTTTTCACCCTCTTTCGGTTCGGTGATTTTTATCTGCAGATGCGCGCTTATGACAAAGAGAGGGCGGCAAGCCATCGGCCGGAACTGCTCGAGCCGGCGCGCCTTGGCCAGATCGATATGCCCAAGGGCACGAAACTTGAACTGGCCATTGCCAATAACAGGGAAGCCTTCGACCGCGCCGCGTTTCCGCATCCGGTGCGGGTGGCGGATATCGATGCCGTCGAGATCGCCCGTTATATCTCGATAAAAACCAACGAGAATTACGAAACGGTGGGCTTTACCCCGCAGACCATGCGGATTACCGGCAACGGCGTGACCACCCAGAGCGGCTGGCGCTGCGATGCGACGCAACCGGTGGAGTTCGATCTTTCGCCCGATGGCGGCATCTCCGCTTTCAGCAACTGCACTCTTTCCGATGGCAATGTTGTTGACGGTATCACCCTGCCAAAAGGCACGTCCCTGCGTGCCTCCACGGGAAATGTCTATATCGATGGCTTTGTCGATTCCGATCGATGGGTTCTCGATACGGCTAAGGACCAGACCGTTCACATCGACAGTTTCGATCTTTCCGAGGCAACGCTTGCCCTTGATGGCGAGCGAAAACTCCACGAGATCAAAAGAGGTGTCCTGTCGAAAGACGCAACGCTCGGGACGCTTCACCATGCCGCCGGAACCAATATTCGTTATAATCCCCGGCATCTTCGCAACGACTATTCCGGCGCGTGGTTGATAATCGCGCCCCTGCCGGCTGCCGATGCTCCACCGGTTCCGTCGCATGATATCGCGCAGGGCAGGGACGGAAAGGTTCTGTCCGTTCTCCAGAATTGATCCCTAGCGGCGGCGAGGTGCCGTGGGCATGGCATTCGGTCATTGCCTCACCAGCCATAGCTGAAAGTCAGGCCGCTGCCATTGTCCCCATCCTGCACCACATTGGTTTCCGTGTTGCGGCCATACTGGAAAATGCCATAGGCATTGTTGTTGCCATTCTGCTGCAATGTTGCGGCATGACCGTTGCCCCGTTGCCGGATGAAACCGAGATTGCCGCCGCCGTTCTGGGCGATGCCGGCGGCGTTGCCACGGCCGAGCTGCCGGATATCGGCATCCTTCAGGCCACGGTACAGCGAATAGGCGCGAAGCCCGGTGGAAAGAAGATCTCCATCCGTTGTATTGCCCGGCGCGAGGTCGAATGAAATCCGGCCGCCGGCCTGAGCGGGTGCGGAAAACCCGATTGGCGCGAGGCTGCCGACAAGCGCAGTAATGGTAAGAAGTTTCAATAGGTTGCTGGTCATTCTTATCTCCATCTGTCAGCCTCTTGCCGATGATCCACTGTCGCATTTCGCAACTGAACCTGACCGGAATTGCCCATTCACATGTCGTTCAGCGGTTCGGCACGATCAAAAGAAAAGGGCGCCGAAACCGGCACCCTTTCTGGTGAAACATACGACATGGCGGCAGCCTAATCGCCGCCAATCTGCTTCGTACAACTGAAGCTCCTGCCATCGATCACGAGATCGAGCACCGCCTTGTAGCGGGCTCCCTTCGCATCGAGCGTCACAGAACTCAGCAGTTGCGAACGTCCGGCCGCGGCGCCGAAGTCGCCGCCCTGATTGATGACCGAACTCCCGCCGCCGCCCGATTTTTCGACGTGAAAGGAGTAGGTCCCGCCGCCACCGGCGTCACCCTTCGTGACGGCCTCCAGCCTTACCATGCCGGCCTGCGGTGTTGCCGTGATCTCGCAACGCTGTCCTTCGGCCGGTTCCTTTGCAGTCGATATGGCCGCAACGGCGCCGAAAGGAAGCAGGGCCATTGCAAGGATCGCCGCCAGACGGCGCGGATGTCTGAGGGTATGGGGCATGGCTCGTCTCCCTGACGATCTGATATTTCGATCTCGACGCGTTTCACCTCATCGCGGGCTGCTTAAGGGCAGGCCTGCACGAAGGCCGCGACATTGTCGTTGCCGCCCTGGCTCACATTGGCGCTGCAGCCACGGCCCACCTGAACACCGGCCGCGATGTTGCCGTTGCCATCCTGGGTGAGGATGGTGGTGTGGTTGGAGCCGAATTGCCCGATACCGGCCACGTTGCGGCTGCCGTTCTGATAGGTGGAGCCGTAACTGTCATGTCCCTCCTGACCGACGGCCGAAAGGTTTTGGCGACCATACTGATGGCCGACAATCCGGTTGTAACCGCCGTTCTGGTAGGTGCGGATCCGGTTGCCATAACCTTCCTGCGCGCCACCGGCAGAGTTGGACCAGCCATATTGTTCGATGCGCACATCATTCGCCATGGCGGGTGCCGTGGCGGCGATGCCAACGAGAGCAACGAGTGCACTTGCAATAAAAGACTTCCGGATCATGACTGTGTCTCCTCAGGCGGATAGGACCGCGGTTGAACGTCTTTGTTTTAGACGGTCCCGTTGGAACGGAAGCTGAAGAGATTATTCAGTCGTAGTTCATTCGGCGGCCTTGTTGTTCTGGCACCCTGTGCCGGTGTCAGACCAGGGCTAGAATACGGGCTGGGCCGCCCGTTCCGCGGCGGTGTGCCGGCGCGCCGACGATTATGGTCGCTCCCTTGACCGGCAGAGCCTCGAGGTTGTTCAGACCTTCGATGCCGTAGCGCCCCGCCGGGAGCCAGGAATTGTGAACCGCGAAATCTGCGGAGTTGCCCGGATCCAGCGAAAGCGTGTCGACGCCAATGGCGACGGTGTCGAGCTTGAGCAGAAGGTCGGTCGCCGATTTGCCGAAACCGGGGAAGGCGAATTTTCCGGCGTCGTCATTGCGGAATGAGGGGCTCTTTACTTTGGTTGCCCAGCCGGAGCGCAGAGCCACGATTGCACCTGCCGGGATGTCGCCATTCGCAGATATCCAGCGTTCGATATCCTCGGCTTCAATGGTGGAATTGGCATCGTCTTTGGCGCGGTCGGTGATGTCGACGATGACAAGCGGCGCCACAAGTTTCTGCGGCTCCAGTTGGTCGACGCTCGCGCCATCCGCGCTGAAGTGGAAAGGCGCATCGATATGGGTGCCGGTATGTTCGTAGATGGTGAGTTTGTGGAGCTGATAGCCATCCTTGGCGATCTCCGCTGCCCACTCATATTCTATGCCCGGTTTGCCATCGAATGTGGGAAATGTGGAATCATAGGTATGGGTGAGATCAACGACCTGCCGCGGCGATTGCGCCAGCACCGGGGCCGCCAGGCTGCCCGCCGTCATGGCCGTTAAACCGGCCACGGCGCCCTTGAACAGCAGGCGCCGTGACAGCATGTTCCGTTTTACGTTCTCGATCACGCAATTGTTGCACATGCCTCAGTCCCTCCATTGAGAAATCCCTGTTCTCAAGCGTAGCGCAAAGGTGGAGTGACGCAAGGCAGGACATCCCCTGATTTTTGACCCGTGTTCGGATGGCGGTTTCGGCAAGTCGCCGCGCATCCGAGTGCCGCAGGCAATTGCCTCGCCTGCGGCCTCGGAAAAGGCAGGGATCAATCAGGACGCTGCAGCAAGGCGAGAGCGACCGTGGACGCAGCCAGTATTGCGGTCAGGGCCAACGGAGCGGTCGCACCGTAGGAGTCGACGATGTAGCCGCCGAAAACCGCACCGATGCTGATAGCCACCTGAAAGGAAACGACCATCAGGCTGCCTGCCGCCTCCAGAGCATCGGGTGCGCCGCGGGAAAGATTGGTCGGCAGCACCACCGGCGCCATGCCGAAGGCAAGGCCCCAAAGGGCGACGAGAGCAAAGGCGGCGCCGGTATGAACGCCCCAGACAACGAGGGCGATTGTCGCAAATGCCATCAAGGCGGCGGTGACGACGAGTGCGAGGCGGATACTGGTATCGGCCATTCGGCCGCCCGCGACATTGCCGATCACGGAGGCGACGCCAAACCCGAGCAGGGCGAGTGCAATCGGCTTGGTGCCAAGCTGCGTCACCTGTTCGAGGAAAGGACGGACATAGACCGAGCCGGCGAAATGGCCCGTCATGAGCAGCAGGATTGCAAGCATTCCCAGTTGAATGCTACGCCGCCGCGTCAGCCGCAGAACATCGGAAAGACTGTTGCTTGTACTTGCCGGCAGCGACGGCAGGCTGAGTATCTGTAACAGCATGGCAACTATCGCAAGTCCCGCCGTCATCGACATGGCGATGCGCCATCCCAGCCAGTCGCTGATCAGGGCGCCCATCGAAGGAGCAGCGATGGTGGCAAGCGAAACGCCGAGGGTGACGATAGCCATGCCGCGCCCTGTTGAATTTGCGCCAACAAGCCGCGCCACAACGGCAACCGACAGCGCCCAGAAACCGCTGAGCGCAATACCCAGCCCCGCCCGGCCCAACAGCAATAGCCAGAAATCGGCGGCAACCGATGCCAGAACGTTGGAGGCGATCGCCAGCGCGCTAAGACCGACAAGTACGGTCTTGCGGTTCAGTCTGCCGATCAGAACATTGCTCAACAGGGCCGTCACAGCGCCTACGGAGGCGGTGGCGGTGACGACCTGCCCGGCTGTCCCTTCGGTGATGCCAAGATCGCGCGCCATGGGCGTCAACAGGCCCGCCGGCAGGAACTCGGCCGATACCAGCGCAAAGCTGGTGGCCGCCATGGAAAGAACAGCGAACCAGGTCGCGGCCGTCCATGCGGGCTCTTCTGTGGTCTCCAGGGGGATAGCTACCCCATCAAACTGCGATGTCGTGTCCGTCATGACGTCTCTCTCCTTGAGTCGAGAGAGTTTTAGACGGTTTTTCCCGGATGATATGTATCTAAAAATCCGAATTTCATGCCTATTCCTCCGAAATTTGTGCGTCGCACAACGTTCGCCGCGCCATTCGCGTGAAGAGGATGCCTTTGCAGTGACCGGGCCGGTTCCGCCAACCGGAAACTGTTTCGGGCCGGCAACTTTTCAAACCGTCATCCGTTTATGCATCCATGACCGATGCTGACGCAAAACCGAACCCCATCGATGGCACCGGCCGAAAGGGTGCAGAGAATGTTCATGCCAACGACGCGCCCGATGATCCCCTTCCGCCGGAGGAGTTAGAGCCCGCTTCGGGTTTGACGCCGCAGCAGGCCGAAGAGGCTCGCAAGCGATATCTTCTGAAGCGATTCCTGATCAGCGCGCGGGGTTTCTGGAGCCGCCGTGGGGATGGGCTTGCCTGGCCGTTCTCTATCGGGCTTCTCGCTATGATCGGCGTCAATGTCGGTTTCCAATATGGCATCAACGTCTGGAATCGCGGGATTTTCGATGCAATTGAGAAACGGGATGCGTCGACGGTCTACTTTCTCGCTTCCATATTTCCGCCGCTGGTTCTCGGAAGCGTTTTCATTGTGACCTCGCAGGTTTACGTCAGAATGCGCATTCAGCGGCGCTGGCGGTCGTGGCTGACCAAGGTGCTGGTCTCACGATGGATTGCAAATGGCCGCTATTATCAGCTCAACCTGATCGACGGCGACCATCAGAATCCGGAGGCGAGGCTGTCGGAAGATATGCGGATCGCCACCGAAGCGCCCGTGGATTTCGTGGCGGGCGTCATTGCCGCCTTCGTATCGGCGTCCACCTTTATCGTCGTCCTGTGGACGATTGGCGGCGCGCTGACGCTGCCGATCGGAGGGTTATCGGTCACGATACCCGGCTTTCTCGTGATTGCGGCGGTGATCTATGCGCTCATTACATCGAGTTCCATCGCGTTGATCGGCCGGAACTTCGTCAGGGTCTCCGAGGTCAAGAACCAGCTGGAGGCGGAATTCCGTTACACGCTCACCCGTGTCCGGGAAAACGGGGAGAGCATCGCCCTGCTTGGCGGCGAAGAGGAGGAGCGAAGCGACCTCGACAGGAGGTTCCGCAATGTCCGGCAGCAGTGGAAGCAGATGGCGCAGCAATATATGCGCACCACGGTCGTGTCGCATGGATCGATGTTGATCGCGCCCGTTGTTCCGCTTCTTCTCTGCGCGCCCAAATTTCTCGATGGAAGCATGTCCCTCGGTCAGGTCATGCAGGCGGCATCCGCTTTCACCATCGTTCAATCCGCCTTCGGCTGGCTGGTCGACAACTATCCCCGGCTGGCGGACTGGAATGCCTGCGCACGCCGCGTTGCCTCCCTGATGATGTCGCTCGATGGGCTCGAGCGGGCCGAACAGAGTGACAAGCTCGGCCGGATCGTGCGCGGTGAAACGGAAGGCGAAACGATGCTCAGCCTCAAGGATGTTTCGGTGTCGCTCGGGGACGGCACGGCCGTCGTCAAGGAGACCGATGTCGAGATCGGGCGGGGAGAAAGAGTGCTCGTCGCAGGCGAATCCGGATCCGGCAAAAGCACGCTCGTTAGGGCAATTGCGGGCCTGTGGCCGTGGGGCGGGGGCAGCGTCAGTTTTCGAGCCGGCAGCCGGCTTTTCATGTTGCCGCAGCGGCCATATGTGCCCTCCGGCACCCTTCGCCGGGCGGTCTGCTATCCGCAGGCGGCCGAGAGCTGGACTTTTGAAGAGATAGGGGAGGCCCTCGACAAGGTTGGTCTCGGCCATCTCAAAGACAAGGTGGAGGAGGAGGCGCCGTGGGACCAGACGCTGTCGGGCGGTGAAAAACAGCGGCTGACCTTTGCCCGCCTGCTGCTGAACGACCCGGATATCATCGTCATGGACGAAGCGACCGCGGCTCTCGACGAAAAAAGCCAGGACAGGATGATGCAGACGGTGATCGATGAATTGCCCGACGCCACGATCATCAGCGTGGCGCATCGTGCCGAGCTGGAGGCCTTCCATAGCCGGAAGATAACCTTGGAGCGACGGGAGGGCGGCGCAAAGCTGGTCAGCGATATCCACCTCATTCCCCGCAAGGCCCGCTCCCGCTCCCTGCTTCGGCGCATGGTCAAACGCAGGTAAGTCGCTGCGGCTGTCGGGAATGCTTGCAGGCATGTCGCCTGCGAAATTCTAACGCGAACGAATATCGCCCTTTCCGGTGTTCCCGCCTTGTGCGGCGTCACCCGTAAGAACGATAGACGGCAATTCGGCGAAGTCATAAAATGGCTGGCAGAGGAGGCAACGATATACTCTTGGGAGGAAACCAATGCCTATCTTCATGGACCGGCACGAGCTTGCCGGCGTTTCCGCTGCCGATATCGCCGCGGCACATCTTAAAGATATCAACATTCAGGATCGGTACGGCGTCAGGTTTTTGACCTACTGGTTCGATGAAAGGCGCGGCACGGCCTTTTGCCTTATGGACGCTCCGGACGCTGAAACCGCGCAGTGCGTGCATCGCGAAGCGCACGGCTTCGTCGCCAGCGAGGTGGTGGAAGTCGCGCTGTCGGCGGTGGAAGCGTTTCTCGGGCGAATACAGGACCCGGTGGCGCCCGGGGCCGCCTCGAAAAATATGGACCCCGGCCACCGCGCGATCCTTTTCACGGACATTGTCGGCTCAACCGAAATGACGGCTCGCCTCGGCGATCGTATGGCGGCGGAACTTATCCGGGCGCATGATGCCCTTGTGCGCGGTTGTCTGGGGCGGCGCTCGGGGCGGGAGGTCAAGCACACCGGCGATGGCATAATGGCCGTGTTCTCCTCCACGCCATTTGCGGTGGATTGCGCCATCGATATCCAGCGCGAGTTCCATCGTTACAACAGCGACAGGGGCGAGCCCATTCACATCCGTATCGGTCTGGATTGCGGGGAGCCTATCGAGGACAGCAATGATTTCTTCGGCACGACCGTGCAATTGGCGGCAAGGCTTTGCGCCGCCGCCGAGAGCGACCAGATCCTGATTTCGGACAAGACCTTCCAGGAATATGGCGGCGCCGATGTCCTCGTGCACGGCGATCGTTACAGGCTGAAAGGCTTTGCCGAGCCGGTGCTGGCCTATAGTTGCGAGTGGCTGCACTAGCTAAGGCTTGTGCAGCCACTGCAGGCGCGCTTTCTGATTTATTCGGCCGTCGCCTGAATATCGACCTTATCGAGAAGCCCCATCGGATTGTCGGAGGCGGCAACCAGATCGAAAATGCCGAGGCCGTTTGCACCGGTGGATTTGACGGTTACCGTCAGGGTCCCGGGTTTGCTGATGAACTGGACGAGCGCTTCCACGGCGTTTTGCAGCTTGGGCTGTTCAGCCGCCACCTGCGGCAGCATCATGCTCGCCACCAATGTCAGAGTGGCGCGTACCTGATCTTCCGTCATGTCGTTCTGCAGGGCATAAAGCTTGATCGCCTTGGCCATCAAACCTTCGTCCTTGATCGTGAGCTTCACTTCGCGGCCGGCGAGCCCGAAGAGCGCCGCCTGCGCGCGATTGACGTCGAAGGAGAAGAACTCTTCCGTAAAGCCGCTTACCAGACCGGCAAAATTGACGCTGCCGAAATCCTTGCTGCTAAGCGAGATATCGCGGATCACCAGATTGCTGTTCGGTTCGTCCCAGCCGGCGGCGAGGCCATAAGAGAAGGCCAGCGTTTCGAGACCCAGTTTGCGGGCTTCAACGAAAACCTCCTCCGTCGAGTTCGCCGGGATCGGAAGCGTGAGCTCGTCCTGCCTGATCTCGATATCGGTCGGAATGCCGTTGAAGGGCTTGGTCAGCCCCATCTCGAAATTCTTGAGCGAGAATTTGATACGTTCCGGCGTTCCGGCCGTTTCTTCCTCCGTCTCCTCCTCCGTCTTTTCCGGCGCGGCGATATCGACGTTGATGCCGCCGAGGCGCACCCGGCCAAGTTCCGGTATCAGGCGATTGAACTGGAAGGTCTCCATCTGCGTTTCGTCGAGCGCGATGATCTCGGAAATTCCCTTGATCGTCGAACTCCAGTCGAAGCCCTTGAGGCTTGCTTCCGCGACTTCGATCCTGCCGTCGCCGTCTCCTATAGACATGCCATTCACGCCGAAGTCGAGCTTGCGGCTGTCCATCTGCATGTCGATGCGGTCGATGGTGGCCTTGACCCTTTTGCCGGCAGCCCCTTCCTTTTCATCCGGCGCATCGACCTTGAAGCCGATGAGCTGCATGTTGCTCTTGCCGAACATGTCGAGAATGGACACGACCTTTGCGAAAAGCGCCTGGCGCTCCTCCGGTGGAAGCTGGTCGGGATCTTTGGTCGCCGTCAGCGCTTTCAGGGTATCCAGCAGCGGCTCGGACGGCATGCGGGCGGTAAAGCCATCGCTGCGGATTTCATCGTAGCTAAAATGACCGTCTCCTTCAGAGAAAGAAACTGCCTTGATGGAGACCGGCCCGTAGAGCGGCTTCGCTTCCTTGTCGTCCGGGCCGGCCTTTTCCGTATAGAGCCGGGCGAGATAAGCGACGTCGATGTCCTCGCCGGCGATCGCGCCGGTCGACACGACCATATGCTTGTCCTTCATCGCACCTTCGCTGTCGGGAAGCTGCATCTTGATGTCGTAGCTGCCATTGTCGATAGAGTATCGGGCAATGCGGCCGCCGGCGATCTCAGAGAAAGCGAGGTTCCTGTAAACGGTCTTCTGCTCGGTGGTCGCGACGGACTGGGTAAACGTCACCTCCGGCGTGGAGATGCTTGTCGCCGCGAAGCGCTCGATGCGCCGGGGCAGTGAGCCGCCATTTCCTTCCGCCTGTGCCGGCTTTTCGAATGCGGCATTCTCGACGCGGGCCTGCGCCATCGAAATCTTTCCGGTCGGCACATCGATATCGATGGTGTTCATGTCCAACGCGCCGTCCAGAAACAGAAGTTTCGGACGTCCGTCGATAGCCGCGATCTTGATATTCCTGCCGTCTTCAAGCGGCAGCGTCAGATCGCGAACATGAATTTTCCCGAGAAAATCGACCTCGATGGAAGTGGCCGTCGCACCGCTGCGGGCAACCAGCTCCTTCACCTTTGCTTCGTAGAAGGTCTTGCCGCCGATGACGCCTGCGGCAGCAACGGCAATAATCGCAACTGCCGCCCAAAGCGCCCTGCGCCGACCCTTGCCGGTCTGGATGTTTTCCTGTTCCACGAAGTGAGTCCTCTCTAACGAACTGATATTGGCCGCCTTTTAAGCACGCAAAAGTTGCTTAGCAAGTGGTCATTGCCAGGCGGTTCCTCGCGTGGGAAATCCTGACGGAGAGGAGGTGTCAGGTAATCCGAAGTGCTGGCTGGCCTCTACCTGGGCTGCGCGCTATGGCGCAACATCACCATTTCGACATTCTGTGCCTTCATCTGTTCTTCAACCACAAGAATGGCGGCGCCCATGATGCCTGCATCCGGGTCCGGGGGCGAGATCACCAGTTCCAGCTCCCTCGTCGCCAGGGGAAGCGAGCGCTTGTAGACTAGCTCGCGTATGCCGGCCAGAAGGTGGTCGTTGGCGATGGCCAGTGTCCCGCCGATCACGATCATCTGCGGGTTCAGGATGCTGACGAGGCTTGTCATGACCTCGCCGAGAATGCGGCCGGATTCCCGGACGAGGTGAATGGCAAGCGGCTGGCCAAGTTCGACCAGCCGGGTCACGTCGCGGGCGGTGTGCGCCTCGATGCCCTCTTTGCGCAATTCGCGTGCGATTGCCCAGCCGGCGGCGCGCGCTTCGACGCAGCCGATCTTGCCGCAGCGGCAGAGCGGCGCGGGTTCACGCGCGAACTGGATATGGCCGATATCACCCGCCGCACCTTGCGCACCGCGATAAAGGCGGCCTTCGGTAATGATGCCGCTGCCGATGCCCGTTCCGACCTTGACGAACACCATCTCGCTGACATTCGTCCGTCGCTGCCGATGGTCGCTCAAGGCCAGAAGGTTCACGTCGTTTTCGGCGTAGACGGGAACACCGAATCTTTCTTCAAGGTGTTGCCTGATTTCGAAATTGTCCCACCCGACCATCACGGAAGGACCGACGACCCGGCCGTTGGCGTAGTCGACAGGCGCAGGCAGGCCTATGCCGATGCCCAGCACATCGGCGGTTGTTTTGCCAATCTTCGATAAAAGCGCCTCGAACTGCTCTTCGATCCAGTTGAGAACCACAGCGGGGCCGCGCAGAATATCGAACGTTTCCGAGATTTCCGTCAGGATTCGCGGCTGCAGGTCGGTGACGGCGACGCGGATATGCTGCTCACCGATATCGGCGGAGAGGACGACAGCAAAGTCGCGGTTGAGATCAAGCGCGCGTGTCGGGCGTCCGCCGCTCGGAAGCGTTTCCTCTGTCTCGCGGATCAACCCCGCATCGATCAGGCCTGCGAGTTTCTGGTGTACAGTCGCCCGCGAGAGACCGGAAAGTTCGGTCAGGGCGCTGCGCGAACGGGCGCGACCCGATCCGACAAGCGACAAGAGCGCCGCGCTTGCCTTGATCGCGTTGAGATCGCCCTGCCATTCGCGAGGGGTAGATCCTTGTCCGGAGGTTGTGCTTGCCATTGCCGGTTTCCGTTCCTCACAGCGTCTTTTAGTGTCTGGCATGCGGCCGCGTGCCTGACGAGACTGCTTACCAACATTTGGTAGAAAATCCCCTTATAATCCTAAATTTCCGATATTGCTCCTGATATATGTATAAAAAAATACAAAATGGTAATTAGATAATGTTGACAGTATGCATAATTGCGGTCAGTAATAATCGCGCCAAGACGGATTACGTCCTCCGGATGGGAGGGAGCGCTTGGTAATCTGGGAGGATTTCAAATGAAGTTTTTTGAGAAACCCGCTTCTGCGGGCAGTTTTGCCATGTCCGGACGTCTCGGCGCCGCAGCGCTCGCTCTGGGGGTAAGTCTTGCTTTCATTCCCTTGAATGCGCAGGCTGAAGACATCCTTATCGGCGTCATCACCAAAACCGAAGCCAATCCGTTCTTTGCCAAGATCCGCGAAGGCGCGACCTTGAAGGCCAAGGAACTGGGTGGCGTGAAAATCCAGAGTTTCGCCGGCAAGTTCGACGGTGACAATGAAAGTCAGGTGGCTGCCGTCGAAAACCTGATCTCTGCCGGTGCAAAGGGTATTCTGATGGTGGCGAGCGACACCAAGGCGGTGGTGCCGGTGGTGGAGCAGGCCCGCAAGGCGGGTATCCTCGTCATCGCGCTCGATACGCCGCTCGAACCTGCCGATGCCGCCGATGCGACCTTTGCGACCGACAATTTCAAGGCGGGTGAACTGATCGGTTCCTGGGCCGCCAAAACGGTGGGCGATGCTTCCAAGGCCAAGGTCGCCTTTATCGATGCGCTTGAAAACCAGCCGACGGTGGATGTCGCTCGCGATCAGGGCTTCATGAAAGGTTTCGGTATCGATCCCAAGGACGTGACGCGTTATCTTGATGAGGACGATGCGCGCATCGTCGGCCACCAATGGGGGCAGGGATCGGAAGAGGGCGGCCGCACGGGCATGGAAACGCTTCTCCAGAAAGACAGCGATCTGAATGTGGTCTACACCATCAACGAACCGACCGCCGCCGGCGCTTATGAAGCGTTGAAGGCGACCGGCAAGCAGGACTCCGTCATAATCACCTCTGTGGACGGTGGTTGCCCCGGCGTTAAAAACGTGAAGGCGGGCGTCATCGGCGCAACGTCGATGCAATATCCGCTCAAGATGGCGTCGCTTGGGGTCGAGGCGATCGTCGAATATGTGAAGTCCGGCAAGAAGCCTGAGGCCAGCCCCGGCCTGCCGTTCTTCAACACCGGCGTCACGCTCGTCACCGACAAGCCGGTTGCCGGCGTTGACTCGATCACTTCCGATGAAGCGCTGAAGGCCTGCTGGGGCTGACTGGCCTTTGACGCCCCGTCCTCTCTAAGTGCGGGGTGTCACTCCTGGCCAGGTCAGTTTCCGAATAAACACCGTCTGGCCACGCTTTTGAAAATTTGCCGTAACAGAACGCCGCACTTCCCTGCTGATGTGAAAAGGCGCTCCAACGTGTTTAATCCGTGCATCGCATTTTCCGGCTGCCGATCCCGTATCCGGGTTGAAGCCGCAGACCTGCGAAGGGTATATCTCGATGACTGAACCCAGCAAACATGCTTCGACTGGTCCGGCAGGCTTTGAGGCCGGTTCGATAGCAAAAGAAACATCTCATGCCGTGTTCGAAGATCAGGACACGAGCCCGCTTCGCAGGCTGCAACGTTTCCTGCACGGCAATCCAACCGTGGTGCCGTTCATTGTTCTTGCAGCTAGCGTCGGGGTGTTTTCCATCATCGTCGGCTCACGGTTCTTTCAGCCTTTCAATCTTTCGCTCATCCTTCAGCAGGTCACCATCATCGGCATTATCGGCATCGCCCAGACGCTGGTGATCCTGACGGCGGGCATCGACCTGTCCGTCGGCGCCATCATGGTATTGACCTCGACGCTTATGGGCCGCCTTGCCATTACAGCCGGGTTGCCACCGGAACTCGCCTTCCTTATCGGGCTCGGCGGCGGGCTGGGTTGCGGCCTCATCAACGGGTTTCTCATAACCTATATGCGTCTTCCGCCTTTCATCGTCACCCTCGGGAGCTGGAGCGTCTTCGGGGCGCTGAACCTCTGGTATTCCGGCAGCCAGACCATCCGTAGCCAGGAAGTCGCGGAGGTCGCGCCGATCCTGCAATGGATGGGGGCGGCAATCCAGTTCGGCGGCGCGCGCATTACGCTCGGAACCGTGCTGATGCTCGCTCTCGCAGCTCTTGCCTGGTATGTGCTCAACCGCACCGCCTTCGGCCGCCATGTCTATGCGACCGGGGACGACCCGGATGCGGCGACGCTTGCGGGCATCGATACGCGTCGCGTGCTGCTGGCGGTCTATGCCTGCGCGGGTCTCATCTCCGCCATCGGCGCCTGGGCGTTGATCGGCCGGGTCGGCGCAATCAGCCCGACCTCCGGATCGACTGCCAATCTGGATTCGATTACCGCGACGGTGATCGGCGGAACATCGCTGTTCGGCGGGCGCGGCACCATCATTGGCACCCTGATCGGCGCGCTGATCGTGGGGGTCTTTAGAAACGGCCTTGCGCTCGCGGGCCTCGATGCGCTGTGGCAGGAATTCGCGGTCGGCATTCTGATCGTGGCGGCCGTCGGCGTCGACCAGTGGCTCCGGAGGGTTTCGGCATGACAGGCGAACTTGCGCTCGAAGGTCGCGGCCTGACCAAACGATACGGCAATGTCGTTGCCCTCAACGGTGCGGATTTCGAATTGCGCCGCGGCGAAATTCTCGCCGTGATCGGTGACAACGGCGCCGGAAAATCCACCCTCATCAAGGCGCTTGCCGGTGCAGTGATACCCGACAGCGGCGAAATCCGGCTGGAAGGCAAACGTGTCGATTTCAGAACGCCGATGGATGCGCGCTCCGCCGGCATCGAAACCGTATTTCAGAACCTTGCCCTTTCGCCGGCGCTGTCCATCGCCGACAATCTCTTCCTCGGGCGTGAAATGCGTGTGTCCGGCATCGGCGGATCGGTCTTTCGCCTGCTGGACCGCCCTCGCATGGCGACCGAAGCGCGGCGGCACCTGTCGAGCCTCGGTCTGATGACGGTGCAGGACATTCACCAGAGCGTCGAAACGCTGTCCGGCGGGCAGCGGCAGGGCATTGCCGTCGCCCGTGCCTGCGCGTTCGGTGGGCGCGTCGTCATTCTCGATGAGCCGACCGCAGCTCTCGGGGTCAAGGAATCCCGCAAGGTTCTCGACATGATCCTTAGCATTCGCGACAAGGGCCTGTCGATCGTGCTTATCAGCCACAATATGCCGCATGTGTTTGAAATCGCCGACCGTATCCACATCCACAGGCTCGGCAGGCGGGCGGCCGTCGTCAATCCGGGAGACGTCACCATGTCGGATGCCGTTGCGATCATGACCGGCGCGATGGCTGCTGCCAGCCCGATAATGTGAAGATTGGCAACGTGAAGAACGGCAGTGTTTCAGTCCCACCCAATTGCGAGATCCCATGCCCCTGAATGATGCCCACACCATATTTGTCAGCAGTTTTCGGGGGGCGTGAGATCATGACCGATACCTATATGATCGGTATGGATTTCGGCTCGGAATCGGCGCGCGGCATTCTCGTCAATGCCCGCACCGGCGCGCAGGAAGGCCACCATGTCCATCCGTATCGCAACGGCATTCTGACGCATTCGCTGCGCGGTCGAAGCCTGCCCGCCAATTTCGTCCTTCAGGTCGCAGACGACTACACGGAAGCCGCCGAGATCATTCTGTCGGCGCTCGGCAAGGGCCGCAACGTTGCGGGAATAGGTATCGATTTCACCGCGTCTTCCCCCATGCCCGCACGCGCCGACGGCACGGCGCTTTCGGTGCTTTATCCGGATGAGCCGCATGCCTATGTGAAGCTCTGGAAACATTCGGCACAGGCTCATGCGGATGCGATCAATGCTTTGGGCGGCGATTACCTTGGAAACTTCGGCGGGAAGCTCTCCGGCGAATGGATGCTTGCCAAGGCGGCGCAAATGCGCGCTGAAGCACCCGCTTTGTGGGCCGAAACCGGGCGCTTCATCGAGGCGGGAGACTGGCTGGTCTGGCAGTTGACCGGCAAGGAGGCGCGAAGCCTCGACTTCGCCTCCTACAAGGCGCAGTTCTCCCGGGAAACCGGCTATCCGCAAGACGTGGTGCCGGGGCTTGCGGACCGTCTTTCGAAACCGCTTCAGGTCGGTAGTCCGGCCGGTTCCCTGACGCCGGAGTGGCGTCGCCGCACCGGAATTACAGGTGATGCCGTCGTTGCGGTTTCGGTTATCGACAGCCATGTCGTGCTGCCTGCGGTCGGCGCTGTCGGGCCCGGTGTTTTTGTCGGCGCGCTCGGGACCTCTGCCGGTTTTCTCATTCTGGACGGCGAGGGACGCGGCCTGCCGCCGGGGCTAGAAGGGGCGGCCTTCGGTGCCGCCCTGCCGGATTTGTGGTGTTACGAGGCGGGGCAGGCGGCGTTCGGCGACATGCTGGCCTGGTATGTGAAGACTTTCCCGCGCGATGACGACCTTTCGCGCAACTTCGCCCTACACAATGAGGCGGCGCAGGCGGTCAGTCCGGGCGCGGGCGGTGTTCTGGCGCTCGACTGGTTTGCGGGAAACCGCATTCCGCTGGCCGACTCCATGCTGTCGGGATTGCTGGTGGGCCTCAGCCTGAAATCGACCTCGGCCGGAATCTACCGGGCGCTGATCGAGGCGCTCTGTTTCGGCACGCGATCCATTCTGGACATGGCGATAGCGGGCGGCGTGCCGATCAGCCGTATTGTGATGACGAGCGGTCTGGCCCGCAGCAATCCGTTTCTGGTGCAGACGATGGCGGATGTGTTCGGACGCATGATCGAGGTTCCGGACGTGGAGAACCCGACGGCGCTCGGCGCGGCAATCCATGCGGCGGTGGCGTCCGGGATCGTTGGCTCTTTCGCCGAGGGTGCGGAAAGGCTCGGTGCGCGCAGCCTTCGCGAATTTGCGCCGAACCTGCACCATTTCGAAAAATACGAGACGCTTTATGCCGAATATCGCCGACTTGCGGCGGACGAGGAGCTTCGGCGGGCCATGCGCTCGCTTCATCTGTTTGCCGCACGTCAAAATGCACATTCGCAACCGCAATCGCCGAACGCCGAGGCGGCACAGTGAATTTGGCGATGGAAATCGCGGTTCGTCAGGTCAATGGCGCGGGGGCTGCGGGCGAAACCAGCGTCACCTTGCACTCCGTCGCTTTGAGCGAGGTCATCGCATCCTGCGAAATGCCGTTATCGGTGATGACCTCGTCTATCTGCGAAATATCCGAAAGCGTGCAGAAACCGGGCGCGGCGAATTTCGAGCTGTCGACCAGAAGCACGGTCCTGCGGGCCGCGGCGATCATGGCGCGCTTGAGCGAAGCCACTTCCAGCGAGGTTTCCGTCAGCAGCGTGCCGGTAACGGCCGAAGCCCCCGTCATGCAGATATCGGCGTGCAGCGTTTTGATGAAGCTTTCTCCCGGCTCGCCAGCAAGATGGCGATGCCCCGGCCGCACCGTGCCGCCCGGCAGGATGGTGCGCCAGGATTTGATGTCGGCGGCGAAATCGGCGATCTGCAGGCTGTTGGTCACCACCGTCAACGGAAGGTCGCGTTCGGCAGCGGCCCGCACCGCCTCCATCACTGTCGAGGAGCTGTCGAAGATGACGCTGTCGCCGGCACTCAGCCGCTCTGCTGCCTCGCGGCCGATAGCAACCTTTTCCGCGTGCTGAAGCGCGGCATTGACCGTCATCTCCCGTTCGAAGGTCGCACGCATCGGCTGCAGCAAATGCGCGCCGCCGTGGGTGCGCTCGAGATAGCCTTTTTCCACCAGATGCTCGAGATCACGCCGCACGGTCGATTGCGATCCGCCGATCGTATCCGCGAGCTCCTGAATGCCCGCCGCGCCATTGATGCGCAGGTGCTCCAGAATGAGCGCCCGTCTCTTGGCGGGAACCATATCAACACGCTTGCTCGAAGACTCCATGCAATCACCCGGTTTTCGGCCCGCAAAAACGCGCCGATTCTCTCCAATGTCCGTCAAGCTCTACCAAATCGTGTATCCGCAATCCACTGCAACGATTGTGCCCGTCATGGCGCTGGCGGCGTCCGAAGCCAGAAACAGAATGGGCGCGGCGATCTCATCGGGCCTTGCAACGCGCTTCATCGGCGTCATCTCCATCCACACCGGCATCAGGGTTTCATCTGAAAAGCCGCCGCGCGACATGACGGTGTCGACATAGGTGGGCGCAACGCAATTGACCCGAACGCCGCGCTCAGCCCATTCGCCCGCGAGGCACCGCGTCATGTGGTGAACGGCGGCCTTGGCTGTGTTGTAATGCACCTGCCGCTGCGGCTTGTTGGAAATCAGTCCGGACATCGAACCGAGGGTGACGATGGAGCCGTGTCCGCGCGCCAGCATCGGCCGGGCGAATTCACGGCATGACCAGTAAGCGCCGTTGAGATCGACATCCACCACCTTCAGCCAGACCTCGTCGCTCATATCTTCGCCCGGCGTGTCCGGCCAGGCGATGCCGGCATTGGCAATCAGGATATCGACGGCGCCGAAGCGGCCGTTGGCGGCCCGCGCGGCCTCGGCGACGGCTTTCGCATCCGTTACATCCAGCTGCATGGCATCCGCCGCATGGCCTTGTGCCTTCAGTTCCGAGAGGCCCGCCTCCAGCACTTCGGCATTCATGTCGGAAATGATGACATGCGCGCCTGCTTCCGCCAGCGCTTGCGCCGTCGCGAGGCCGATGCCGCGCCCGCCGCCGGTGATGAAGGCGGTTTTTCCATCCAGACGAAATCGTTCGAGAAACATCGTATCTTCCTTCAGGCCTGTTTGAGGGCGGCGGGGGCGGTCGCGACGCCGGGATTTCCGAGAACGAGAAGGCACCCGGCCGTGAAACTGTCGCCGAGGCCAAGCGTGGTGGCGGGCTTTTCAACATAGGGCGAAGCGCAGGCAACAAAGGTCCAGCGGCCTTTCCGCACGCGATTGTCGAAGGGTAACGCGTGGAACTGCGCCAGCGCATCTGTACGGATCGCGTTTGCCGGTTCCCCATTGGCGGCCCGGGCGCTGGCAATGGCGCATCCGGCCATCAGCGCCAGTTCCTCCTCGTCGGGGTCGTTGCGTGTCACAGCGGCTGCCCATGTGTCGGCATGCACGCAGACGCGGTCGATATCCAGCCGGTCTCCGAGAGCGATCAGCGCCTCCATCGGATGTTGGGCTGTGCCATCCATCGCCAGGAGTTCCGAATGGCTCATGCCGAGTGAACTGATTGCACCTGTCGCGTGATCGAGGAGCTCGCTTACGGCGTCCTGCGAAGCATAACCGGCAAGCTCGAAATGCACCGTCTTCAAGCCCGCATCCATCCAGTCGCGGCTGAGCGTAAAGACATGGCGGGCGGCGGCGCCGACATTTTCCGCGGCCTCGTCGTTGAGGCCGGACAGAAGGCCGGCAGCGGCGGTGGAGGCGCGCTTTCGTGATACCGCCTCAAATGCCGCATCATGCTGGATACCGCGATCACAGAAACGCACGATGATGCGTGTCGAACGATTGGGCGTGAGCGCACCGATAGGTTTGCCCGCGGTGAATTCGAAGATGAATATTTCAGGGATATGCCGTTCTGTCGGCGTCACTTCCGCCGCTGTTTTCAGCGCATTGCCCTCGGCCAATAAAACGCCCGGTGGGATCTGGCGAAGCTGTTGCTCATGGCGATCCTCCAGCGCCACAAGAGAGGCGACGCCGAGCCGCGAAAGCACCCAGGCGGCCTGCGGACCGGTGCCGCCCAGCGCGTAGCGAACATCCAGATGATCGCGCAGCCATTGCGGGCCGTCCAGCCAGTCGGCGCGTACTTCACCGCCGATACCCTTTGCGGCGCGCGCCAGCAACATGGCCGCGAATTGACCGGCCGGCGTTTCGGCTGGGGCATCGAGAAGCGGCTGCATATTGTGCATGTCGACCCGTGCATCGACACAGGTGGACATGCCGCACAAGAACAGCCCCGCCCGCGAAAGCGCCGATGTTCCAATCGGGCCGGAGCGCGGATCGGCGAGCGCGACATAACGCTCCCCCCAGTCGCCTGTAAAAACGTCACCCATAGCCGAGTATCTCCTCCTCACGCGGCAATGATGTCAATTGCTACCATTATCTCTCAAATCGTCAACGTGATTTTGTGCTGAAAATGCTATTTTGCCAGAATTTGCGCAATGCAGCGCATTTTTAAAGCGGCGCAGCACATGTTTTGCGCATGCGAACGTCTTTGGTGGCATATTGACCGCTGGTTTGCCAAAAATAAAGACATTTCAAGCGTGTGGGCTGACGCCCATTGTGGCGCTGATGTTTTGTTGATGTGGCACGAAAAGACGCTGGAAGACGTTTGGACGAGCAATTTAAAATGTTGATTTATTTTTATAAAAATCGAATTCCGGAAAATTTTAATCCCATCCTTCGGTCAAGAATATGGGGTAAGCCGCCTTCCCTTAGAGAGAAAAAGATAGCTATTGACAGATTATGAGAAGTGGCCGTTTATGAATGCAAGTCTGCGGTCGCAATCGAAGCACTGGCAGCCGAACTCCAACATTCATTGAGGGCTACGATGGTCACGAGACTCGACAGAAAACTGGCGAATATTCGCGCAGGGCGTTACAAACCGACTGATTTTATCATTGCCGATGCGAAGGACAGCGATGTCGGCGCGGGTGTCTCCGCCACCGGTTTCGATTATTCCGTCAAGCCGCCCCGCCGTCGCACCCGGCAGGAATTCATCGCCCAGATCGAGGAGATCATCGACCAGGACGTGGTCGACATCATGCTGGTGTCGCAGTCCAATCTCGATCTGCTGGACGAGCGCGGCGCGTTTTCCGGCAGTGAGGTGAAGCCGGCCATTCGCGGCAATCTCGAAAGCATGTGCTGGGGTGGCGTGCGGCATGGCACCTATACACAGTCGCCATCCGTGCCTTTCCGCGATACGGGCCTTGCCCGCGCCATCGCCAACTACCCGACCTCGGGCACCGATCTCTGCCTTTATTCGGTGTGCTTCACCAACGATCTCGAACGCGACATATGCACGCTGAAAGCTTTCGCCGAGTTCCGCGCCGAAGCGTCGAAGCACAATTTCAAATATTTCTATGAGGTCTTCAACCCGAATGTCGATATCGGCCTGACGCGCGAACAGACCGGCGAGTTTGTCAATGACCACATCATCAAGTCACTGGCGAGCGTGCCGCGTGCCGAGCGACCGCTGTTTCTCAAGATGCCCTATAACGGGCCGAAGGCGCTGGAGGAACTCGCCTCGTTCGATTCCGAGCTGATCGTCGGCGTTCTTGGCGGCGGAGCGGGCACCACCCGCGATACGTTCGAGCTGGTGGCGCAGTCGGAGCGTTACGGTGCGCGGCTCGCTCTGTTCGGGCGCAAGATCAATCTGGCTGAAGCTCCGCTCAATCTGATCGTGCTGATGCGTGCGGTTGCCGACGGCGCCCTGAAGCCGGAAGAGGCGGTTCGCGCCTATCACGGCGAGTTGCAGACACTGGGGCTTTCCCCGGTACGCCCGCTCGCGGACGACCGCGTCATTACCGAGGATGTGCTGAAAGCGGCGGCGGCCAAGGCGGCCTGATAGCTGCCGGGATTTCGAGTGAACGCGGCTCTGGGGAGGGCCGCGGCAAAATCGGGCGGCAGGTCCGCCGGCGTCTTTAAAACAATGCGTCTTTAAACAATAAAGGGAGGAATATGATGAGGAAGACGTTGTTTCTTGCAACGACAGTTCTGACTGCCGTTCTGTCCGCTGCTGTCGCGAGTGCTGCGCAGAAAGAAGTGACCGTATGGTCATGGTTCGTGCAAAGCACCATGAAGAAGTCGATCGCGGCCTTCGAGAAGGCCCATCCAGACGTGAAGGTGAACTATACCTATTACAATTATTCGCCGGAATATATCACGGCGCTGAAGGCGGCGGCGGCATCCGGGAGTTTGCCTGACATCATCGGCCTGCAGCCGGGGTCCCTCACACAGCAATATCGCGATAATCTCGAGCCCGTAAACGACCGCGCCGCCAAACAATGGGGTGCAACATGGGAGGAGAAGATTTTCCCCGTCAACCGCAAACAGATGTTGATGGGCAATCCCGCCGGCGACAAGAATTTCTACATCATTCCCCAGGAATCGCAGGTTCTGTGCATCTGGTATAACCGCAAGCTCTTCGAAAAACACAATATCGCTGTGCCGAAAACCTATGCGGAACTGAAGGCTGCCGCCAAGACGCTGAGCGATAACGGCCTCATCCCGATGTTTCAGGGTGCTGCGGACGGCTGGCAGAACGAAAACGTCTTCCTGATGCTCGCCAACCAGTTTTCCCCCGGCATCGTCGACAAGGCGCAGGCGGGTGAAACGCCGTGGACCGCGCCGGAGCTGGTGGCCGCCATGAAGGCGTGGAAGGGCCTCTTCGATGACGGCATCTTCCAGCAGGGTGCGCTTGGCGCGCATGCCTATCCGACCGGCGCGCAGCTCTTCGCACAGGGCAAGGTGGGCATGATGGCGCTTGGCTCCTGGTGGATGCAGGAAAGCAAGTTCCCGCCGCCGCTCTCCGAATATGTACAGAACATGGACGGGTTCGACTTCTTCTACATGCCGCCCGTCAAGGAGGGTAACAAGGCAAGCCCGCCGGTCGGCGGCATCGATATCGGTTACGGCCTGACGAAAAATGGTGGCAAAAATGACGCCGCATGGACTTTCCTTGCCGAACTGACCAACGGTGTCGGTTTGCAGGAGGCGCTGAACGACCTGAACGATCTGCCGGCCTTCGAAGGCCATACGCCGAAGGGCGATATTACCGACCACGTCAAGCAATTGTCGGCGCGGTTCATGGCAGATCTGCCCAAGGCTGAAAACCAGCGCTTTTCTTCGCCGGCCGTGGCCGAGGCGCTGGACAACGCTCTGGCGGGCGTAGCCGCCGGCAGCATCGAAGCCGAGGCTGCGCTGGCCAAGGTGGACGAGGCGACCAAAAAAGCGCTCGCGTCCAAGTGACAGGCGGCCTCAAGATGCCGGGCGCTGCCAAATGCGCCCGGCGGGTTGAAGCGCATCGACCACGACAAGACCTCCCTGGTGCGCTTCAACACCTTTCGACGCCGTTTCGTTTGATGGCGGTGTGATTATCAATCGGTGAGAACCCATGCGTGCAGAAGTTTTAAGGGCCGGTACTACGCCTGTTATCATTGAACGCAGCAGAGTTTCGAGGACGTCCATGCTTTATGTCTTCGCCCTTCCTGCCGTTCTGCTGTTTGTCGTTTTCATTGCCTATCCAATCCTTTGGGTGACGGGACAGAGCTTCTATGCGGCTTCCGGCGAGGCACCCAGCTTTGCGGGGTTTTCGAACTACGCCACGGTTCTTGGTGACCCCACCTTCTGGATTGTCGTGCGCAACATGGCGCTCTGGGGTGTCATCACCATTCCGGTTCAGATGCTGGTGGGCGGGGTGCTCGCCTGGTTCATTGAACGGCACACGGACCGGCTGCGCGGTTTCTTTCGCACCATGTTCTTCCTGCCCGTCGTCACCTCCGTTTCGGTGGTCAGCCTTGTCTGGGTGCAGATTTACGCGCCCTATTACGGCATAGCGCAGGAATATCTGAAATATGCCGGTATCGTCATGTCGACCTCGCCGATCGGCGATCCCAAAACGGCGATCTATGCCCTCATTGTCGTCAACATCTGGCAATGGACCGGGTTTTCCATGCTGATGTATATCGCCGGCATCGCCAACATGCCGTCTGAAGTGCTGGATGCGGCGCGCATCGATGGCGCGAAGGGTTTGAAACTCGCCGCCCATGTCGTGGTTCCCATGCTGGCGCCCGCCACGAAATCGTTGCTGCTTCTCGGTGTCATCGGCACGCTTCAGACCTTTCCCATCGTGCATCTGATGACCGGCGGCGGCCCGAACCGGGCAAGCGAGGTTTTCGGCACCTTCATCTTCAAGCAGAGCTTTGTGCTGGGCGATACCGGCAGCGGTGCGGCGCTTTCCGTGATCGTTCTTGTTGTGGCGCTTGGCCTCTCGCTGCTGCAGATCGCAGCACTCGGCGCACGGCTGACGCCCGCCGGAAAGGATCGGTCATGACGGCTTTTGTCCGCAACCGCGCACGCGGCATTCTCATTCATGCGGTGCTGTTCATCGTGCTCGGCATCTGGATGGTCCCGCAGGTCTATATGCTGTCCGTGGGTCTGAGAACGCCGGCCCAGGCTTTCGACGCGGCGCTCTTCACATGGCCGGTGACCTTCGACAATTTCATCACCGTCATCCGCGACAATCCGCTCGGTGGCATCTTTCTGAACAGCCTGATCGTCACTGTCGCGACGGTGGTGATCGTGGTCGCCGTATCCTCGCTTTTTGCCTTCTCCATCGCCATCCTTCGGCTCAAAGGCACGCTGTTTCTCTACACCACGCTTCTGACCACGCTGATGGTGCCGCTCGCCTCGATGGTGTTGCCGCTTGCCATTCTCCTGAAGAATTTTGGCTGGGTGAACACCTATATCGGCCTCATACTGCCCTATGCCGCCCTCGGCGTGCCCTTCGCCATGGTCATTCTGAAATCCTTCATGGAAGACGCGCCGCGTGAACTGTTCGAGGCGGCCAAGGTGGATGGTTGCAACGCCTGGCAGACCTACTGGCATGTGGCGCTGCCGCTGGTGCGCCCGGCGCTGGTTTTCGTCACTATCTGGCAGTTCATCGTCACCTGGAACGAGTTTTTCCTGGCGCTATCGTGCTGACGAAAAGCGAGATGAAGACGCTCACCATCGTGCCGATGCAATATTCCGGCCTCTATATGGCCAATCCCGGCGCGCTGTTTGCGGTGCTGACGCTGATCGCGCTTCCTCTCATTCTTCTTTATGTGCTGGTGCAGCGCGCCTTCGTGCGTGGCCTGACTGCCGGCGCGGTGAAAGGCTAGACCCATGGCGACGCTTTCGATCGATAAAATCACCAAGGCCTTCGGCAGCCTGACGGTCATTCCCGAATTGTCGCTGACCATAGAGGATGGCGAATTCTGCGTGCTGGTCGGTCCTTCCGGTTGCGGAAAATCGACGCTGCTGCGCATCATCGCCGGGCTGGAGCCGATCAGTTCGGGCCGCGTGCTGGTGGATGGCGCCGATATGAGCGATGCCGAGCCGCCGGAACGCGGCGTGGCCATGGTTTTCCAGTCCTATGCGCTTTATCCGCATATGAATGTTGCCCGCAATATCGGCTTCGGGCTGGAAATCGCCCGGACGCCCACATCCGAAATCGGCGAGCGGGTGGACCGCGCGGCCGGCAAACTCAAGCTTTCGAACTATCTGAAACGCAAGCCGCGCGAACTGTCCGGCGGTCAGCGCCAGCGTGTCGCCATCGGCCGGGCGATGACGCGCAAGCCGAAGCTTTTCCTGCTCGATGAACCGCTTTCCAATCTCGATGCGGCACTGCGTGTCGGCATGCGGGTGGAGATCGCACGGCTGAAGGCGGAACTCGGCTGCACGATGATCTATGTCACGCACGACCAGGTGGAAGCGATGACGCTGGCCGACAAGATCGTCGTCATGAATGGCGGCCGCATCGAGCAGATCGGCTCGCCGCTTGCGCTCTACAAGCGTCCCGCCAATCTTTTCGTCGCGGGTTTCATCGGCTCGCCCGCCATGAACCTTCTGAAAGCACGCGTCATCGCCCTCGCAGAAGGCATCGCCACCGTGTCTCTCGCCGCCGGCCCCTCCCTCGATATTGCTGTTTCGAGGCCGCTTGAGCCCGGTGACACCGTAACCCTCGGCATCCGCCCCGAACATATTGCAATCGGCGAAGGGCAGGGCGGACAGTCCTATTCGATGAAAGCGGCGATGGTCGAACTGCTCGGCAGCGATACCTTCATCCATGTCCGCGAGGGCGAGGAAACCATCACCATAAGAGACAGTCTTGGCCGCATGGCGCGCGCGGGCGACCGGATTGCCGTGTCGTTCCCCGCCGTCGCCTGCCATCTGTTCGATGCGAACGGGCAGAGAGTGTCGCGGGATATGAACACCCCGCAGGAAACTGAAGCGGTGCGTATCAATTGAAACGTTGTGAAGGGTGCGGAATGTTCGGCGCCATGAGGGAGGAAGACGGGAAATGACGGATTTTCAGGGCAGAACGATCCTTGTAACGGGCGGCAGCGGCGGTATTGGCGGCGAAACGGTGCGCCATCTCGTGCGCGCCAATGCCGATGTCATCGCGGCAGGGCGTTCGCAGGAGGCGCTCGAGGCCATCGCGAAGGAAACCGGTTGCCGCACAGTGGCGTTCGATCTCGCCCGCGACGAGGAAATCCGCGCGGCGCTGGAGGGGCTCGATCTGTGGGGCGTCGTCAATTGCGGCGGTTTCGGCGGCGAGATCGCCACGCCGATGGACACGGATATCGCCATTTTCGACAAGGTCATCACCATCAATGCGCGCGGTGCGCTGCTGGTGACGAAATATGCCAGCCAGTCCATGGTGAGGCTCGGCAAGGGCGGCGCCATCGTCAACGTGTCCAGCCAGGCCGCCCTTGTGGCGCTGCCGGGCCATATCTCCTACGGCTCTTCCAAGGCCGCTCTCGACAATATCACCCGCTGCTCGGCACTGGAGCTCGGCCGCTACAATATCCGCGTCAACAGCGTCAATCCAACTGTCGTCATGACGCCGATTTCGTCCGGCCACTGGAGCCAGCCGCATGTGGCCGAGCCATTCCTGAAGCAGATGCCGCTCGGCCGATGGGCCAGCGAAGCGGAAATCGCCGCACCCATCGTCTTTCTGCTCAGTGACGCGGCCTCAATGATTACCGGCGTTTCGCTGCCCATCGACGGCGGTTTCACCTGCTGCTGATCGAGTAACGATGTATGGCGTCGCGACCCAGTCAGGGAAGCGTCGCCGCCACATCACGGCTCTTCGAGCCAACATGAGGCTGCGCCGATGAGTTCAGCCTCACCGAAAACACCTTCGCCAACCCAGGCCACGATCCCCTCCGGCCGCACGAAAAGCGTAAAGTCCGGCGCGCTGCGCCCCACAAGCGCATGATGCGCACCGAGATCGTAACGCAGACCGATACCCCAGACGCGCTCGACTTACACGCCCTTTATGATATTGCAGATGCCCTCGCGAATGACGTTCTTGTCGGCGATCTGTCCTGCCTGGATATTGAAAACAGCATCGATCCGCACAGCATTGCCTTTCTGCCGCGCCACCACCCGCAGCGTCTGGATTCTGCCGCTGCCGCTGGTTTCCTGATGGGCATCGATGGACGAGAGCGCCTTGTTGATCTGGATACCTGAAAAACCTTCAGCAGCGACGGCCTGTGCAAGCTTTTGAAGCACCGCGGGCGCCTTGGCTTTCGGCAGTTCCTGCCATGATTTGTAAGAAACGGCGGTCACCATCGGCACGCCGGAAACGGTGAAGTTCTTCTCGCAGGAAGCTGCGAAGGCAGGGCTTGAGACGACGATGAGGCCAAGGGCTGCGATGAGGGATTTCATTGGTATGATCCGATCGTTGTGAAGGTTTTCAACTGTTGCCCATGTCAGAACGACGACCGTTTTCCCCGGTAGGTCGAAGGTGGCGGCAGGGCTTCATGGGCTTGCGCCAGCGTTTCCAGCCATGTTGCGAGGCCATCGGGAACGGCTTCATTGCCGGCTTCCAGCGCTTCGATCCATGAGAGCTCGCATTGCAGGGCAGAGGCAATATTGATTGGCGTCCAGCGGATAACCCGCAGGCATTCGTTGAAGCGGTCTGGCGACATGATGATTTGTTATGTTCCCCGTCATTTTCCTGGCGAAGCTCACTCACATGGATGCGAGAGTCAATCATTTTCTGCAACTTTTGATGGATCGTTTCCCGCTGCATCCCTTGCCCGATAAAACTTAGTCGATCTGCTAAGTTTATGCTTGCCCCATCGCGATGAAACATGATAGTTAGCAACATGACTAAGCATCATCGGGACCTTTCACTGATCTTCCAGGCTCTGGCCGATCCGACGCGACGGGCGATTCTGGCGCGCCTCGGCGGCGGTCCGGCGCCGGTCATGGAACTGTCCGCTCCCACGGGGCTGCGTCTGCCCACGGTCATGCGGCATCTTTCCGTGCTGGAGGAGGCGGGGCTGATCGTCACGTCCAAGGATGGGCGGGTGCGCACCTGCGCCATCGTGCCGGAAGCGCTGGAGCCGGTAAGCACATGGCTCGATGAGCAACGGGCCGTGTGGGAGAGCCGGCTTGACCGGCTGGAGGCATTTGCAATGCAGGCTATGAAGGAGGATTCAGAATGACAACGAAACCGGATCAAAAAAGCGCACACGCTGAACCGCATCAGCCGCAAGACCGTTTTGCAACGCTCAGCTTCGAACGGGAGATTGCCGTTCCGCTATCGGCTCTCTGGCAGGTCTGGCTGTCACCCGCCGCCCGGGCGGTGTGGGCCTCTCCCTCGCCCTCGGTCACCGTGGAATTCCTGGAGGCGGACAGCAGGCTGGGCGGTCGCGAAGTGTCGCTCTGCAAGGTCGCGGGCCAGCCGGATATTCGCTGTGAATGCGGCTGGCTGGAGCTACAGCCAACCCGCCGCAGCGTGAATTACGAGGTGGTCTCATCGGGCGGCGTAACCCAGTCGGCAGCGCTGGTGACTGCCGATTTTCAGGCGACGGAAGAGCGTAGCCGCTTGACCGTAACGGTGCAGCTTTCCTCACTGGCCGAGGATATGCGCGATGGCTATCAACAAGGTTTCAGCGCCGGTCTCAACAATCTGGCCAGCGTGGCCGCGCGAACCATGGTGCTGGAGCGAACGATAAAGGTGCCGCGAAATATTGTCTGGAAAGCCTGGATGAATGAAAATTCGCTGCCGCAATGGTGGGGCCCTGAAGGGTTCTCCTGCCGCACGAAGAGGATTGATCTGCGCACCGGCGGGGAATGGGTCTTTGACATGATCGGCCCTGACGGCACAGTCTTCCCGAACCATCATCGTTATGTCGAGGTCCGGCCAGAAGAGAGGATCGCCTATACGCTGCTGTGGGGCGAAAACGGGCCGAAACATGCCGACGCCTGGGCCTCTTTCGAAGATCAGGATGGCGCGACGAAAGTTGTGCTGGGCATGGTGTTCAGCACGGAAGCTGAGTTCCAGCAAGCGAAGGGTTTCGGCGCCGTGGAGCTGGGGCAGCAAACGCTGGGCAAACTGGAACGCTTCGCCAAGGCGCTATAGATGCGCCGTGCCGTCAGCTCCATGTGCAGAGGTCTTGATACTGGTCTCTTGTCCAGAACGGCAATTACTTTTCAAAGCCGCTCTGCGCGTGCGAGATCGTCTTGCAGGTCCCGCCATCCTTCTGGCCAACCATGCGCTTATCACGAATGACTGAACCCTTGGCGATGTCGATCTCCCATGCCACCGAGCCTTCATTCAGGCTCGCTTTACCACCGGCAAAGGTGCCTTTCTCCATTCTCTGACTTCCGGAAGCCGGGACATAGACTCCAAATGTCCCGGCGGCTTCGTCAAGAGCGAAATTGAACACCTGAGGAGTTCCCTTCGAACTTGCGAATTCACAGCTGAGATATGTCGGCGCGGCAAGGGCCGTAGAGCCCGAAAAAAGCAGGGCAGCAGCGGCAAATCCGCTTCCTGTGATGACTTTCAAGTCTTGATCCTCATTCGTGTTTTCTCGTTATACTAGAAATATTCGCCCCGTTGGCAAAGTAAACGATATAGCGATTTAATTCCCGTGGCGCTCATGATTGGCTAGGGAGCAGGAGCAGCCGTGACATTGTGATGAATATTGACAATATATGCTACGCTTTTCATAATCGAGGAGACCGAAAGGAAAACGCCATGGCGTCAGGAAGCATTCACGTCAAAGTCAGCGGAGCATTGCAGGACCATATCCAGCAGCAGATTGGTGATGACGGTCTTTATGAGAATGCGAGCGAATATATTCGAGCGCTTATTCGGCGTGACCTGCAAACCCGCGACGAGGCATGGGATGCCTTGCAAAAGGAACTTTCTCCTGCAATGCGCGCGGATGACAGCGAGTTTGTAGCTGTCTCTGCTGATGATGTAATCGGCCGAAACAAACGTCGTTAGTTATGGCAGCTTATCGCTTTTATGCGCCTGCCGATGCTGCACAGGATAAAATCTGGCGCGACACCGTGGATACTTGGGGTGAAGCGCAGGCTGAGACCTATATACGTGGCCTGCATGCGCATTTGCAGCGCCTCTGCGACAACCATCTGCTTTGGCGGCGTCTGCCCCAAAGACTTGCCGTTCCCGGTGACGTCAAGCGTGAGGCTTATTTTAGCCGGTATGAGCACCATTACCTGTTTTTCCGAAAGCTTGATAACGGCGACCTGGGTGTGATGAGTATCCTGCATGAGCGGATGGATATGGCCGTTCGCTTGAGAGAAGATCTTACGGCGCTCGACGCCAGAGGCACTATCCAAACTCGATAAAGCGCGTGGCGTGGCCAAACGGTGTGAGCTGGCGCGTTTCCGCGATCTGCGTTGAGGCTCAATAGCGAACGTCGCGATTTAAAACCGGTGCGACGAGTTCCAGTGTACTATTTTCGCCGTACCCGTCCCAGATAGTCCAGTTTCTTCACACGGCGGGCAGGCAATCCTTGATATTCGTCTATAGAGGAGCGCCCGTGATGATCTTCTGTAGTGACTATGCAAGTCGGCTCAAGGTTTTTTGTCAAAAAGCGGACACTAAGCGTACGAAATTCGGCAACCTCGACCCCGTTCCGTTCGCAGAAGCGGGGTAACTCCTCGCTGTAGAGCTTCAGAGCCTTCATGAGCGAAGCTGAGACGCTTCCGCCCAATGTACTACCGGTGAGAAAGTCTACCTCAATGTAGCCTTCTTCGGTAGAAGCGGCCTCACCGTAGATATCCATCGAGTAGACGCCAACCATTAGCCCTACGCCGGAACCGACCGAGTCGGCTATATTGTGCCCTATTGCTGTTAGAAGTCCAAGTTTCGACACGAGAGTTAACCTTTATTCGCGCGGCGCGCTTCGCCTGCGCCTATACTTTCCACTTATCATCCCATGTGTCGAAAATCATCGGCATCGAAATTGCTTTTTCGCTTCCATTCTTCCTGAGGCTTTCCTCTCGATGAACAGCTAAGCAAAGGTAGATTATCGCGGCGCGTGCGAGTCCCATTAGCCTCAGCGCCTTTGCCTCGAAATCGTGCCTTCCGATGTGAAGTCCGACCTGTTCGGTTTCTGCATCGTCTAAATCAAGAACGGTCGCGCCCCATTGCTCATGAATCTGGCAGTATTTGTGTTCGAGATAATTGCGCAGATGCGCCAAGGCTTCCGCGTCCGGTTCCGTGGCTTCCTGAAACTCACGATCATAAAGGTCTTTGGACAGCCAGAATAAGCCCCGAAGCGGCCAATTCTCCCGATCCAGGAAAAACGGACGGAGCGGTTTTGGATTTCCTTTCTCCTCATACCAGATCGAGCGGAAGAAGACCTTATTCTCGGAAATGCCAAGTTCGAGGTAGTGGTTTAAGAAGAAAGCAATCTTATCGAACAAGGCATACGTCATTCGAAAGGCCTGTCGCGCCTTCTCGACGTTTACCCCATAGCTCGGATAGTCGAGCGTGTTTGCTAGCTTCACGCCCTTGTCGGCGAAGTGCGCTGTATTGGCTGTCATAGCCTCAAAAAGGAATAACCTTGCCGTAGTGAATTCCTGCTTAAGCTGATTGAAAAGCCCGAAGACAGCCGGTGGCAGCGCTCCCCCCTTGGCGATGGGAAAGCTGATCGATGGTAGAACCAAGCTGTCTGTTGCGGCAATCGAATATGTGCCAAGGTCATTCATGGGATTGAGAAACAGCCGCTTCTCCAAGCACCAACGACGGTAGATCATCTCTGCCCTTGAGCGGCCTAGACTGTGTTCCTCCGTCAAATTCTCATTGGCGGATGCCACATTAAGCCACTCTAAAATATATTTCGCTCGCTCAGCAAAACGAGGAACAAGCTCCGCGTTCTCCGAACTTTCGTGCACAGCATCAGGAGCTGTTCCTGCCACAAAGTTATCGTGAGCTTGCGCTGCGATGAGTTGGGAGTGTCCCGGATCGCTGACTGAGTCTGCATAGCTCTGGAGTCCCAAACCTTTGTTGAAGAGCGCCATGGAAAAGCGTCGCTCAATCGCGAGCGCTTTGTCCCAATAGTGCAGGGCTTCAACAGGGCGACCGACGGAATTGAGCTTGCTACCGAGATTAGTCAAAATTTGGCAGCGCCGGATCTGGCCGAGTTTTTTAAACCCCTTATGCCTAGCAGCCTTGCGCAATTCGAGCAGTCCGCTCTGGAGGTGCTCATTTTCCCATTGCCACGAACGCTCCAGTCCGGCTTCGTGCTGCCGATTGTTGAATGCGTTGGCTCGAAAGTAATGCAAGAGGACCGCGTCTTCATCGCGGATAATCTTGCGTGCGGCGAGCTTGTCGAGAGCCGCGAACGCCCGGTCAGTGAGTTGCGGATCGCTCCGGTCAAATCCGTCGTCGATGTACTGACCCGCCTTATCGAGTAATTTCTGGAATGTGGATTTGGCCAATAGGTCTCGCTTTTTGGAGTGAGTTTGCGTTGACCAATTTTAAGGCCAACGCTATGCGAGCTGCAATAACTTCACTCCGAATTTCAGCGCGAAGTTGCACAGACTCCATCGAAGCATGCGCTTAGTATCGGCGAGAAAAAGCTAAGTCAGCACTGTGTACACTATCGAGTACCAGCGAAAAACTCTCGGACGGCCGAGATGTAGGCGCGAGGGCGACTTGACGCAGTCGCCGGAGCGATGTCTGCTTTCGGAAAATGCGATCGCAGGCTCTGCGACCAACATGGGACCACGTTTTGCCGCTGATAGTTTTTCTTATAGATCACGTATGGTCGCGGAAATTCAGTATCGATGCGCGGACGTATTGCGGAATATTTAGGTACGCAGACCAAGCTGATTTTCCCAGATGACCTCGCAGCTTGACTTCACTGCTCAATGGATTTTCGGCGGGGTTGCCGCAATCTGGGACAATGTGGACGGCGTGGATGATTTTGTTGCAGGCTTGCTCGAAGGTAAGCGGCACCGCCCGGTTGCTGCTCAAGATGTCCGGTTGGAGAGACCCACAGCGCAAAGTAATTGGCTGGTGCCTCAGCTCTGCTGGATCAGCGCGTAAATGGCTCATGTGTTCTGCATGAATGCGATTAGCGACCGCGGTGCCAACCAGCAAATGGATAATCTCGTCTGCGAAGTGATCGTTGCGCATCAACCTAAGAGGATCGTCCGGTGCAGGTGCAAGGTCAAAAAGCTGCCCATCGCCGCTAAATACTAGAAACAAACGATATATGTCACGGATTGCAATCGCAGAATTCAGTTCGAAGTTGTTGCGCCCATAAGCAGCCAAGATTTATTACCTTTACCGTTGCGTAAGCCGCGACCGGCCCACCTGTTTGGTTTCTACGTCCGGTTTTAGCCTCTTCTAGCAGATGGGGGAACGTCTAAGATGAAGGCACAAAACCGCCGTTGGACGAGAGCATCCCTAATGACCGGTTTGGGCCGAAAGGGGACATAGTCATGCTAGCTTGTCGGTGAATCCAAAGTAAAAAAGTTACTTTGACTGGCTGCCGTGGTTGCCGCCTGCATGTTTCGACTTGAAAAGATATATTTTTTCAATGATTTAACACTTTTCTCCTTAGCTTCTTTAGCTTTGGGGAAGGATTTTTGCTTCCCCGTTCATCCCCGCCCTGTTTGCCTGATTTATATTGCTCTTGTTCCGTTATGAACCGGGAGACATTCCGGTTTTGCGCTGAGCCAGCGCCGATTGTGAGAGAAAGACGTCGCTCTCATATTTCGGGGTCTGACAGGTAATGTCCTCTGGCCGTGACCGGAGGAGAGATGGAATCTGGTTTGTGGTGGGCCTTTCTATTTCTCCGAAACGCTTGGCTGAAGGATACACTCTGACAGGCATAATCCGCTGATGCGGGGCACTGATAAGTGTCTTTATTTCTACAGGTGGCAATTTTCAGTGCCCCGTTGCAATGCCCATTGAGCTGAAAGGCTGATGGGAAAAGAGATGAAGCTCAAGACACGGTCGCAACTGCGTCGCGTGATAGGAAAGGTGTGTTCAAATGGGTCTCTATGAAATGTACGTTCTTGCAGCTCGTGCAGATACAGCCCTGATGAGGCGAAGGGTGGCGAAGATTATGAATCGTCGGCGCAAGAAGCAATATTTATACAACCAGAAGAAGAATTCGGATTTGGAAGCCGAGATAGAGAGGGGAGAGCCCCTTCGACCTGGGAGGATTCCGTAAACATATATTTATATAGATATATACGCAGAAACATATAAAATATATGCTGCGTTGAAGTGTATAGGTATATTGAGGGCGGATGAAAATCCGTGGCCAGAATCTTGCTTTTACGGCCTGCAATTTGCGGATTGCGGGACGATGACGTGTAAATATATGATTTTGTGTTGAAATTACTGATATAGCTGGAGAATGATTATGCGCGAGAACTATATGAGTGAGATGGAATTGATTGGAGCGGAGATCAGATTTGAGCGACGATCGATCAT
>NZ_ASXX01000013.1:0-160553 GCF_001526505.1 Agrobacterium sp. D14
ATCCACGGTTGCTTGTCCCGAGCATCTGCGACGTATCTTTTAAACGAGGCGTGGTTGGATCCTCGGGACAAGCCCGAGGATGACGTCGAGAGTGGGTGACTTTCGGCCGTGATCTGGTTGCAGTAGCGATCCGGCCAATATTGTTCTCCCCCTCAAGCGGCCCGCCCATATTCCGCCTGCCGCCGGGTGGCCGTGGCGAGCTGGAACTGCGCGAGCAGCTCGTTGAGCGCCGCCGCTTCCGAGGCGAGCCCGTGGCTTGCGGCCGTCTGTTCCTCAACCATGGCGGCATTCTGCTGCGTGCCCTGATCGATGGTGTTGATGGCGGTGTTGATTTCCTGAAGGCCGGTGGACTGTTCGCGCGACGACGTCACGATGGCGTCGATGTGGCGATTGATCTCCTGCACTTCGCGGACGATGGTTTCCAGCGCCTTGCCGGCATTGCCGACGAGATCGACACCCGATTGTACCTGCGATGTCGAGGCGTTGATCAGCGTCTTGATCTCCTTCGCCGCATTGGCGGAGCGCTGGGCAAGCTCGCGCACCTCCTGTGCGACGACGGCGAACCCCTTGCCGGCCTCACCGGCGCGGGCGGCTTCCACACCGGCATTCAGCGCCAGAAGGTTGGTCTGGAAGGCGATCTCGTCGATCACGCCGATGATGTTGCTGATCTCGGACGACGATTTTTCGATGCCTTCCATGGCGCGAACTGCATCTTCGACGATGACGCCGGACTGTTCGGCATTGTTGCGGGCGCGGTCGACCAGACGGCCCACTTCTTCCGCGCGGCGGGCGGAATCCTTGACCGTCGTGGTGATTTCCTCAAGCGCCGCCGCAGTTTCTTCCACGGAAGCTGCCTGCTGCTCGGTGCGCCGTGCGAGATCGTCGGCGGACTGACGGATTTCGCCGGCCCCGGCGTCGATGGCGCGGGCGTTCTGGCCGACGGTGCTGAGCGCTGCGTTCAGCTTGGCAACGGAATTGTTGAAATCATCGCGCAGACGGTC
This sequence comes from Agrobacterium sp. D14, assembly GCF_001526505.1. Lineage (NCBI taxonomy): Bacteria > Pseudomonadati > Pseudomonadota > Alphaproteobacteria > Hyphomicrobiales > Rhizobiaceae > Agrobacterium > Agrobacterium sp. D14. The sequence goes on from NZ_ASXX01000013.1 coordinate 1,002, forward strand.
GATGCGGGTCACGAAAGGTGTGTCGATGCGGTAGTTGAGGTCGCCATCGGAAAGATGCGCCAATCCACGGGCAAGCGAATCGACCGCGAACTGGATGTCGGCGGCGTCCTTTGCCGCCAGTCTTTCGCGCTCGCTGCGCTCCCGTTCGGAAAGCGTGCGGTTTTCTTCGGCATCGCCTTCGAGGCGCAGGCGTTCCATGGCGTTCGACCGGAACACGGCGACGGCCGCGGCCATGGAGCCGATCTGGTCGGTGCGCTCCTGACCGGGAATGGCGACCTCGAGATTGCCGGATGCGAGGCCTTCCATGGCTGACGTCATCTGCGTCACCGGGCGGACGATGAAGCGGGACAGCACGGTGGCCAAGAGACCGATCATGATCGCGGCGGCGAGAATTGTGGCGATGGTCGCCGCCAGGCGGAACTGGCCAATGGCGCCATAGGCAACATCGGAATCGACGACAAAGCCGAGATACCAGTCGACCGAGGGCAGGCCCGCCACCGGAATGAAGCTGGTGATCTTGCCCTTGCCGTCGATTTCCGTCTGCGAAATCGCCGAGGAAATGGCCGGCGTATTGACCTTGAACAGATCGGTCAGCGGCTTGTCGACGAATTTCGGATCGGGGTGAATAAGGATCTTGCCGTCCTTGCTGACGAGGAACGCATATCCGTCCGCGCCGGCATCCACCGACTTGATCATGTTGACCAGCGAATTGAGCGAGAAGTCGCTGCCCGTCACGCCAGCCAGCTTGCCATCGATGGAAACGGGAATTGCGGCGGTGATGATGAGGCCGCCGGTCGAGGCGTCGTTATAGGGTTCGGTCAGAACCGTCTTGCCGGCCTTGACCGCATCCAGATACCACGGGCGCTTGCGCGGGTCATATCCTTCCGGCAGCGGTGTTTTGGGGAAGGTGGTGAAGCTTCCCGTTTCGGCATTGCCGAAATAGGTCGACATGAACTGCGCGGTCAGAACGTCGTTTTCCAGAAACCGCAGCTTCGCCTCTTCATCCGGAAGCTTGGCAAGCGTCTTTGCCACTGTTTCCGTCAGCATGATGCGGCCATTCAGCCAGTTGGCGATGCTTTGCGCGGCCTGCTTGCCGGAAGAATCGATATTTTCTGCCACCGCTTCTGTTGTGACGCGGTGCTGAAGGCTGTCGATGTAGAAGGAAAAACCGGCAAAGGCGGCGACGACAAGCGAAGACGCCGCAAAGAGAATGCGTGTCATGAGGTTGGTTTTTTTGGGCAAGCTACACGTCCTTGGAACAGGATGTACCGTTCGGCTCATCTTGTGAAATGGTGGGAAAGACATGCCAGAAAGGCGGGAATATTCTGCATCATGCAGCTTGTGATTTAAAAGAACTACGCGATGTTCTAATGAATAAAGCAGAATGGTAAAATTCAGCTAAATTTGTCTTATGTCATGTCGTTTGCGCTGAGGCCGGAGCGGCGCCGTTTGTTTGCGTAAATTTTGATCACTCATCCGCAAAGGTTGCGTGCAGGAAGGGAATATTTTATTCATCACCATGCTGCCGTTGCGCAATTCGCGGGCAACGGCCAAAGTTCAGGTGAATTACAATGTCTTCGTCGGTTGTTGCAGAAACCGTTCCGTCCGGATCGGGGTCGTGGTTTTCGCATTTTCAGGCTACGCTTGCGCTGGGAATTCCGCTCATCGGTGCGCAGCTCGCGCAGCTTGGCATCCATACAACGGATATGGTCATCGTCGGACAGCTTGGCGCTGAAAAGCTGGCGGCCATGGTGCTGGCCGGGCAGTTCTTTTTCGTCGTCTTCATTTTCGGCTCCGGCTTTTCCGTGGCCGTGGTGCCGATGGTGGCGCAGGCCTACGGGCAGGGGGATGCGACGGCGGCCCGTCGCTCGCTGCGCATGGGCATGTGGGTGGCTATCGCCTATTGGCTGCTCGCCCTGCCGATCTTCTTTAATGCCGAGCGCATTCTCATTTCTCTCGGGCAGAACCCCAATGTGGCGGCGTTGACCGGCCATTATCTCGCCATCGCCAAATTCGGCCTTTTGCCGGCGCTGCTGTTTTATGTCCTGCGCGGGCTCGTCAGCGCCATCGGGCGCGCCGGCATCATTCTTTATGTCACCATCATCATGCTGGTGATGAACGGTGTGCTTGCCTATGCGCTGGTGTTCGGCCATTTCGGATTGCCCACCATGGGCATGAACGGTGCTGCCGTCGTTGCCGTCATCGTCAATGCCTTCAGCTTCATCTTCATCGTCGCCTATGTGCAGACGCGGGAGGAAACCAGGAAATACGAGCTGTTCGTGCGTTTCTGGCGGCCGGACTGGCATGCGCTCTTCGAAGTGCTGCGCCTCGGCCTGCCGATCAGTATCACCATCCTTGCCGAAGTGACGCTGTTCGCCGCCGCCTCGATCCTCATGGGGCAGATCGGCACCGTGCAGCTTGCGGCGCACGGCATCGCCCTGCAGCTCGCCTCCATCGCTTTCATGATTCCGCTCGGCCTGTCGCAGGCGGCGACCGTGCGGGTGGGCATCGCCCGCGGTCAAGGAGACTTCAAGAACCTCATCCGCGCTTCCATCATGGTCTATGCGATTGCCTGCGGTATTGCCATTTGCGGCGGCATCCTGTTTGCGGCCGTGCCGGAATTTCTGGCGAAATGGTTCCTGGATGCGAAATTGCCCGAGGCGGCGGAAGTGCTTGCCTATGCCAGCAGCCTGGTGGTGATCGCCGGCATCTTCCAGCTTGTCGACGGCATTCAGGCCGTGACGGCGGGCCTGCTGCGCGGATTGAAGGATGCGCGCATTCCGGCGATGCTGGCGCTGATTTCCTATTGGCCGATCGGGCTGGCGCTTGCCTGGACCATGGCCTTTCCGCTCGGCTTTGGCGGGCGCGGCGTCTGGTTCGGCTTCGTGATCGGCCTTTCGACGGCGGCCGTTCTGCTCACCGTCCGCTTCGTCCTTCTGGTGAAGCGTGAAATGCAAACGGCCCGCTGAAAAGCGGGCCGCATAATCTTTCCTGATTTTACGAAGTATCAGCGCTCGGCGAGCGCTGCCTCGCCTTGTCTTTCGCGCAGCAGGTTGACGAAGCGGCGGAAGAGATAGTGGCTGTCCTGCGGGCCGGGCGATGCTTCCGGGTGGTGCTGGACGGAGAAGACCGGCTTGCCGACGATGCGCAGGCCGCAATTGGTGCCATCGAACAGCGAGATATGGGTCTCTTCGACGCCTTCGGGCAGCGACTTGGTGTCGACTGCAAAGCCGTGGTTCATGGAGACGATTTCAACCTTGCCGGTGGTGAAGTCCTTGACCGGGTGGTTGGCGCCGTGGTGGCCCTGGTGCATCTTTTCGGTCTTTGCACCGACGGCGAGACCGAGCATCTGGTGGCCGAGGCAGATGCCGAAGATCGGCAGTTCGCTCTTGATGAGATTCTGGATGACCGGCACGGCATATTCGCCCGTCGCGGCCGGGTCTCCCGGACCGTTGGAGAGGAACACGCCATCCGGCTTCAGCGCCAGAATGTCTTCGGCCGACGTCTGGGCCGGAACGACCGTGACCTTGCAATCCAGACCGGCAAAGAGGCGCAGGATGTTGCGCTTGACGCCGAAATCGACGCAGACGACGTGGTATTTGGCATCGGCTTCGCCGAGCGTGCCATAACCCTTGTTCCACACCCACGGCGTTTCCGTCCAGGTGGAGGACTGGCCGGAGGTGGCTTCGATGGCGAGATCGAGACCGACGAGGCCGCTCCAGGCCTTGGCTTCCGCCTTCAGCGCTTCGATGTCGAAGACGCCGTTCGGGTCATGGGCGATGACCGCGTTCGGCGCGCCATTTTCGCGGATCCATGCGGTGAGCGCGCGGGTGTCGATGCCGCAAAGGCCAATGACGCCACGGGCCTTCAGCCAGGCATCGAGATGCTTGGCGGCGCGGAAGTTCGACGGATCGGTGATGTCGGCCTTGAAGATGACGCCGACGGCGCCGCGACGGGCGGCGGGCGTCAGGTCTTCGATGTCTTCCTCATTGGTGCCGACATTGCCGATATGCGGGAAGGTGAAGGTGACGATCTGGCCGAGATAGGAAGGATCGGTCAGGATTTCCTCGTAACCCGTAAGCGCCGTGTTGAAGCAGACTTCGGCCTGAACCTTGCCGGTTGCGCCAATGCCCGTTCCTTCAATCACCGTGCCATCGGCAAGAACAAGCATTGCGGTCGGTTTGCGGGTAGTCCAGGGCGCTGTCTCGGTCATCTCGTTCCGTTTCTGCCGCTTTGCACCCCGCCTCTTGAAAGGCAGGGGGTAAGGGGCCATTTTTGTCGCAGGCTTCGTGACATAAAGGGGCGCGCGATAAAGCTCGCGTTCCGACCCTTCGTTAAAATCTCGTGCAGGTGCCGGAAAATAACGAAAGCAGCCCAAGCGGTCAACCGCAGGGCCAAGATTTACGTGGAATTAAACCACCGTATTTTCAAGGTCTTATGCATTTGATTTGCTTGAGCGTGTCTGCTCGTTTATGTCGTTTCGCAAAATGAGGTGGAAAGTTTCCGTATCGAGAAGCTGCGGAAAGCGCTTTCCCAAGGAGAAGAAAAATGATGCGCGACACGTTCGCAAACGCTTTGAAGGACGCATTGAAGGCTCGTGATGCACGCCGCACCTCGACCGTGCGCCTCATCCAGACCGCCATCAAGGATCGCGATATCGCCAATCGCGGCGTGGGCAAGGACCCCGTCAGCGATGAGGACATCATGCAGATCCTGACCAAGATGGTGAAGCAGCGGGAAGAATCCGCCAATATCTATGAAGGCGCCGGCCGCCCCGAGCTTGCAGCTCAGGAGCGCGAGGAAATCGTCATCATCAAGGAATTCATGCCGGAAGAAATCCCGGCCGAGAAGGTGCGCGAACTCTGCCAGGCCGTTATCACTGAGACCGGCGCGTCCGGCCTGCGCGACATGGGCAAGTGCATGAACGCGCTGAAGGAGCGTTATCCCGGCCAGATCGACTTCGCCAAGGCTTCCGGCGTCGTCAAGGATTTGCTGAAGTAAGTTCGGGCATCCTTAAAAAGTAAAGGCAGGGCAGATGTGGGCTGCCCTGCCTTTTTTCTGTCGATGAAAACGCATTCCGGCGGATCAAAATGCGGTCCTTCACAGGTTTTTTTCGGGGGACGTGCCTGCGGGCGTCGGCAGATTATACGGAGGTCAATTGCTGCCTTCGCTGATGTTTTTACATCGCCGCTGCGGCCGGCTCAAATTACAAAAACATAATTTTTGGTGATGCTGCGGTGCCATAAATTCGCCCGAAGCGGGCGCAAAGGCGATGTGATTTTGCCGTCGTGGCCTGTGAATATCGGGTATTCCTGTTCTTTAAGTTTTGTGCTGGCCTCTTTCCGCGCTTATATGAAAGACTGGCCTCGAATAGGTAACCCATGCGCTTTTCCAACTCTTTCCTCGATGAGATACGCGACCGCGTGAACATCTCCGATGTGATCGGCCGACGTGTGTCCTGGGACAAGAAGAAGACCAACACGTCGCGCGGGGATTATTGGGCCTGCTGCCCGTTCCATGGGGAAAAAAGCCCGAGCTTCCATTGCGAGGACCGCAAGGGGCGGTATCATTGCTTCGGTTGCGGCGTTTCCGGCGATCACTTCCGCTTTCTGACCGAGCTTGAAGGTTTGAGTTTTCCGGAGGCCGTGCAGCAGATTGCCGATATGGCCGGCATCTCCATGCCGCAGCCCGATCCGCAGGCGGAAAAGCGCGAGCGCGAGCGCACCTCGCTTCAGGACGTCATGGAAATGGCAACGCTGTTCTTTCAGGACCAGTTACAGACCGCGCTCGGTGCGCGGGCGCGGGCTTACCTGCGCGATCGCGGGTTGACCGGGCGCACCATCGAGACTTTCCGGCTGGGTTATGCGCCCGATAGCCGCAATGCGCTGAAAGAGCATCTGGCGAGCAAGGGCGTAACGAAGGAACAGATGGAGGCCTGCGGGCTGGTGGTACATGAGAATGTGCCGGTCTCCTACGACCGCTTCCGCGATCGCATCATGTTCCCGATCCTGTCGTCGCGGGAAAAGGTGATCGCCTTTGGTGGCCGCGCCATGGCGGCGGATGCGGTGGCGAAATATCTGAACTCCAACGAAACAGAGCTCTTTCACAAGGGCAATGTTCTCTACAATTTCGCCCGCGCCCGGCGCGCCTCGCAGGCGGCAGGCGGTTCGGTCATCGCCGTCGAAGGTTATATGGATGTTATCGCGCTCTATCAGGCGGGTGTGGAAAATGCCGTCGCCCCGCTCGGCACGGCGCTGACCGAAAGCCAGCTCGATCTCCTCTGGAAAATGTCGCCGCAGCCGATCCTCTGCTTCGATGGCGATGGCGCCGGCATTCGCGCCGCCAACCGTGCGGCCGATCTTGCCCTGCCGCATATCAAGCCGGATCGTTCCGTCAGCTTTGCGCTTCTGCCCGATGGCAAGGATCCGGACGATCTCGTGCGGCTGGAGGGGCGTGCGCCTTTCGACCGGGTACTTTCAGAGGCCAAGCCGCTGGCCGCGATGATCTGGAGCCGCGAGACCTCCGGTGTTACTTTCGATACGCCGGAAAAACGCGCGCAGCTTGAAAGCCGGTTGCGGCAGATCGTGGCCGTGATCGGCGACGAGACGGTGCGGCGGTTTTACCAGCAGGATATGCGCGACAGGCTGAACGGCTTTTTCCAGCCGCGTTTTCAGCAAAGCGGGGCTCAGAACGGCAATTTCCGCCGCAATGGCGCGCAGCCGGCGGGACGCGGCTTCCAGCGCAATGCGCCGGGGCGGGGCGGGGCGATGGCTGCACCGACCAGCAGCATTTCAGACCGGCTGGCGCAATCCGGTCTCGTCAGGGGTTACCAGACCAAGCCTTCGCTCCGGGAAAGCGTTCTTGCCATCACCATCGTCAACCATCCCGAATTGCTGCTCGAGGAATATGACGAGATCGCCGCCATCGACTACGAGAACCGCGATTTGCAGCGCCTGTGGTCGACGGTGCTGACCTATGCGGCGGAAAGTGCGGCGGAGATTTCGCGGGCCGGGCTGATCGAGCGCCTGTCGCAGCAGGGTTTCGAGGTGCTTTTGAAGGCCATGGATCAGCAGGTGCGCAATGCCCGCCTGTGGACGGCGACGGAGCAGGCGGCGATGGAGGATGCGCGCGAGGGTTATGTGCAGGCGCTTTCCCTGCATAAGAGGACGAAATCCCTGCTCTGGCAGAAAAAGGAACTGGAGCGGGAAATCGCCGAGGCGACGGATGACGAACGCGGTACATTGCTGGTGCGGGCGCTGGCCGAAGTGCAGCTGGAAATCGGCCGTATGGAAAATCAGGAGGCGATCATCGATGGTTTCGGGGTCATGTCCGGCCGGGTGAAGGGGCCGGCCGTCGGCCATGGCTGAGGGCGGTCGGCAGAATTGAAAGGTGTTTGGGGTTGCCTTTTGCGGCAGGCGTCCTAAATAGGGGATAGTCTGGTGATAACCCGCAAAATGCGGCTCTTTTTAAGAATTTCCTTGGCTGTCTCGCCTTCAAAGGCTTGACGGGGCGGGAAATAGCGGGAATCACCATTTCAGGAAAAGTAAGGTGGAATGAGCCTTGGCGGATAGAAATTGCATGAGCAAGCATTTCCGGGTGCACTGTCTTTGCATTCTGCCTGAGGCTGCCGTGGTTAATCGGCAATTAAAGATCACTCCGTTAGGTGTCTGACAGTGATTCGCGGCAATGCGCCGGATGCTCAAGGGGCGGACGGCGATGCGGCGGAACAGGTGTTAGCGTCAGGGAAAGCGACGAGATAGATGGCAACCAAAGTCAAAGAAAACGAAGAAGCAGAAAACGAACGCGACGGTGCGACGGACGGCCCGCTTCTCGACCTTTCGGATGACGCGGTCAAGAAAATGATCAAGGCCGCCAAGAAGCGCGGCTATGTGACGATGGACGAGCTGAATTCCGTCCTGCCGTCCGAAGAGGTGACCTCCGAGCAGATCGAGGACACGATGGCGATGCTGTCCGACATGGGCATCAACGTGATCGAGGACGAGGACGCCGAGGAAGCCGCCAGCAGTGACGACGACAGCGATTCCGATAGCGACGATTCCGAGGGTGGGGAACTTGCCCCTTCCAGCGGCACCGCGCTTGCGACCGCCAAGAAGAAAGAACCGACCGACCGTACCGACGACCCGGTGCGCATGTATCTGCGCGAAATGGGTTCCGTGGAGCTTCTGTCGCGCGAAGGCGAAATCGCCATCGCCAAGCGCATCGAGGCCGGCCGCGAAACGATGATTTCCGGCCTGTGCGAAAGCCCGCTGACGTTCCAGGCGCTGATCATCTGGCGCGACGAGCTCAACGAAGGCACGACGCTGCTGCGCGAGATCATCGATCTCGAAACCACCTATTCCGGTCCGGAAGCCAAGGCGGCTCCGCAGTTCCAGAGCCCGGAAAAGATCGAAGCGGACCGTAAGGCCGCCGAAGAGAAAGAAAAGACCCGCAAGCTGCGCGCGCCGACCGGCGACGAGGATGTGACGGATGTTGGCGGCGATGGCCTGCCGCCGGAAGAGGAAGAAGAGGACGACGACGAGTCCAATCTTTCGCTTGCCGCGATGGAAGCCGAACTGCGCCCGCAGGTCATGGAAACGCTCGACACCATCGCTGACACCTACAAGAAGCTGCGCAAGCTTCAGGATCAGCAGGTTGAGGCGCGCCTTGCCTGCACCGGCACCCTGTCTTCCGGTCAGGAGCGTCGTTACAAGGAATTGAAGGATCAGCTGATCACTGCCGTCAAGTCGCTGTCGCTGAACCAGAACCGTATCGACAGCCTGGTCGAGCAGCTCTACGACATTTCCAAGCGTCTGATGCAGAATGAAGGCCGGCTGCTGCGCCTTGCCGAATCCTATGGCGTCAAGCGTGACAGCTTCCTTGAGCAGTATCACGGTGCGGAACTCGATCCGAACTGGATGAAGTCGATTGCCAATCTGGCCGCGCGCGGCTGGAAGGAATTCGCCCGCGAGGAAAGCAACACGATCCGCGAGATCCGTCAGGAAATCCAGAACCTCTCCACGGAAACCGGCATTTCCATCGCCGAATTCCGCCGCATCGTTTCGATGGTGCAGAAGGGTGAGCGCGAAGCGCGCATTGCCAAGAAGGAGATGGTCGAGGCCAATCTGCGTCTGGTGATCTCGATTGCGAAGAAATACACCAACCGTGGTCTGCAGTTCCTCGATCTCATTCAGGAAGGCAATATCGGCCTGATGAAGGCGGTCGACAAGTTCGAATACCGTCGCGGTTACAAGTTCTCGACCTATGCGACCTGGTGGATCAGGCAGGCGATCACGCGTTCGATCGCTGACCAGGCCCGCACGATCCGTATTCCGGTTCACATGATCGAAACGATCAACAAGATCGTTCGCACCTCGCGCCAGATGCTGCACGAGATCGGCCGCGAGCCGACCCCGGAAGAACTGGCCGAAAAGCTGGCCATGCCGCTTGAAAAGGTGCGCAAGGTTCTGAAGATCGCCAAGGAGCCGATTTCGCTTGAAACCCCCGTGGGCGACGAAGAGGATTCGCATCTCGGCGACTTCATCGAGGACAAGAACGCGCTGCTGCCTATCGACGCCGCCATTCAGGCGAACCTGCGCGAGACGACAACCCGCGTTCTGGCTTCGCTGACGCCGCGTGAAGAGCGTGTTCTGCGCATGCGTTTCGGCATCGGTATGAATACGGACCATACGCTGGAAGAAGTCGGCCAGCAGTTCTCGGTCACGCGCGAACGTATCCGCCAGATCGAGGCGAAGGCGCTGCGTAAGCTGAAGCATCCGAGCCGCTCCAGAAAGCTGCGCAGCTTCCTCGACAGCTAAGCTGTTTGTTTCCTTTAAAATTGAACCCGGTCAGTCAGCGCTGGCCGGGTTTTTTGTTTCCCGCACTGGCGAACTCTGCGACAAGCCTTATGTGTGAAAACAGGCATTCCGCTTTTGCTGGATAAGCCCGGGTTCGATTTGGTTCGATGAGATGCAACAGATTTCGGCAAGCAAATGGCGGAGGGGAGGATGGGCTGTGCCCGTCTCCGTGCTGCTGCATCTTGCCGTCGTCGCGCTTTTCTTTTTCGAGCTGCCGGAGCGGATAGCCGAGCCGCAGGAGCCTGAGAGCATTAGCGTCGATCTGGTGTCTCAGCCCGAGGAGAAAAAGGCGGAAGAGGCCCCGCCGCCGGGTGAAGAGAAGGCGAAAGAGGAAAAGCCGCAACCTCCACCGCCGCCGCCCGCTCCTCCGGCGGAAGAGGCAAAACCTTTGCCGCAGCCGCAGGCGACGTTACCGGCCATAGCCATGAGGCCCGAGGAAACGCAGGCGGACCCCGAGGACAAACCGGGCAAGACGGAGGAAGCGGAAAAGACCGAGCCTTCTGCGGAGCCTGCAAGCCAGCCTGAGAAAACGGCTGAGGAAAAGCCCGCAGCTCCTGCCGCCAACAGCGATCTTCAGGCTTCCGCCGCACAGGGGGAGATCGCGGTTTCACCCGTGAAGGAAGAAGCGCAGCCCGATCAGCCGCCGGTGCCGCAGGCCAAGCCGACTGAGGAAAAGCCGGCGGAAGTGACGGAAAAGAAGCCCGCGAAGCTTCCGGCGGCCAAAAACCTCCTGTCTTCGGCCATGCTGTCACCGGCGCAGAGACGCCAGATGTTTGGCGATCTGCCACCGCGTCGCCGCGTCGTTCAGCTTTGCAGCACCGAAGCCCTTGCCCAGATTCAGGGTGCGGGATTTGCCGCCAGAGGCATGATCCCCTATTCGGACACGGGCGGCAGGATTTCCGGTAATTCGATCGATGCTTCCGGCGGCGCGTTCAACACGGGCAATGGCTGGCATGACGTCTCGTTCCAGTGCGAAGTCGATCTGGAAAATTACACGGTGACGGAATTCCGGTTTAAAATCGGAAATGAGGTCAGCCCGGAAGACGCGAAAAAGCGGGGCTTTACGAGGTTTCAGTGAAGGCGGGTGTTCCCAATCAGGAAGCTTCGTTCACATAAGTCTCCTAAACCCGCTCCGCATCCCCCACCAGCAGCCCAATGCCCGCCATCAGTGCATCCTCATCATAGGGCTTCCTGATCACCGGCACGTTGCCGAATTCATCCGGCACCATGCTGCCATCCGCATAACCGGTGGCGAAGAGGAAGGGGACGCCGCGGCGGTGGAGTTCCCGGGCGACGGGGATCGATGTATCGGAGCCGAGATTGATGTCGAGAATGGCCACGTCCGGCACATAGGTCTTCAGCTTTTCAATGGCCATTGCCGACGAGGTTGCCGTTTCGATTGCCTTGATGCCGTTGTCTTCCAGCATGTTCTCGACATCCATGGCGATCAGCATCTGGTCTTCGACGAGTAATACTTTCAACGGCTCCTCCCGGTTATAGCGTCTGGGCTGCGGCGCGGTTTCATCTTCGGTTTGCGTGTCGGCGACTGCCGTGGCCGAGGAAACGTGACGGGAGGGCAGGAGAATTTCCGCCTCCAGCCCGTCAGGCAAATAGCGTATCGTGCTGCGTCCGCCGAGATCGTATGGGATGCTGCGGCTGATGAGCGCGGTGCCGAAGCCCGCGCGCGATGGCGGGGGCAGTTTGGTGGGCAGGATTTCGCGCCACTCAATCTCGCAATCGCGGTTCTCGTCGATGGTCCAGCGCACATGCAATTGCCCGCCATTTTGCGAAAGCGCGCCGTATTTGGCGGCGTTCGTCGCCAGCTCATGCAGAACAAGAGCCATGACGGAAAAAGCGCGCGAATCGAGCGTCACCTGCGGGCCGGTCAGTTTCACAACGGTTTCCGGCGAGCGGTGCGGCGACAGTTCGGCATCCAGAAGATCGCGAAGCGCGCCGCCGCCTTCACCGCGAATGATCTGGTCATGGGCAAAGGACAATGCCTGAATGCGGCCCTTCAGGGCGGTCACATATTCCTGCAGGGTCTTGCCCTCCTGCGAGGGATTGCCGACCAGCGATTTGATGATGGCGAGAACATTTTTGACGCGGTGGTTGAGCTCCTCGTTCAGCATGCGCTGGCGAACTTCTGCGCGTTCCCTTTCGCCCGCCATCAGTTCGCTGTGATGGAATGCGACCTCGACCAGCGCAATCCTCGCCGCTTCCGCGATCTCCCGGTCGGCTTCCGACCAGGGCTGCGCCTGCAGGCGGACCGTCTCTTTCCAGATCGCAAAGCTCTTGCGCGGGGTAAGGCGGTCGCCCATCGGGCCGGTCTCATAGGATTTTTCCGGATTGCCGGCCCAGTTCAGGTTTTGCACGATCTCCTTGCGGAAAAACAGCAGGTAGTCGTTTTTCACCTGCGACAGCGGGATGGCGAGCATTCCAGCTGCCGTGCCGGCATAGATTTCCGCCTCCGGTATGGCCTGCGACAGCGCATGCGTCGCCCAGACCTTGCCTTCCGACGCCGAGGCGACGAAGCGCGCCAGCCTTGGAATGGCGTCATGCGGCGGTGTTGCGCCATGGCCGTGCCAGTTGTTTCCCACCCATAGGCCGACGCCATCGCAGGGCATCAGATCGGCAAAATCCTGAAAGCTGTCGATCAGCAGTTCTTCGATGTTGGCGTGATGGGCGGCAAGCCGAAGAAAGCGGTCAAGCGCGGCATGGGCATGGTTGACGGTATCGAGCCTGCGCTTCTGTTTCAGAACCTGCAAATGCATGGAGAAAAACTCTCCGAACATTTCAGCGGCGATCCGGACCGGCATCGTCAACACGCGCGGGGAATAATGATGGCAGGCGATCAGGCCCCATAGCGCACCGTCGACAATTACCGAAATCGACATGGAAGCCGCAACACCCATGTTGCGAAGATATTCGCAATGGATGGGCGAGACGCTGCGCAGATGCGCAAAGGACATATCGAGAGGTTCGCCCGATGCGTCGAGCGCCGGCAGGACGGAAACCCGGGCTCCGCTCGCATCGGAGATGATGCGCAATGTGTTCTTGAGATAGAGCGCGCGGGCCTGCTGGGGTATGTCGCTGGCGGGGAAATATTGACCGAGAAAGCTTTCCAGCTCCGGCTGCTTGGCTTCCGACACGACCTTGCCGGCGCCGTCTTCCTCGAAACGATAGATCATCACCCGGTCGTAACCGAGCGTCGCCTTTATCAGCCGCGTCGTTCTGGAGATCAGGCTTTCGACGCTGTCCGCCTCGCGGATGCGGTCCACCATCTTGCGCGCGGTGCCCAGCGGCTGCGTTTCGCTGCGGGAGGGTTCGAATTCGATGATCGTGGTGGATTTGTAGCGGTGCAGGGAAATATCGAAGCTGCGGCCGTCGCTCATTTCCATGGCGGGCAGCATGGCGGGACGTGTGGTTCTGCCGGTGACGGTGAGCGCATTGCGAAGATCGTGGACGAGCTTTTTGCCGAGCACCTCCTCGGCGGTCCTGCCATTGATATCGCCTTCGACGCCGAGCAGTTCGCGGCAGTTTTCAGAATGCCGCAGCACCATGCGCATGGCGTTGTCGCAGGCGATGAGGCAGCCATGCGGTTGAATATAGCCTGGGATGTGGATGGGTTCGCGGTCGCAATTGGTCAGATCGACATGATAGTCACTGGGGGCCATGAATAAGTCTTTCGCACCCTGTGCCTGTCTTGTACGGGGAATATTTTGTTCGTCGAGGAACGGGTAAGCTTGAATAATTCATTCTGATAGTGCCAACCCTTCCCCGTTTTTTGCAACTGTGACGCCGGTTTTCCGTTCTGCTTTTATAGGCCGTCGTCACGCAATTGTCGTATCCATTACGTCATCGGATACAATTTGACATGCTGAAACGTTGGCAGCGCCGATTTTGTTCCAACCCGTTGAAGGAAAAAATGTGCCGCAGAGAAAAATGATCGTCGCCACCCGGGGGCAGGGTCTTTATGAATTCACATCCGAGGCCAAGGCATTCGTCAGCCACGCCGGCTTGGAAGAAGGCCTGCTGACGATCTTCGTCCGGCACACATCCTGCTCGCTGCTTATTCAGGAAAATGCCGATCCCGATGTGCGGCGCGATCTCACGGTGTTTTTCTCCCGTCTCGTGCCGCCTTCGGACGATCCTTCCATGCGCTGGATCATCCACACGCTCGAAGGCCCCGACGATATGCCCGCCCATATCAAATCGGCGCTCACCACGGTTTCCATCGGCGTGCCGATCAGCGACGGCAGGCTCGTGCTCGGCACCTGGCAGGGCCTTTATCTTTTCGAACACCGCGATGAGCCGCATCGGCGCGAAATCGTGCTGCATATCTCGCCGTGATATCCGGATCCGGATCGAGGCGTTCCGCGTTAACCTCCCTGAACGCCTGCTGAACATTCGGTTCTGCTGATATTCAGGCGGGCGGGTCTAGGGTCTCGTCAATCGCCGGGGGATGTTCCCCTGTCGGCAAAGCAACAAACGGAGTGAGTTCATGTTCAGCACCTTCGCAAAAGCCGGCCTGGCTGCCCTCATCGCCCTCGGTGGAATTTCCTTTACTGCGCCGGCGGCTTCCGCAGGCTCGGATGTTCAGTTCAGAGTTCAGGTTCAGGATGGCTATGGCCATCGTCCCGGCTGGGGTCGTCCGGATCGCCCGGGCCGTGGCTGCTCGCCGTGGCTTGCGGAAGAAAAAGCGAGCCGCATGGGCCTTCGCCGCGCCCGCGTGGTTGATGTATCGCCGCGCCGTGTCGTGGTGGCTGGCTTCAACCGTTACGGCCGCGACCGCGTCGTTTTCGCCAATGAGCGCGGCTGCCCCGTCATCCGCCGCTAACAGCGGCGACCTTATCGATCTGCCGATATCCCCGTACGGTAGATGGATCAAAAATGCCCCTCGCTTGTCCGGAAAGGCAGGCGAGGGGCATTTTATTTTGGGTTATGTGAATGGCTGAGCGCAAGACGGAGCAGGAGCGGCGCCGAAGCGCCGCCCGCCGTCGATCTTATTGCTCGAGAGCGAAGGTGACGTTGACCACCACGCTATAGCTGTTCTCGCCAGAAGCGATCGGAACGCTGTCGGCTTCCTTCGCCATCGAAGCGCGCATCATGCCCGCCGGCATTGGCATTGGGCGCTGCGAGTTTTCGCTGATCTGAATGACCCGGCCAAGCTTCACGCCCGCCGCTTCCGTCAGCGTCTTCGCCTTGGCCAGCGCATCGGCAACGGCCAGCTTGCGGGCCTCGGTCACCGTCGCTTCGGGCTTGTCATTGGTGAAGGTGATGTCGCCGCCCTGGTTGATGCCGAGCTTGACGGAGGTATCGAGGATCGTGCCGAGCTTCTTCAGGTCGCGCACCCGTACGGTCAGGCCATTGGACACCTGATAGCCGGTGATCTCGGGCGCGACATAGACGCCATCCTTGGGTTCATAGTGCTTGTAGAGCGGCTGTACCGAGAAGTTGCTGGTCTGCAGGTCGCGGTCCTCGATGGCGGCCTCTTTCAGCGCCTTCAGAACATCGGCAAGCGCCTTGGAGTTTTCGGTAAGCGCCGCAGCCGCGGTCTCCGCCTGCTTGACGACGCTGAAGGACAGGATCGCCATGTCGGGGGCAATGGCCGACTGGCCCTCACCGGAAACACTGATGGTGGCTTCGCGAGGAGTAGCCTCCTGCGCAGACACCTGGGCGGCGAGCGGCATCATGGCTGCTGCGGTCATTGCGGTGAGTGCGAAAAGGCGGGCCGTTTTTGTCTTCATGGTGTTTCCTCGTTGATTGAGTCCCTTTGAAGGGTATTGCCTTAGATTGTGTAGCTAATACGGCGGCACTGCTTTGCGAAAGCATCATTGGCTTGTCGGGCTCAAAAAATTACGTTAGAGCGTGACCCACCGGATTCGAGCCATTGCGAAACCGGTGTTTCGGACTGGTTTTTCCGAAAAGGGCCTGTAGCTCAATGGTTAGAGCCGGCGGCTCATAACCGCTTGGTTGGGGGTTCGAGTCCCTCCGGGCCCACCATTTTCTTTCAAGATCAATTGCTTGGGATGTTTTGCGACTCTTCGCGAGCGCGCGCCTGCCACGTCTGATGCGTGATCTGCTATGCCGATGGCAAATTCCGGCTGCGGAATGAATGCGCCGGAGCCGATCCGGCCTGCCGATGGGGCAAGCCGGATCGAGAAAGCTTTAATGTCAGTTGCAGACCCGCATACTTTCCGTATGCCAGCCGCCGTCATAGGAATTGGGAACGCGGCGGTCTTCGAACCAGCAGCGGGGGCGGGGCGGCGGTGGCGGTTCGTAGTAGCGCGGGCCGTTGTTGCTGTTGGCGATGGCGCCGCCGATCAGGCCGCCGATGACGCCTGCGGCGAGGCCGCCGGCAATTGCTGCGCCGTCATTGTGGCGGCGGTGTTCGCGGTAGGGCGGCGGTGGTGGGCCGCCGCGGTCGTAGCCACGGTCATAGCGGGGGCGATAGGGATAGTCCTGCGCGGCAGCGGTGCCATAGGATGCAAAAATGCTGCCGGTGGCGACCAGCGCGGCAATAGTGGAAAGAATTATCTTTTTCATCGGGGCTACTCCATAAGCCTGCTTCGGGAGATAGAGGCTCATTATGCCCGGATCATGGCACGGGACGGGTGAACGGCCTGTGAATATTCCATTTCTGCGCAGTTCATATTTTTCTGATTTCAGAATGTAAGAATTTAAGCCGGTTCAAGCTTTCAGTGACAAAAAAGCCCGGCGGATGGCCGGGCTTTTTGTCGAAATCGATTGGTCGCGATCAGAACTTCACGCCGAGACCGACCTTCACAGTGTGCTGGTCGACATCGGTGTTGATGCCGAAGATGTCCTTGTCGCTATAGTCGTTGTAGCGATATTCGAGCCTGCCGAACACATTGTCGGTGAAGGCATAGTCCAGACCCGCGCCAACGGTATAACCGTTGAAGGTGGTGCTGTCCTTGCCGGCGCCGGGCGTTTCGATGAAGCCGCGTGTCGCGGTCCAGCCGGCGGTGGCATAGAGCAGGGCATGGTCGAAGGCATAACCCACACGGCCACGGACGGAGCCCTGCCAGTCGGTGCCGATCTCGGTGCCCGCATAGTCATTGTCGTTCCAGTTATAATCGACATCGCCTTCGATGCCGAGGACCAGATTATTGTCGAACTGGTAATTGTAACCCACGAAGGCGCCCAGAATGCCGCCGTCGAAATTATCCGAGGCGACCGGGCCGCCTGCCGAAAAATCGCCATTCGCCCAGCCCGCGCCGCCTTGAATACCAAGATAGGGGCCAGACCAGGTGAAGACGGGCAGGGTTTCCTGCGCGACCGGAGGTGCGGGCGTTTCGTAGACGGCATCCGCGGCCATTGCGGTGCTGGCCGACAGGGCCAGGAGTGACGTTACGATCAGCGTTTTCATCGTTTTTCTCCCTGAGCTGACTGACATCCATAGCATAGATTAGCTGCTTTTAATATGGGTCGGGGTTCGGCGGTTCCAAGAGGCGCTCGTGTCCTCCCGGCTTTGCTGGCCGTCTTGCCCCGGATCGCGGCTTTTTATCGCCCCGCCATGCTGTTCTGATGCGGCGAACGTCTTTGGCCGTGTTTGGTTCCCTTCGCCGTTTCGTCAAAAGTCCGGCAGGGCGGCTGGCCGACGTCACGCTTGGTTGTCTTGACAGCGCAGGGCGCGACCATAGAGTTGTGGTAGACTATGGCGGTGCCGATGCTTTTCGCCGCATTGCCGGCGGCATAAGCTGCGGTTGAGACTACACCGTTGCGACCTCCCGGTGAGGGGGATCGTTGCGGGCGGAAAGGGCATGGGAGGATCAGATCGCATGAGGCTTTATTTTAGCGGAGGAGAGGCGACGTGATTGTCGGAGCCGTTCTCAGCGCCATTCTTCTTCTCACCCTCATTGCATTTCCGCGGCATCTCAAATCCGTCGTTGTCTGCCTGTTGCTGATCTGGACGGCCACCGCCGCCTTTGTGATTTATGACTGGTGGCGCGGCAACCAGCGGCTCGACCATATCGTCGCCAGCGCCGGATTCGATGCCGCCTGCCCGGATACGGCATTGCCGATCCGCGTCAGCTTTCGCAACGACAATAATGTCGCCGTACAGCGGCTGACCTATACGCTCGAAGGGTTCGAACCGGCCTTCCGTGCCTCCGTTTCCTTCGATCCCTATCAGGTGAGCGAAAGACGGATCGAGGCCGGGGAGACTTTCTCGGCCTGCCGGGCGTTCCGGATGCGCAACAATGAAAGGGTGGAGCCGCAACGGCTGGAATGGCGCGTCACCGTCATTTCCGCGGAATTCGACTGAGCGGTTCGTGTGGCTGTCGGTTATCACGGCATTTTGAAAATTTTCGCGCCGGTGAGCGGCGGCCGGAAAATCCCTGCATCACAGCGGTTTCAGGCGGATGGGTGCATTGCCATCGTCCGTAACGGAACCGGCTGGGGCAGTCGCCGACTTGTTTTCGTCCATTTGCGATGCCATTTCCCCCTCCATTCGATGAATGTCGCGGGTTGATGTTTTGCGTATTGTTCTGAAGTTTCTGAAAATAACCGCCATCGGCCTTGTCGCCCTGCCGGTTCTGGCGGGTGCGCATATGGGCATCGGCCAGCTCACCGGAAATTTTCACGAAGTCATTCCCGGAGAGCTTTATCGTTCGGCCCAGCCGAGCGGCAAGGACATCGCAGCCTATGCCAAGGCTTATGGCATCAAGACGATCATCAACCTGCGCGATGAAAAGCGTGAAGGCTGGTACGATGCCGAAAGCCTTGCGGCCAAGAACAACGGCATCCGGCTTGTCGATTATCCGCTGAGTTCAAGCGAAAAGGTCTCGGTGGAAGATTCGGAAACGCTGGCGGCCGTGCTGCGCAATGCGGAAAAACCTGTTCTCATCCATTGCGAACATGGCGCCAACCGCACGGGGCTCGCCTCCGCCATCTATGTGGCCGCCGTGGCCGGCAAGAGCGAGGCGGCCGCAGAATTTCAGCTTTCGCCTTATTACGGGCATGTGCCGATCCCGGGTATCGGGCGGTATGAAATGTACCAGTCATGGGACGATTTCGAGGAAACCATCGGGTTTTGAGACGCCGCCAGACATCGTCACCCCGGACTTGATCCGGGGTCCAGTGCGATCAAGTCATTGATCGCAAAAGACTCTTTCACGGCGCAGACGCGCCGTGGCTGGATGCCGGCTCAAGGCCGGCATGACGGACGGTTGCGCAGCGCGCCTCAATAATCCCCGCCGTTTTCCCTGATCACCTTCGTCAGGCTTCCCGTCGCCGGGAAAAGCGGGATGAGGCAGGCCTGCAGTGCGTGGTAGATATCGCCCTTGCCGGGGAACAGCGTGTGGGCGGGAACCAGATCTTCCGTCAGCTCCTCATGCCAGCCGCCATTCTCATGGTCGATGAAATTGTTGGCGATGGTGCTCCAGATGCGGCGATAGCTGTCTTCATAGAAGTTGTCCGCCGGCAGGTTCTCGTTGAGGAAGTGGGCGGCGCCCGCCGCCTCGGACATGGGCCACCACAGCTTGGCCCGCTTGTCGGGATTGTCGTTCCAGTCGAGCGTATAAAAGAAGCCGCCCTTTTCCCGGTCCCAGCCGAGCGCCATGGATTGCACGAACAGCGATTTCGCGGCCACCGGCATCCAGTCGTGGCGGCGCTCCCCCAGCACCCATAATTGCAGGATGAGGCGCGCCCATTCCAGCCAGTGGCCGGGGGTGGAGCCGGAAGGGCGGAACATTTCGTTGCCGCGATACTCCTTGTCGAGCGTCCAGTTCTCGTCAAAGTGCTCCGGCACGCGGAAGTCCAGCTCGCCGGCGCGGCGGCGAATGACGAGGTCGGCGATGCGCTCCGCCTTGCTGAGATAGCTATTGTCGCCGGTGACCTCATAGGCGGCCATCAGCGCTTCGGTCAGGTGCATGTTGGAGTTCTGGCCGCGGTAATTCTCGATGGGCGACCAGTCGCGATGGAATTCCTCGGCGATGGCGCCGTGTTTTCCTTCCCAGAAGCGGGTTTCCAGAACCTCGGTAATATCTGCCAGCATCTTGTCGGCCAGTGGGTGGCCAACGGTCTTGGCGGAAGAGGCGGCGAGAAGCACGAAGGCATGGCCGTAGCCCTGCTTGGTGGCGTCCACTGGACCGGCATCGTTCACCTGCCAGAAATAACCGCCATGCTCGCCATCGCGGTGCCTGTTCCAGAGATAGGTCATGCCGTGATCGACGATATCGCCGCAGCCCGGACGCCCGAGCAGGTGGCCGATGGAGAAGCAATGCACCATGCGGGCGGATGCGTGAATGCCGCGCACGGGATCATTCGGCTGCAGCGGCGCGCCCCTGGCATCGAGATCGAAGAAGCCGCCGGCAGGGTTGAGGGCACGATACTGGAAGAAATCGAAAAGTCCCTCGGCCTGTTTTACCAGCCATTGGCGATGCCAGGGCAGGGTGTTCCAGTTGCGGCTGTTGTGATCGTCCTCGGGCATTCTCGTCCTCCATGCGGTTTGCTGCTTCGGCTTATATCCTTGCCGTATAAACCTGTCATCTGTCAGCGATATTTCGTAACGTGATGCAACTGCGCAAAGCCATGCCTGTCCCTTGAAGATATATTGACATAAACATATCTTTATGTGACTTGACGGCTTGCGATCTTGCAAATCGAAATGAGGAGTGTGCCCGTGTTTGACGATCTGTTCGGCCCTGAAGGGGCAAAGCGTGACGGCGCGGAAATTTTCAAGGCGTTGCGCGATGCCGCCAGCGAACGCATCCTCATTCTCGATGGCGCCATGGGCACGCAGATCCAGGGGCTGGGTTTTGACGAAGACCATTTTCGTGGCGATCGTTTTATCGGCTGTGCCTGTCACCAGAAGGGCAATAACGACCTTCTGATCCTGACCCAGCCGGACGCTATCGAGGATATCCACTATCGCTACGCCATGGCGGGTGCGGATATTCTCGAAACCAACACGTTTTCGTCGACGCGTATCGCGCAAGCCGATTACGAGATGGAAAATGCCGTCTACGACCTCAACCGTGAGGGCGCAGCGATTGTCCGCCGCGCCGCCCAGCGCGCCGAGCGGGAAGATGGCCGCCGCCGTTTCGTGGCGGGCGCCATCGGCCCGACCAACCGCACGGCCTCGATTTCGCCTGACGTCAACAATCCCGGTTTTCGCGCCGTCAGCTTCGACGATCTGCGTATCGCCTATGGCGAGCAGATCGACGGCCTTATCGACGGCGGCGCCGACATCATCCTGATCGAGACGATCTTCGATACGCTGAACGCCAAGGCGGCGATTTTCGCCTGCGAGGAGCGTTTCGAGGCCAAGGGCATCCGCCTGCCGGTGATGATCTCGGGCACGATCACCGACCTTTCCGGCCGCACGCTTTCCGGCCAGACGCCTTCGGCGTTCTGGAACTCGGTGCGCCACGCCAATCCCTTCACCATCGGCCTGAACTGCGCGCTGGGTGCCGACGCCATGCGTCCGCATCTTCAGGAACTGTCTGACGTGGCCGATACTTTCGTCTGCGCCTATCCGAATGCCGGCCTGCCGAATGAATTCGGCCAATATGACGAAACGCCCGAGATGATGGCGCGTCAGGTTCAGGGCTTCGTTCGTGACGGTCTCGTCAACATTGTCGGCGGCTGCTGCGGTTCCACGCCGGAGCATATCCGGGCCATTGCGGAGGCTGTCAAAGGCTACAAGCCGCGCGAAATTCCCGAGCATGTGCCCTTCATGTCGCTTTCGGGCCTCGAGCCTTTCGTGCTGACCAAGGACATTCCTTTCGTCAATGTCGGCGAACGCACCAACGTCACCGGCTCGGCTCGCTTCCGCAAGCTCATCACCGCCGGTGATTATACGGCGGCTCTGGCTGTCGCCCGCGACCAGGTGGAAAACGGTGCGCAGATCATCGACATCAACATGGATGAGGGTCTGATCGATTCCGAAAAGGCGATGGTGGAGTTTCTGAACCTCATCGCCGCCGAGCCGGATATTGCCCGCGTGCCTGTGATGATCGACTCATCCAAGTTCGAGATCATCGAGGCCGGCCTGAAATGCGTTCAGGGCAAATCGATCGTCAATTCGATTTCGCTGAAGGAAGGCGAGGAGAAGTTTCTCCAGCAGGCGCGGCTCGTCCATAATTACGGTGCGGCGGTCGTGGTCATGGCCTTCGATGAGGTCGGGCAGGCCGATACTTACGAGCGCAAGGTCGAGATTTGCTCGCGCGCCTACAAGCTCTTGACCGAGAAGGCGGGCCTGTCGCCGGAAGACATCATCTTCGACCCCAACGTCTTTGCCGTTGCGACGGGTATCGAAGAGCACAATAATTACGGCGTGGATTTCATTCAGGCCACCAGAACCATCCGCGAAACCATGCCGCTGACGCATATTTCCGGCGGTGTTTCCAACCTGTCCTTCTCCTTCCGCGGCAATGAGCCGGTGCGTGAGGCGATGCATGCCGTGTTCCTTTACCACGCCATTCAGGTCGGCATGGATATGGGCATCGTCAATGCCGGGCAGCTTGCGGTTTACGACAATATCGATCCGGAACTGCGTGAGGCCTGCGAGGACGTGGTGCTGAACCGCCGCGACGACGCGACCGAGCGTTTGCTTGAAGTGGCGGAGCGTTTCCGTGGCACGGGTGCAAAGGATACGAAGGTTCAGGACCTTTCCTGGCGCGAACTGCCCGTCGAGAAGCGGCTGGAGCATGCGCTGGTCAACGGCATTACCGACTATATCGAGGCCGATACGGAAGAGGCGCGCCAGAAGGCGGAGCGCCCGTTGCACGTCATCGAAGGGCCGCTGATGGCGGGCATGAATGTGGTCGGCGATCTCTTCGGCTCGGGTAAGATGTTCCTGCCGCAGGTGGTGAAATCCGCCCGCGTGATGAAGCAGGCGGTTGCCGTGCTGCTTCCTTACATGGAAGAGGAAAAGCGCCTGAATGGTGGGGCCGAGCGCAGCGCCGCCGGCAAGGTGCTGATGGCCACCGTGAAGGGCGATGTGCACGATATCGGCAAGAACATTGTCGGCGTCGTTCTCGCCTGCAACAATTATGAGATCATCGATCTCGGCGTCATGGTGCCGACGACGAAAATCCTCGAGACGGCGATTGCCGAAAAGGTGGATGTGATCGGCCTTTCCGGCCTCATCACCCCGTCGCTGGATGAGATGGTGCATGTGGCGGCCGAAATGGAGCGGCAGGGTTTCGACATCCCGCTGCTGATCGGCGGCGCGACGACGAGCCGTGTGCATACGGCGGTGAAAATCCATCCGCGTTACGAGGCGGGACAGGCAATCTATGTCACCGACGCCTCGCGTGCGGTGGGCGTCGTGTCGGCGCTTCTCTCCGCCGAGCAGAAGCCCGCTTATATCGACGGTATTCGCAGCGAATATGCCAAGGTGGCGGAGGCGCACGCCCGCAATGAGCGCGAAAAGCAGCGCCTGCCGCTTTCCCGCGCCCGCGAGAATGCGCACAAGATCGACTGGTCGGCCTATAGCGCCGTCAAGCCGCAATTCTTCGGCACCAGGGTGTTCGAGACTTACGATCTGGAAGAGCTTTCCCGTTACATCGACTGGACGCCGTTCTTCCAGACCTGGGAATTGAAGGGTCGTTTCCCGGCCATTCTCGATGACGAAAAGCAGGGCGAGGCGGCGCGGCAGCTTTACAGCGATGCGCAGGCGATGCTGAAGAAGATCATCGAGGAAAACTGGTTCCGGCCGCGGGCGGTGATCGGCTTCTGGCCGGCCAACGCCGTGGGCGACGATATCAGGCTGTTCACGGATGAAAGCCGCGGCGAAGAGCTTGCGACTTTCTTCACGCTGCGCCAGCAGCTTTCCAAGCGCGATGGACGCCCGAATGTGGCGCTGTCGGATTTCGTCGCCCCTGTCGATAGCGGCGTTGCCGATTATGTCGGTGGCTTTGTGGTGACGGCGGGTATCGAGGAAGTGGCGATTGCCGAACGCTTCGAGCGGGCCAATGACGATTATTCGTCCATTCTCGTCAAGGCGCTGGCCGACCGTTTCGCGGAAGCCTTTGCCGAGCGCATGCATGAGCGGGTGCGCAAGGAGTTCTGGGGTTATGCGCCGCAAGAAAACTTCAACGGCGATGAGCTGATTGGCGAGGCCTATGCCGGTATTCGCCCGGCACCCGGCTATCCGGCCCAGCCCGATCATACCGAAAAGAAGACGCTGTTCGCCCTGCTCGATGCCACCAATGCGGCGGGTGTGGAACTGACGGAGAGCTATGCCATGTGGCCCGGCTCTTCCGTCTCCGGCATCTATATCGGCCATCCCGAAAGTTACTATTTCGGCGTGGCCAAGGTGGAGCGCGATCAGGTGCTGGATTATGCGCGCCGTAAGGACATGCCGGTTGAGGAAGTAGAGCGCTGGCTCGGTCCTGTCCTCAACTACGTGCCGACGAATGGTGCTGAGGAAATCGACAGCGCGGCCTGAGGTTTTGGGCGCAGGTGGTTGATAGTTTTCAGGGCACGGATGAAGCCCTGCAAGCTCTCTTCCGTCATGCTCGGGCTTGTCCCGAGCATC
The DNA here is from genome assembly GCF_001526505.1 of Agrobacterium sp. D14. NCBI lineage: Bacteria > Pseudomonadati > Pseudomonadota > Alphaproteobacteria > Hyphomicrobiales > Rhizobiaceae > Agrobacterium > Agrobacterium sp. D14. The sequence continues at coordinate 25,365 of NZ_ASXX01000013.1, forward strand.
TGCAACGTGTCGATTTTATCGACTGTGATTAGATCCTTGGGACAAGTCCAAGGATGATGTCGAGCGTAGAGACGCGGTTGTCGACAAGCTAAGCGCGGGCATGTCCCGCGCTTTTTTTGATGGCGTCTTTTAAGACCGTAACGCCGCCAGTTCTTCGATGCCGACATGGCTCTCCACCTCGCTGCCGCGCAGATAGAGATAGAGGCCGATCGCGAAGGCGAGGACGGCGATGAAGACCAGATACCAGGCATGGGCCATGGGGTTGATGGCAAGTGCGGTCGTCACGCCAATCGGCGTCAGCCCGCCGAAGACGGCATAGGAGACGTTATAGGCGAAGGAGAGGCCGGAGAAGCGCACCGAGGCCGGGAAGGCGCGGACCATGACATAGGGCACCGCACCCGCCATGCCGACCGACAGGCCCATGACGCCGTAGAGCACAAACATGGTTTGAAGCGATGTGCCGGCATAGCTGTAGAAGGTGAAGGTGGCGATGCCGAAGAAAATGCTCGCCCCCATGAAGAAGATGCCGGAGCCGACGCGGTCGATCAGCGCGCCGGCGATGATGACGCCGAAGATCAGGAACAGCGTGCCGAAGCTGGTGCCGGCCAGCGCCTGTGTCGGGGTATACCCGTAAAGCTTCTGCAGGAAGGTGGCCGTCATCAACGTCGTGACGACGATGGCGGCCGAGAGAACCCAGGTCAGCAGGGCGGAAATGACCACGCCGCGCATATGGTGCTTCAGCACCAGCCCGAGCGGCAGCTTGTCCGTCAGCGATTTCGACTTCTTCATCTCGGTGAAGATCGGCGTTTCTTCCAGCCAGCGGCGCAGATAGACAGCGATGAGGCCGAAAATGCCGCCGAGCAGGAAGGGAATGCGCCAGGCGTAACCGGCCACGTCCTCCGGTGTGAAAAGCGAGTTGATGGCGAAAGCGATCAGCGAGCCCAGCATGATGCCGAAGGAAAGGCCCGATGTGAGGAAGCCGCAGGCGAGCCCGACACGGCGGAAGGGCACATGTTCGGCAACGAAGGTCCATGCGCCCGGCACTTCGCCACCGATGGCCGCGCCCTGCAGCATGCGCAGGATGATGAGCAGGATGGGGGCAGCCACGCCGATGGTGGCATAGGTCGGCATCAGCGCCATGCCGAGGGTCGAGAGCGCCATCAGCAGGATGGAGAAGGCGAAAACCCGTTTGCGGCCGTAACGGTCGCCATAATGCGCCAGCACGATGCCGCCCAGCGGCCGCACCAGATAGCCTGCGGCGAAGATGCCGAAAGTCTGGATCATCACCAGCCAGTCCGGCATTTCCGGCGGGAAGAACAGATGGCCGATGACGGTGGCGAAAAATACGAAAATGATGAAATCGTAAAATTCCAGCGCGCCGCCGAGGGCCGAAAGGCCAAGAGTTCTGTAATCCTGACCGTTGAGGGGCCGGGCTGCCGCCGGTGTGGTGGTGGGAGACATGAGGCTGCTTCTTTTCTAAATTACGTATTACTTATGGGCATGCGGCAAGCGCGGCGCGATTTCAAGCCTTATCGACGCTCAATCGCTCAGGTATTTCGAGGGACGATCAAGAAAGCGGCGCAGGAAACTGATGTTTTCCAGCTCGTCATAAAGGCGCTCGGTAATGCCGTCCGCGTCGAAATGATAAATGGTCGCCTCGGGAATGGCCAAAAGCACCGGCGAATGGGTGGCGATGATCAATTGCCCGCCGCTATCGGCGGCGTCGCGGATAAGGGCTGCCAGTTCGAGCTGCTTTTGCGGCGAAAGCGGGCTTTCCGGTTCGTCGAGAAAATAGAGGCCGGCGCCATGCAGCCGCTGTTGCATGATATCGAGAAATCCTTCGCCATGCGAACGCCGGTCGATGACATTGTTCCTGACGATCCTGCGAAACGTATCCGGGGTTTCTTCCGGAAAGTCTTCACCCTTCTTGAGCGCCTTTTCCCGCTCCCAGCGAAAATCGTCCAGCGCATCCTCGTTCTGCCGGCGGATATAACCAAGCACGTCTTCCGCGCGCATGAACATGCGGATTTTCGGATATTTCTTGCGGGCGAAATAGAAGGACTTCGCCACGGTCTCGGCATGCTGAAGGTAGAGGTCGCCGGCAACCTGGCCGTGATTGCCGATGGCATAGGCCGTCATTCCCGCCGCCAGCCCTTCCAGCAGCGTCGATTTGCCGGAGCCGTTATTGCCGGCAAAAAAGGTGATCGGCGTCTTGAATTCGAGGCGTTCCAGATGGCGCAGCGCCGGAACGGAGAAGGGATAGTCGTCTCTTCCGTCCGGGGTCTCTTTCATGGTTACGCTATCGAGAAACAGCATGTCGCGTTCCTTGCATCTAATCCGTCATGTTCGCCGACGTTGCGCTCTGTCGCATCATCGCGGTGCTATGCTCAAAGCAATTGCGTGTGATTGCGGTTTAACGTGGGGCGCTGTTCGCGCCAATGGTTTGCAGCGTCGGCGGAGATACGTCATGCCGCATCGTTCGAAGTTCATTTTATTATAAATTAGCACAGTTCATTCTTGTAATAAATCGATCAATATTATATATATGCAATATATATCTTAAATTTAAGATGTTATTGTAAGTATAAACTTCAAATTAATTCAGTAATGCCAGTTTTCGTCATTCTCGTTGTTGTTGGAGAGAGTGAATGAAGCATATTGCGCTTTTTTCGGTCGGGTTTCTATTTTCCGCGATATTCGTGAGCGAAGCTGAGGCGCGGAAGTCCCGGTTTTTTGCCATCCCCGGATTCGGCGGCGGCGAGACAATCGATCTCGTTTACGATCTGCCGGATAACGAGCCTTTTCTTCGCGACGGGGAAGCATTCGACATTGGTTATCTCAACAGCGGGGATAGGAGCGGTTATGTGCTGTATCGTGGCGAGCGGTACAGCAGGCTCAGCGATGCGGATATCGCCAGGCTGAAGGCGACGCTTGGTTTTGATCCAACGACAAAAGACCGCATGGAGCGGGCGGCGAGGGGCAGCGACGCGCCCTGGAACCTCGTGATTATCATAGCGGTCGCAATTGCTGGTATCTTTGTGCTTGTTCACAAGGGCATGCAGCTAGTGCGGTGGATTTCGCGATTGGCGACGACCTCCGCAATTGCGGGAAGTAAGCGGCAGGAGGAGGACACCCCCGACCCGCTGGAGGTCCGCAAGAAACAGCTGGTAAACCGTCAATGGAGCGATAGCCAGACGGATCACGCGGCGCGTATCCCGGCAGCATCGCCGGCTCATGCGTCTGCGCGAGGAACCACTGCGGTCCGGACATTCGGACGCAGGAGCGCCTGAGCGGTGCGAAATCCCTAAACCTCAGACGGTCTCAGGAGCCTGCACTATTCGAACCTGTCGATGATGCTGATGCCGCTTTCCCTGAAGCTGTCCATGGCGGGCAGGGCGGTGGCGGCATCGGAGAGGCTGATGTGGCGGCCGATCAGCTTTTCCGGCGCGAGCCTGCCGCTTTCGATCATCGCCAACATGTCCTCGTAACGCCACGCCTGCATGCCGTGGCTGCCATAGATCTCCAGTTCATGTGCGATCACACGGGCCATGGGAACGGCGGGCATGGCGTGATCGGCCAGCATCAGCCCAACCTGCACATGGCGGCCGCGCCGGCGAAGGTTGCTGATGGAGTTGCAGCAGGTCTGCGGGTGACCGAGCGCATCGATCGAGACATGCGCGCCGCCACCCGTCACTTCGCGTACCGCCTCGGCAACATCGGCAACCGCGCGGCTGTTGATGGTGGCGGTTGCTCCGAGCTGCCGCGCAAGTTCGAGCTTGTCTTCGGCGATGTCGATGGCGACGACCTGCGCACCGAGGCCAGAGCCGATCATGATGGCGGAGAGGCCGACGCCGCCGCAGCCATGCACCGCCAGCCATTCGCCGCCCTTCAGGCGTCCCTGATCGGTCACGGCCCGGAAGGAGGTGGCGAAACGGCAGCCGAGGCCGGCGGCGGTGGCGTAACTCATCGTCTCAGGCAGATGCACGAGGTTTTGATCGGCATAGTCGATGGCGACATATTCGGCGAAGGAACCCCAATGGGTGAAGCCGGGCTGGAACTGCGTTTCGCAGACCTGCTGGTTGCCGGAGCGGCATTCATGGCAATGGCCGCAGCCGGAAACGAAGGGCACGGTAACGCGGTCGCCGGTCTTGAAACGGGTGACGTTTTTGCCGACAGCGGCGATCACGCCTGCGAATTCGTGGCCGGGAACATGCGGCAGGCGGATATCCGGGTCATGCCCCATCCAGCCGTGCCAGTCGCTGCGGCAGAGGCCGGTCGCCTTTACCTCGATGACCACGCCGCCATCGGTCGGTTCCGGGTCGGGCAGGGACGCAACAACCGGGGTCTCGCCGAACAGTTCGTAAAAAAGCGCGCGCATCATGGCCTCACATGGTTGGTATGCAGGTTCGAAGTCATACCTGCTCTACCATGTCCCGCAAATGGGCGAAGCGGTTTTGCGTCTGGAAAAGCGCTTCAGTCCTTGATGACCATCAGGTCGCCGGCTGCGAATTTCAGCGTCACCTGCTCACCGACGGCGGGCGGTGCTGTGCCGGGATCGTTGAACATGTCGAAAGACAGGGTCGAGCCGCCGAGATCGAGGCGGGTGCGGATGACGGAGCCGAGGAACTGGCTGGAGGTGACGAGGCCGGAAATGGCGACATCGCCTTTCGCATCGCCGCCGAGCGAGCCTGCTTCCGGTCGCAGGGCAAGGGTGATTTTTTCGCCGTTCGCCGCATCGACCGGCTTGTGCAGGGTGATCTGCTGCTCTCCGACACGGATGGTGTTGGATGAGGAATCGACCACGGTGGCGTCGATCAGGTTCAGCGTGCCGACGAAAGAGGCGACGAAGCGGGTCGCGGGCTTGTTGTAGATATCGAAGGGGGAGCCGATCTGGTCGGCGCGGCCGCCATTCATGACAACGATGCGGTCGGAAATCGACAGGGCCTCTTCCTGATCGTGGGTGACGAAAATGGTGGTGATGCCGAGTTTCTGCTGGATCTGGCGGATTTCCTCGCGCAGCGACACACGGATCTTGGCATCAAGCGCGGAGAGCGGCTCGTCCAGCAGAAGCACTTCCGGCTTCGGTGCGAGCGCGCGGGCAAGCGCCACGCGCTGCTGCTGGCCGCCCGACATCTGGTAGGGGTAACGGTCCGCCAGATGCTCCAGATGGATGAGCTGGAGCATTTCCTTCACGCGGGCGTCGATCTCGGCTTTCGGCTTGCCGGCGACTTTGAGCCCGAAGGCGACGTTTTCATAGACATTCATGTTGGGGAACAGCGCATAGGCCTGGAACACCATGCCGATATTGCGCTGGTTCGGTCTCAGCGCCGTCTGGTCTTTGCCATTGATGACGATGGATCCGCCGGTGGGGATTTCAAAGCCGGCGATCATGCGCAGCACGGTGGTCTTGCCGCAGCCCGATGGCCCCAAAAAGGAGACGAACTCGCCTTTTTCGATGGCCATGTTGAAATCATGCACGACCTGCACGGAGCCGAAGGATTTCTTGATGTTGCTAAGTGTCAAAAAGCTCATGAAAATATTGTCCTCAGGCCTTGGGAGGCGCGCCCTTCTGGTAGCGTGAAACGAGTTGGATCAGACCCAGGCAACCCCAGGTGATGCCGAAGGAAATCACGGCAAGTGCGGCCGGTTCATAGGCGCGGTTGGCGCCGAGCAGCTGCATGTAGGGGCCGAAGGCCGGGCGGTTCAAAAGGGCCGCCATGGTGAATTCACCGATGACGATGGCGAAGGTCAAAAACGCACCAGACAGCACGGCGACCAGAACATTCGGCAGGATGATGCGCGAGAGGATGGTCGTCCAGCCCGCGCCGAGGCTCTGCGCCGCTTCTGTCAGTGTTGCCACATCGATGGTTCGGAGGCCGGTATCGACGGCGCGGTACATATAGGGCAAGGCCAGCGTGGCATAACCGAACATCAAAAGCAGGTTGGTGCCGAAGCTCGTGCCGGTCAGCGGCAGCCAGCTCGAGGTGTTGTAAAGCCGGATATAACCGAAGACGATGACGATGGCCGGGATGACCAGCGGCAAAAGCGTGATGAATTCGATATAGGGGCGCAGGCTTGGCAGTTTCAGGCGCACCCAATAGGCGGTGGGCACCACCAGCAGAACCCCGAAGACGATGGTGAACAGCGCCATCACCACCGAATAGCTGAAGGTTTCCTGAAAACGCGGGTCGGTGAGCACCTTGCCATAGGCGTCGAAGGAATATTCGCCGCGCCGCATTTTCAGCGAGAAGTTGGTCATGCCGATCAGCGGCAGGGCGAAATAGAGCAGGCCGAAGATCAGCGCGCCCCAGGCGAAGAAACGCTTCATTTCAGCCACCTTTCGCTGCGGGCGCGCAGCCAGATGTAAAGTGCATTGGCAAGGCCGGTGACGACGATCATGCCGAAGGCAAGGGCGTAACCGAGATGCGGATTGCCGAGAACGTCACCACGGATCTGCGCGAAAAGCAGGATCGGCACGATATTGAGCGAGGAGCCGGTGAGCGCGATTGCGGTGGCCACCGCGCCGAAGGCATTGGCAAACAGCAGCGACATGGTGCCGAGCAGCGACGGCAGCAGGATGGGGAAGGCCACCATGCGCCAATATTGCAGGCCGGTGGCGCCAAGGATTTCCGCCGCTTCGCGCCATTCGCGCTTCAGCCCGTCCAGCGCAGGCGTGATGATGAGGATCATCAGCGGTATCTGGAAGAACAGATAGGTGACGGTGAGACCCCAGAAGGACAGGATGTTGAAGCCGAGCAGCCTCAGATCGATGCCGATCTGCGTCTTCAGGAAGACGGTGAGAAGGCCGACCGGGCCAAGCGTGGCGATGAAGGCGAAGGCGAGCGGCACGCCGGCAAATTGCGAAGCGACGCCGGAAAAGGTCAGAAGCGGTCCGCGAATGCGCTGCGGCAATCCGCCCAGCACCACGGCGGCGGCGACGGCAAAGCCGATCAGGCAGCCCAGCGCCGCCGAGGCGAGGCTGATCTTGATCGAAATCCAGTAGGCCGCAAGGATGGAGGAGGTGAAAAGCCCGGCGATATTTTCCAGCGTAAAGCTGCCATCGGCATGCTGGAATGCGCCGATGACGATCTTCATCGTCGGCATAATCAGAAACAGTAAAACAAAAACGGCAAAAGGTACGACGCCAATCCAGTGCAGCGGCAGTTTCCTGCCCGCGTCGGATGGTCCGCCGGTGTTGGTTGATGGCATCCTTGTCCCCAAACGCCGTTTTCAAACGGTCTGTATATAAAGGTCTACATCATAAAAGAAGCACCCCGGCTTTTGATCGGCCGGGGTGCGTTTTCAACAGTTTACTTCACGTTTGCGCCGACAACGCTGTCCCAGCCGCCGGTGACAGCAGCCTTGTTGGCGTCGACTTCCTCGAGTGTCGGGAAGTCGCCTTTTCATAGGCTGCTGCCGGCGGCAGGCTGTCGATCAGTTCCTGCGGAACCTTGCCAGCCTTGACCATGGCGTTGAAGCGGATCGGGTGGCAATAGCCCTTCAGCCAGCCGAGCTGACCGTCGTCGGAGTAGAGGTGTTCCATCCACAGCTTGGCAGCGTTCGGATGCGGCGCGTAAGCGGAAATGCCCTGAACGTAGACGCCGGCCAGAACGCCCTTTTCAGGAACGACAACTTCTGTCGGCGGGTTGTCGTTCAGCGTCTTCTTCCAGGAAAGGGCGTTATAGTCCCAGGCGACGATGATCGGGGTCGCGCCCTGCGCCAGCGTTCCGGCCTTGCCGATGACCGGCAGGAAGTTGCCAGCCTTGTTGAGATCGGCGAAATATTTCAGGCCAGCTTCACCGGCTTCCTTGCCGGATTTCGCACCGGTGGAAAGGCCGGCGGCGAGAACGCCGAGGATGGCCTGGTTGGAAGCGCGCGGATCGCCCGCGAGCGCCACCTGACCGGAATATTCCGGCTTCAGCAGGTCGGCCCAGTCCTTCGGTGCGTTGTTGACGAGGTCCTTGTTCACGAAGAAGGACATCACGCCGTAATAGTCGCCGTACCAGTAACCTTCCGGATCCTTGACGTTGTCGGGAATTTCGTCCCAGGTGGAGACCTTGTAGGGCTGCAGCAGGCCTTCGGCCTTCATCTGCGGGCCGAAGGCGAGGCCGACGTCGACGACGTCAGGCGCCTGCGGGCCCTTATTGTCCTTGTTGGCCTTCACCGCTTCGACTTCGTCGGCGGAGCCGGCGTCGGGGTTCAGTTCGTTGACGGTGATTTCCGGATATTTCGCCTTGAAGGCGGCAATCACGTCGCCGTAACCGCACCAGTCGTGCGGCAGCGCGACGGTGGTCAGCATGCCTTCCTTCTTCGCGGCGGCGATCAGCTCGGCGCTCGGTTCAGCGGCGGCAATTGCGGTGGAGGCGATGACCAGTGCAGTGGTCGTAGCGAGCAGTCGGCGGCAGTGAGAGATCACTTTTTTCTCCTCTTCGTGTTCTCATATTGCGGACGCTGATACGGATTCTCGATGAAGCTAATGTGACGGCTGGATTGCAATTTATTTATCCGGATTCCGTCACTTTACGCCCGTTTTCCGCCATCACCCGGCTTTTTGCCTGCAATTGCGGGAGATTCCCCTCATGATCCGTGGTGGCCAGATATGTTCCCCAGCTTGGTTTCTTATCCTGTTTTATCGTGCTGGTAGCGATGACAGGTATCCAATCAGCGTGCGGCATCCGCGTCAAGCAAGTTGCCCGGCTATGTAGTTTCATGTTCTGTCCGGCCTGCGGAACAGCCGCGTCTGTTCGAACAGGCCTTCCAGTGCATTCATGCGTTCCCTGGTTTCATCCCAGGTGCCGTTCTGCACCGCTTCGATCAGCGCTTCGACCACGAACAGCGTGACGACCGAAGAATCCCATGCCGAGGGTGCTTCGATCCTGACACGGAAAGTGTGCAGCGCGTGGCGCGCCACCGGCGATGTCCATTGATCAGTGAAGAGAATGATCTGCACGCCGTTTGCCTTGGCGACTTCGGCCAGCGTCGTCATGTCGTGCTCGTAACGGCGGATATCGAAGATAACCAGTATGTCGCCGGCGCTCATGTTCAGCATATATTGCGGCCAGGCGCTGGAATTCGACGACATCAGCGTCGTCTTCGGCCGGATCACCTGCATATGTGTGAAGAAATATTCGGCAATCGCGCCGGTGATGCGCCCGCCGACGAAATAGATGCTGCGCTTGCGGTCGGAAAGCAGCGCTGCGGCATTGTCGAAGACGGCGGTGTCGAGATCGCTCAGCGTATCGCGCAGATTGCCGGTGATGGCATCGGCGAAGCGGTTGAGAATGTGCAGGCCGGGGGCATTGGTTGCCCAGCGGTCATGTTTGGCGATGGGGCCGGAGATCGTCGCTTCCAACTCCTGGTGCAGATGCGCCTGAAATTCCGGATAGCCCTTGTAGCCGAGCTTCTGCACCATGCGCGCCACCGTCGGCGTCGAAACGCCGGCATTTTCCGCAATGGTGGTGATGCTGCCGAGGCCGGAGACGGGGTAGTTGCCGAGCAGGCTCTCCGCCAGCCGTTTTTCCGAACGGGTCAGTGCGTCGTAATGGGCATGAATGACATCCGACACGGTCGCCGTCGTGCTGCGCAAATTTTTCCCCTTCCGGTCTTCTGCCGGTGCATGGCTAAAATAAACATCTGTGCCAGCTATCGAGTCAATGGGAAAATGAAGAGAAAATTTCAAAATTCCATTTGACACTCGCAATAATGTGAAGAATTCTTTTCGGCGTTGACGGAACGCGGGGGTTCCGGGTGGGGTTCGTGCATGACGCTGCGGTCACGGTTTTTCACAGAAGCGGAAGGGCAGGCCGTCGGCATCGAGAATGCTGCGGCGAAGGGCGACGTCCTTCTCGTCTGCGAACATGCCTCCGCCACCATTCCGCAGAAATTCGGTACATTGGGTCTTTCGCCGGAGGTGCTTTCGAGCCATGCGGCCTGGGATCCGGGCGCTCTGGCCGTCGCCCGGCTGCTTTCGGAAAAGTTTGACGCCACGCTCGTCTATCAGCGGTTTTCACGTCTCGTCTATGATTGCAACCGGCCGCCCGAATCGCCTTCCGCCATGCCGGTGAAAAGCGAGATTTACGATATTCCCGGCAATTTCGATCTAAGCGAAGCGGAGCGGTTCGCCCGCACCTCAGCACTTTATGTGCCGTTTCATGACCGGGTGAGCGAGATCATCGCCGCGCGGCAGGCGGATGGCCGCAACGTGGTGGTGGTAACCATCCACAGTTTCACCCCGGTCTATCACGGCCGGTTCCGAAAAGTTGAGATCGGCATCCTGCACGATACCGACAGCCGCCTCGCGGATGCGATGCTGGCGGGCGCCGAAGGGTCCACGCTCACGGTCAATCGCAACGATCCCTATGGCCCGGAAGACGGCGTGACGCATACGCTGCGGCTGCATGCGCTGCCGGACGGGCTTTTGAACGTCATGATCGAGATCCGCAACGATCTCATCACCAATGAAGGAGAGCAGGCGGCAATCGCCGGTTTTCTTTACGAGCTTATGGGGAAGGCGCTCTCATCGATCGATGAGTGAGGGAGCTATGGCCGGCCGATGGTGAAAACACCGGGGTCGGCTGCCAGATGAGACTGCCGCCATTTTATAAAAACCGGCCATGCAGCCGGAAAAACACAAAGCGGCAAGGGAACAGCAAGTGCGTGCGGCCAATCGCGGGAAATTCCCGGGTGAAGCCGGAAACTGGGGCACAATCGGCCAATAACGGCTGACTGGCTTGTTTTTTTCTTATTCAGGAGAGAAGGGCATGGACAGTTCATCGTCAGGCGTCAGCTACAAGAAGGCTGATGCATCCTATTTCGAAAAACGCGGACTATCCCGTTATGCGGGCGTGTGGTCGCTCTGGTCGCTCGGCGTCGGCGCGGTCATTTCCGGGCATTTTTCCGGATGGAATTTCGGCTTCTCCACCGGCGGCTGGGGCGGCATGCTGGTGGCGGGCATCATCATCGCCATCATGTATCTCGGGCTGACATTTTCGATTGCGGAAATGAGCCCGGCCTTGCCGCATACCGGTGCGGCCTATTCCTTTGCCCGCACGGCCATGGGCCCATGGGGCGGCTTCATCACCGGGCTTTGCGAGAATGTCGAATATGTGCTGACGCCGGCGGTCGTCGTCACCTTCATCACGGCCTATGTGAACTCCATTCTCGGCCTCGATCCCGCTTATTCACCCTTCGTGTGGATAGCGTTCTACGCGATATTCCTTGCGCTCAATGTCTTCGGGCTTGAGCTTTCCTTCAAGGTGACGCTGGTTATCACGCTAATTTCGCTTGCCGTTCTGGTGTTTTTCTGGATCAGCGCCATCCCGAACATCGATTTTTCGCGTTTCGCGCTCAATATCGGTGTCGGACCTGACGGCAAGGCGGTGGAGCTGCCGGAGGGCGGCGGTTCCTTCTTCCCCTTCGGGTTCTCGGGCGTTCTCGCGACGCTGCCTTTCGCGGTCTGGCTGTTCCTTGCCATCGAGCAACTGCCGCTGGCGGCGGAAGAATCGGTCGATCCCAAGCGCGACATGCCGAAGGGCATCATCCTCGGCATGATAACGCTGATGGTTTCGGCCTTCATGATCGTATTGCTCAACCCATCCCTGCCGGGCGTCGGCGCCTTCCATCTCAGCTCCTCGCTTGAGCCGCTGCTCGATGGTTTCAAGGCGATCTATGGCGATGGCGGCGTGGTGGTGCTGGGTCTCGTTGCCTTGACCGGCCTGATCGCCAGCTTCCATACGATCCTCTATGCACAGGGCCGGCAGATCTATTCGCTGTCGCGTGCGGGTTACTTCCCGACCGTGCTGTCGATCACCCATTCCAAGTACCGCACGCCATACGTTGCCAACATCACCGGCGCGATTGTCGGTCTCGCGGTCATGCTCGTCATCTGGTTCGCGCTGGGTGCGGAACAGGGCGGCAGCATCATCGGCAGCGTGCTTTTGAACATGGCCGTCTTCGGTGCGATGTTCTCCTACATCATGCAGGCGATTTCCTTCATCCTGCTCCGAAAGAACCTGCCGCATATCGAGCGGCCGTTCCGCTCGCCCTTCGGCATTCCGGGCGCGGTGCTGACGGTCATCATCGCCATCGTGACATTGCTTTACCAGATCCAGGATCCGAACTTCACCAAGGGCGTGCTCTGGGTGGCGGTCTGGTTTGCCGTGGCGATTGCCTACTTCGCCTTTGTCGGGCGCCACCGCCTCATCCTCTCGCCGGAAGAGGAATTCGCGCTGGAGCACAAGCAGGCTGCGGTTGCCGCAGCGGCTGCAAAGGCCTGATGTTCAAACAAACGGGCGGCCGCATTCCGGCCGCCCGGTCACGACAATAAAGGGAACGGACAAAATGACGAGCTACACATTCGACGCGCTTAAAATGGATGTCGCCGAGGGGCGCATCGACACGGTTCTGGCCTGCCTTGTCGACATGCAGGGGCGTCTGATGGGCAAACGGTTCCAGGCGGAATTCTTCGTTGAAAGCGCCTTTGAGGAAACCCATAGCTGCAATTACGTGCTTGCCACCGACATGGAGATGGAAACCGTTCCCGGTTACAAATCCTCCAGTTGGGAAAAGGGTTATGGCGACTATGTGCTGAAACCCGATCTTTCGACGCTGCGGCGCGTGCCGTGGCTGGAAGGCACGGCGCTGGTGCTGTGCGATGTGCTCGATCATCACACCCATGAAGAAGTGCCGCATTCGCCGCGGGCGCTCTTGAAAAAGCAGGTGGCGCGGCTGGAGGCCATGGGGCTGAAGGCCTATATGGCGACCGAACTGGAATTCTTCCTGTTCGACCAGACTTTCGATGCGGCGCGCGCCAACGGTTACAAGGGGTTGAACCTCGCCAGTGGCTACAATGAGGATTACCATATCTTCCAGACGACCAAGGAAGAGGATGTCATGCGGGCGCTGCGCAAGGGCCTGCAGGGCGCCGGCATTCCGGTCGAGAATTCCAAGGGCGAAGCGTCCGCAGGTCAGGCGGAAATCAATGTGCGTTATGCCGATGCGCTGACCATGGCCGACCGGCACGCCATCATCAAAAACGCGACCAAGGAGATTGCGTGGTCCAAGGGCAAGGCGGTGACCTTTCTCGCCAAGTGGAATTACAACGCCGCCGGCAGTTCCTCGCATATTCACCAGTCGCTGTGGAGCGCCGACGGCAAGACGCCTGCTTTCCTCGACAAGGACGCCAAGCACGGCATGTCGGAACTGATGCGGCATTATGTTGCCGGGCTTCTCGCCCATGCCAGCGAGATCACCTATTTCCTCGCGCCCTATATCAATTCCTACAAGCGGTTCATGGCCGGCACCTTTGCGCCCACCAAGGCGATCTGGAGCCTAGACAACCGCACGGCAGGATATCGCCTCTGCGGCGAAGGTACCAAGGGTATCCGCATCGAATGCCGCGTCGGCGGCTCCGATCTCAATCCCTATCTCGCCATGGCGGCTTTGCTTGCGGCAGGCATTGACGGCATCGAAAATAAACTCGAACTTGAGCCCGCTTTTGTCGGCGATGCCTATGGTGGCAAGGACGTGCGCGAGATACCCAAGACATTGCGTGACGCCACTGCCTTTCTGGACGGATCGAAAATGCTGCGCAACGCCTTTGGCGACGATGTGATCGATCATTACGTCCATGCCGGACGGTGGGAACAGGAAGAATACGACCGCCGCGTGACCGACTGGGAAGTGGCGCGCGGTTTCGAACGAGCCTAATCATTACGGGAAAACATCATGACCATGATCCAGAATATCTCGCCCATCGACGGCTCGGTTTACGCCGAGCGGGAGGCGATGTCGCTGGAGGCGGCGCGGGCCGCCGTTTCGAAAGCGCGCAAGGCGCAAAAGGACTGGGCGCGGCGTCCGCTTGAGGACCGCGTTCAGCTGGTTCTGAAGGGCGTCGCCCGCCTCAACGAAATGGTGGCGGAGGTGGTGCCGGAACTGGCGCATATGATGGGCCGGCCGGTGCGTTATGGCGGCGAGTTCAAGGGTTTCAACGAGCGCTCCAACTATGTCGCTTCCATCGCCGCCGATGCGCTGGCGCCGCTCGTCATCGAGGAAAGCGGCAATTTCGAACGCCGCATCGAGCGCGAGGCGCATGGTGTGGTCTTCGTCATTGCTCCCTGGAACTATCCTTACATGACGGCGATCAACACCGTCGCACCCGCCTTGATGGCCGGCAACACGGTCGTCATCAAACATGCGGCGCAGACGCTGCTGGTGGGCGAGCGCATGGTGCGGGCTTTCGTCGAGGCCGGTGTGCCTGAAGACGTTTTCATCAATGTTTTCCTCGACCACGGCACGACCTCGGCGCTGATTTCCGAGGGCCTGTTCAACTTCGTCAATTTCACCGGTTCGGTGGAAGGCGGTCGCGCCATCGAGCGCGCCGCGGCCGGCACCTTCACCGGTCTCGGGCTTGAACTCGGCGGCAAGGACCCCGGCTACGTGATGGAGGACGCCGATCTCGACGCCGCTGTCGATACGCTGATGGATGGCGCCACCTATAATTCCGGGCAATGCTGCTGCGGTATCGAGCGCATCTACGTCAATGAAAACCTGTATGACGCGTTTGTCGAGAAGTCCGTGGCGTGGGTGTCCAACTACAAGCTCGGCAATCCGCTGGTTGAGGAAACCACGCTTGGGCCGATGGCCAACAAGCGTTTCGCCAAGGTGGTGCGCGCGCAGGTTGCCGATGCTGTCGCCAAGGGCGCCAAGGCGCTGGTCGATCCGAAGCTTTTCCCCGCCGATGACGGTGAGAGCGCTTATGTCGCGCCGCAAGTGCTCGTCAATGTCGATCATTCGATGGAGTTCATGACCGAAGAAACCTTCGGCCCGGCCGTCGGCATCATGAAAGTGAAGAATGACGACGAAGCCATCGCGCTGATGAATGACAGCAAATACGGGCTGACCGCCTCGCTGTGGACGCAGGATGCCGCCCGCGCCGGGCGCATCGGCCGCGAAATCGAAACCGGCACCGTGTTCATGAACCGCGCGGATTATCTCGATCCCGCCCTTTGCTGGACCGGCGTGAAGGAAACCGGCCGTGGCGGCTCGCTCTCCGTCCTCGGTTTCCAGAACCTGACCCGCCCGAAATCCTACCATCTGAAGAAAGTCACGAAATGAATATCGTCGCCAACTGGAGCTATCCCACCGCCGTCAAGCTTGGCCGTGGCCGGATCAAGGAACTGGCGGAAGCCTGCAAGACGCTCGGCATCAGGAAACCGCTGCTCGTGACGGATCGCGGCCTTGCCAATATGGCGATCACCGCGCATGCGCTCGATGTGCTGGAAGAGGCGGGTCTCGGCCGGGCGATCTTCGCCGAGGTCGATCCGAACCCCAATGAAATCAACATGGAAGCCGGCGTGAAAGCCTATCGCGATGGCGGCCATGACGGTGTCGTCGCTTTCGGCGGCGGTTCTGGCCTCGATCTCGGCAAGACCATCGCCTTCATGGCCGGGCAGACACGCCCGGTCTGGGATTTCGAGGATATCGGTGACTGGTGGACACGGGCGGATGCTTCGAAGATCGCGCCCGTCGTCGCCGTGCCGACGACGGCCGGTACCGGCTCCGAAGTCGGCCGCGCCAGCGTCATCACCAATTCGCAAACCCATGTGAAGAAGATCATCTTCCATCCGAAGCTTTTGCCCGGTGTCGTCATCTGCGATCCGGAACTGACGGTCGGCATGCCGAAGGTCATCACGGCGGGCACGGGCATGGATGCCTTCGCCCATTGCCTCGAGGCCTATTCGTCGCCCTTCTATCATCCGATGAGCGCCGGCGTGGCGCTGGAGGGCCTGCGGCTCGTCAAGGAATTCCTGCCCCGCGCCTATAAGGATGGCACGGATATCGAGGCGCGCACCAATATGATGGCGGCGGCGGCGATGGGGGCGGTGGCCTTCCAGAAGGGTCTCGGCGCCATTCACTCGCTCTCGCACCCGATTGGCGCGGTCTACAACACCCATCACGGTATGACCAATGCCGTCGTCATGCCGGCGGTGCTGCGCTTCAACCGCCCCGCCATCGAAGACAAGATTGCCCGCGCGGCCGCCTATCTCGGCATTTCCGGCGGCTTCGACGGTTTCTACGATTATGTGCTGGAGCTTCGCAGGGAACTCGGCGTGCCGGAAAACCTGACCGCCATGGGCATCAAGCCTGATCGTATCGACGAACTGGCGGCGGAGGCGATCAAGGATCCGAGCTGCGGTGGTAATCCGGTGCCGATGACGCTGGAGAATACGAAGAAGTTGTTCGAGGACTGCTTCTGATGAGCTTTGCCATTCGCTAGGTTTATAAGAGACCGAGCGGGTGCGGTTTTCGCCTTCTCCCCGAGGGGGAGAAGGTCGCGGCAGCGGGATGAGGGGGCAAGGCCAGCGATAGATCGAGAGCTGGCCCCCTCATCCGACCCTTCGGGCCACCTTCTCCCCCGGCGGGGAGAAGAAACCGTGCCGCAATGTCGTGCCCTTCATGGGGACAGCGCTAAGATACGACCTGTAATTCATGAAGCCTGCGATGATCCAGTCGCGGGCTTTTTGTTGTACCTAAAAAGATCTTAGTCTTTTCTTAACCATGTTCGTTAAGGTTATGGAAAGCACCATGATCGGCTCGGTGCGTGAATGAGCATGAAATGGCTCTGATCAATCGGGGATATCATGCCTGTCATTACTTTTGCCAACACCAAGGGTGGCGCCGGAAAAACCACTGCCGTGCTGCTTCTGGCAACCGAGCTCGCCCGCAGCGGCCACCGCGTGACGGTTCTGGATGCCGATCCGCAATTGTGGATTTCCCGCTGGTACGACTTGTCCGGCGAGATCGAAAATCTCTCGGTGATTTCGCATGTGACGATGGCTTCGCTTGAAGGCCATATTCGCGAGAATAAAACCAATACCGACTGTTTCATCATCGACCTGCCCGGCGCGAAAAGCCCGCTTCTGACCATGGCGCTCGGCATTTCCGATCATGTGCTGATCCCGGTGCAGGGCTCAGCCATGGATGCGCGCGGCGCTGCCGAGGTTCTGGACCACATCGAATTCTTGAACCGCAAGATGGGCAAGGCTATCGCCCATTCGATCGTACTGACACGGGTCAACGCCATGGTGGCGACGCGCTCGCTGCTGCTGGTCAAAATGCTGCTGGCGGAAAAGAACGTCTCGGTGCTCAATACGCCGATTGTCGAGAGAGCGGCCTATCGCGATATTTTCGACTATGGCGGCACGCTTCTCTGTCTCGACAAGGACAAGGTCAGCAATATCGACAAGGCGGTGGAGAACGCGAAAGCCTTCGCCACCGAAGTCGTCGGCCTATTGCCGAAACGTCTTTTGCGGCTCGGAACGCAACCCGCGCGTCTTTTCACCCGCAAGGCTGCCTGAGAGCCGGAGCTGCTGCCAGAGCAGGAACCGGCTCCGTCCGCGCGCTCGTTAAGGCGCATAGCCGCGCAGCCTGTTGTAACGTGCGACCTGCTCCTTGGTCAGCAGCTTTACCGTTTCGAGATGAGCGGCAAGGTGGATGTATCTCAGTCTGGCGCGGCTTTCTTCAATACGGTCGAGTTGCGCTCGCAATTGATCCGCATCGATTGAGCCATTACGGAAGCCTGCATCCAGTGCCGCTTCGCCGGCGATCATTTTCCTGCCTTCTGTCGCGGCATCTTTCCGCATGGTTTGAAACAGCTGTTGGACGGCGGCGGCCTGCTCGGTCGTCAGCGCCAGTTCGGTCGCCATCTTGCTGACATGTGAAGGACCCGGCATACCGTTGAGATCGGCGGCTTTCGCAAAGCCCCATCCGCCTCCCTGTTCCAGTTCGGCAATATCTTCAGCCGACAGGCTCTTGATGGTTCGGCTCTGCTGGCCCGCATAGGGCGATTGGTGGAGATGCTGCTCTTCCCCGGCGGCTGAGAGGGGGAGAAGAGCGGTGAGGAAGACAAGAACCGTGGTTTTCATGGGGCTACTCGGATTGTTGCGATCCCCTGAGCTTGTCAGCCGACCCGTTTGCCGGACATGATAGAAATCATGTCGAGTTCGATTTTTGACCAGCTTCGCCCGAAGGCGTCCGTGTCCAGATCCTTTGAAAAAGGCGAATACCTTTTTCATCAAGGCGATTCCATTCACGTGCTGGCGCTGGTGGTCGAGGGTTATGTCCATCTGATGCGGTTTCAGGAGGATGGGCATAGTGCCGTGTTGCAACGGGCGGGGCCGATGACGGTTCTTGCCGAAGCCTCGGTGTTTTCGGAGAAATATCACTGCGACGCCATTGCCATGACGGCCGGACGTGCCTTGTTCGTACCTATCGGCACGCTGCGGCAATTGCTGGAACGCGAACCCGCATTCGCACTCGAATGGATAAATCATATCTCCGGCGAGCTAAAAAAGGTCAGGACGCGGGCGGAAATATTGGCGCTGCGCTCGGTTGGCGCGCGGCTCGATGCCTGGATCACTGTCAATGAAGGTCTGCTTCCGCCCAAGGGGCAATGGAAGAGCCTCGCTGCTGAAATAGGCGTTTCTCCCGAGGCGTTGTATCGGGAAATAGCCAGGCGCCCGGCTTCATCGCGCTAGTTCGCACAGAGGATAAAATTATTCGCTTGATTTGGAAATGATCGTTTCCTATATTCCGGCCATGAGCAATATCAACCAGACCCATTCACCGGAACAGCGCCATCGCGGCAGGCCGCGCGAGTTTGACGTCGACCGTGCGCTCGATGGGGCGATCCGCGTTTTTTCGCGACGCGGTTATCACGCCACCTCCGTCGGTGATCTCACCGATGCGATGGAACTGGCGCAGGGCAGTCTTTATAAGGCCTTCAAGGACAAGAAAGCCATCTTCATCGCCACGATGGAACGCTACAGGATCGTGCAGACCGAGCGTTTCGAGGCGGCGGTGGCTGGTTTCGATACCGGTTATGAGCGCGTTAGGGCAGGCCTGATGTTCTATGCGGAACGGTCGCATGGCGGTGTCGGTTCCGATGGATGTCTGGTGGTTGGGGCTGCTGCCGATCTGGCGGCTCTGGATGACGATATTGCAATCGTGGTCGAGCGGGCGGTGAAGGCGAGGGAGCGAATTGTCGCCCGCCTCGTTGCCGAAGGGCAGAAGGATGGTTCCGTGCGTTCGAAGGCCGATCCTGACGATCTCGCCCGGGCGATGCTGTGCATGATGTACGGCATGCGCGTGGTGGGAAAGACGGGGCGCAGCCTTAAAGACATGGTGGCCGTGGTGGATATCGCCATGAAGCTTGCCGAGTGATTTTGTGACTATTTAGGAAACGTTTGTTTCCATATTGGAGAAAATGATGACGACGCGTGTAATTGAAGGGGATGATGTCGAGGCAACATCCATTTCCCCGGCCTTGACGTTCCTCTTGGCGACAGCCTGCGGACTGATTGCCGCCAATCTTTATTATGGCCAGCCGCTGGCCGGCATCATCGGGGCGGAACTCGGTCTTTCTGCGGGCGCGACTGGGCTGATCGTGACCCTGACCCAGATCGGTTACGGTATCGGTCTGCTGTTTGTCGTGCCGCTCGGCGATCTCATTGAAAACCGCAAGCTGGTGGTCAGCGCTGTCGCGATGGCGGTGCTTTCCCTTGTGGCGGCGGCATTCGCGCCGCATGCGGCCCCGTTTCTTATTGCGGCCTTTCTGGTCGGCGTCAGTTCCGTGGCGGTGCAGGTCATCGTTCCCTATGCCGCCCACATGGCGCCGCACGCCATTCGCGGGCGGGTGGTCGGCAATGTCATGAGCGGGCTGATGGCCGGCATCATGCTGGCGCGGCCGGTTTCCAGCCTTTTGTCGGAAGTGGTCTCCTGGCGCGGTGTGTTTCTGACCTCGGCGGCCGTCATGGCACTTCTTGCCGTGGTGCTTTTCCGGCTTCTGCCCGCCCGTATGCCCGATGCGCGGCTGAGCTACGGCGCATTGATGGCCTCGATGGGCCGGCTGGCGCTGCACACGCCGATCCTGCGGCGGCGGGCGATCTATCACGCCTTCCTGTTTGCGGCCTTCAGCCTGTTCTGGACCACGACGCCGCTTTATCTGAGCGGACCGCATTTCAATCTGAGCCAGGGTGAGATCGCGCTTTTCGCACTGGCCGGTGCGGCGGGCACCGTGGCTGCGCCGATTGCCGGGCGGATGGCTGATCGCGGCTGGACGCGTGCGGCCACCTTCTTTGCCCTGGTGGCGGTGGCGCTCTCTTTCGCCGTCACGCATTTTGCGCCCGAAGGCTCGCATCTGGCGCTCGCCATTCTGGTCGTGGCAGCCATCGTTCTTGATTTCGGCGTCACCACCAATCTGGTGCTTGGCCAGCGTGCCATCTTCACGCTTGGAGCGGAATTCCGCAGCCGCCTGAACGGTATCTATATGGCGACATTCTTCATGGGAGGCGCAATCGGTTCCGCCGTCGGCGGCTGGGCCTATGCCGTCGGCGAATGGCAAGCCGCCTCGTGGATCGGCTTCGCCTTGCCAGTGGCAGCCCTGTTTTATTTCCTCACGGAGAAACGCGACTGAAACGCCTCTAAATGATGAAAAGCCCGGCGGACCAAACCGCCGGGCTTTTTCTTTTTCTTTCGGTCGATCCTATTCCGCGAATTCGACCACCACGCCGGGGCGGACCATTTTCGCCAGTTCGGTCGCATCCCAGTTGGTCAGGCGGATACAGCCGTGGCTGTTGGTCTTGCCGATCTTCGAGGGTTCCGGCGTGCCGTGAATGCCGTAGGTCGGCTTCGACAGGGCAATCCAGACCGTACCGACCGGGCCGTTCGGACCCGGCGGAATCTGCAGGATCTTGTCGTTCTGGCCCTGCTTGAAGTTGATCTTCGGATTATAGGTGTAGCCGGGATTGAGCGCGATACGCTCTACCGTGTGCGTGCCGCTCGGCGAGGGCGTGTCCGTGGAGCCGATAGTGGCGGGATAGGCGGCGATCAGATTGCCGTCCTGACCGTAAGCGAAGACCTGCTTGATGCCCTTATGCGCGACGATGCGGGCAACCTGTCCCTTTTTCGTCTCGCCCGGATTGACGACCTTGATGATGGTGCCGGGAACGGAAAAATCGATGCCGGGGTTCAGTTCCTTCAGATAGTTCTCATCCATGTGGAAGCGTTCGGCGAGCGCTTCCGAAGTCGAGGTGAAGGAGAGGGCAGGCAGCTGCGATTTTTCGGCATAGTCGTCCGGGATGGAGGCGACATAGGGGCCGGCGGCGTCGGCGGCGGTGATGGTGTAGTCGACAATAGGCATACCGCCGGAAGCGCGCAGACGCTCCAGAATGTCATCGGAATTGTTGGGGTCGAGCTTCTCGCCGGTCATGTCCTGCCAGGCGGCAATCGCCTTGTTGACGTTGTCGCCCATCTTGCCGTCGATAACGCCGGGCGAAATGCCTTCACGGTCGAGGAATGTCTGGAGCGCAACGATTTCCTGGCGCGAGCGATTGACCGGCGTTGTTACCGGCGTATGGCGCTCGATCAGGTGGTCTGGCTGCGGAACGGCGGCCGTGGTGCTTTCGCCCGGCATCGGCTGGCCGAGCGGGCCGCTTTCCACCGCACCGGGTGCGGGAACGGAGCCGGTATAGAAATTCTCGTCGGAACCGTCGCCGCGATATTCGCGGTAATCGCGCACGCTGCCATTGTCCTGATAGCCGTAGTCGCGTTGCGGTTCACGATACTGGCCGCCGGGGGCGGGCGGATAATAGGTGGTGTCGCGCTGGCGTGCCTGCTGCCGCTGCTGGTAGCCGGAGGGCATTTCGGTGGCGAGGAGATTGCCGTACTGGTCGTAAAACACCGTGCGTCCCATGGAATCGCGGCTGATGACGATATCGCCGCGCTCCGGCACGAAGTCGAGCACGCGACCGTCCGGGGTCACCAGCATCGTCTGCTGATCGCCATAACGCTGCTGCGCGCCAGCCTGTAGCGGGGCGATAGCTGCCGCCAGCGCGACTGTCAGACCCAGAGCTGCGTTAAGAAACTGTTTCACGATTCTGCTATCCCTTGCTTGTTCACCGATAAACACACCGCAATCTTGACCCTATTGTGAAAAAGGTGAATTCGCGGTTAATGCAATCTTAATTTCCGTCACGGTTAGTAGCGTTTCCGTGAAGCATGCGTTTTTAGGGTCACAGGGAGGTTATCTTGCGTTCGTTTCAGGCTGGCAGATCGCCACGCATTTTCCTCGATGAAACCTCCGTTTTCGATATCGGCTCCTGTGTCGTCGATGGTGTCGACATCGCGCCCGGCCGCGCCATTCCCGACGATGGCGATGCACGCATCGACCACTCGTTGGAAGGTTTTCTGTTCACCTGCGGCCCTGACCATATTCGCCATCCCGAACCGATCGATGGCGACGGTGAGGGGCGTCGATATCCGCTGCATGGATCCTTTTCCTCCCATCCCGCGACGGTCATCGCGTTCGATGTTCATGAGTCCAATGCATTGGCGCGCGTCGAGGTTCCCGTGAAGCTTGCCGATGGCGGCACAGCCCTTCTGGAGCGGACATGGCGTATCGACGGGGAAAGCGGCGAAGTCAGCCTTGATGATAAGATCGTCAACACCTCGGCGCGGCCGGTCCCGGTGTTTCTGATGTATCATATGAATGTCGGCGCGCGCCTCTTCGACGATGCCGTGCGGCTTGAAGGCGCGATGTTGGAAGGCGGCGGCCACGGCTGGCGTTTCGGCGAAGAGCCGGGCAATGTTTTCTGCGTTCCCGCCGGTGATGACGAGTGGGCGTCGCTCGCGCTCGGACCGATTGCGGCCATTGGCGGGAAGACGCTGACCGTGCGTTTTCGTACGGAAACGCTGCCCTATCTGCAGATGTGGCGCAACCAGCAGGCGCCGGCCAATGTGCTCGGCATCGAGCCGGTTTCGCATCGCTGGGTCGGGCGGAGCGAGCTTGAAGCGGCCGGTGAGTTCAATATTCTCCAGCCGGGCGAAAGCCGTTCCTTCGGCCTGCGCTTTTCCATCCTCTGAACTGTAGCGAATGACAGTGCGCCATCATTGACGCACGGGGTTTGACCGCTTACATCGGATGCGGATTTCAAGGGTGACAGCCAGCGGCGCGGACGCCGGTTTCAGCGGAGGCATGACATGGATATCAGGCGCATAGACGACGAATATTCGGTAACGGGACAGATCAGCGTCGCCGATCTCGACGAGATCAAGGCGCTCGGCTTCAAGTCGATCGTCTGCCACCGCCCTGACGGCGAAGAAGACGGCCAGCCGCTTTTCGCCGATATTGCCGAGCGTGCCGAACAGCTTGGCCTCACCATCATGCATGTGCCGGTTGGCCGTTACGGTGTCGATGCCGATGCCGTTACCGGTATGGTGGATGCACTGGACGAATTGCAGCGCCCGATGCTCGGCTATTGCCGTTCCGGCGCGCGCTCGACGGCAATCTACGAAAAGACCCATCACCTGCGCGGCTGATTTTCCGCGCATCATTCTATTTTAAATGCCAATCAACAGGAGTTTTCCATGACCATCAAGCGTATCGAGCCGGGCAAGCGCATGAGCGGCGCCGTCGTTCACGGCAACACCGTTTATCTGGCCGGCCAGGTTGGCGAAGGCACGAGCGTTACGGAACAGAGCAAGTCTGCTCTCGCTGAAGTCGACCGCCTGCTGGCCGCTGCCGGTTCGGACAAGTCGAAGATCCTGCAGACGATCATCTATCTCTCCGACATGTCCACCTTCGGCGAAATGAATGCCGTCTGGGAAGGCTGGATCGACCCGGCAAACCCGCCGGCCCGCGCCACCAGCGGTGCACCATTGGCAACGCCGGATTACAAGGTTGAGTTCATCGTGACCGCTGCTCTCTGAGCATACGTCTGAGTTTCTAAGAAAAGGCCGGGTCGCGGAAAGCGGCCCGGCCTTTTTTGATGGATGGGGCCAAAACCCTCCCCGTCATGCCGGGCTTGACCCGGCATCCAGCCACGGCGCGTCTGCGCCGTGAAGAGAGTCTTTCGCGATCAAGGACTTGATCGCGCTGGACCCCGGATCTAGTCCGGGGTGACGGCGCGGCGTGGCGACATGGCCACAAAATGCCAAGTAGGAGCAATTTTCATGTTTTTTGAATCGCTTGCGCCCGTCACCTCACCGGCTAAGCAAGCGCCTTCTCAAACTGCTTCAACGTCGTCACTCGCTCCGCAAACCACAGCCGGGCCAGATCGCTGGCTGAGGCGAGATCGGTACCATCAGGGTCGATGGAGGTGATCGTCCAGCGGCCAGTCTTTGCGCCGGCCAGAACGGCAAGCCGGGACGCTTCGCCCTTGATGGCGTTGAGGCGGATGGCTTCGCTTTCCGCCGCCGCCATCAGTTCTTCTGCGCCTGACAGATCGGTGCGCAGATCGGCCGGGGTGATGTTGCTGGCATTGCGGGCCGGGCCGCCATTGATCTGCACACCTTCCGTCCGCAGCCGATAAAGCCGCGTGTCGGGAAGGGAGAGATAAAGCTTCGCTTTGGGGTAGCGGGCAATGTAGCGCGCGATGGCGAGCGGCACTTCATCCGGGCCGATTTGTTCCGCCTTGCCCACCAGTGTCAGGCGCGGCAGCGTCAGCGCATCGCCCTTGCCGAAGGGGGCGAGCGTCAGCGAGATGCGCGCGTCCGCCTCCATGTTGCGGGCATGCAGCGTCAGCCCCGCCGCGAAGAAGAACGGCGTGCCATCCGGTTCGATGCCGATATTGGTGGCGGTCGTATAGGGATAGCCGCTGACGGGATCGAGGGTAGCAAGCGCTGCCGTGCGGGAAGTGTGCAGCACATCGCGGGCCACGCGCACGGCCTCGAAAGGCGCGCCGGCCGAGGGTTCGATTTTCGCGCCGCGCGGGGTGATGACGGGAGGGGCTGCATCCGGCATGTCGTTTCCTAAGCTGTGTGTTTCAGTCAGGATTTACACCATGCCGGAGCCGTGTCCATGCGTAATATCAGCTTCCGGTCCTGATCTGCGTCAGGGTACGCGTCGGCGTGATGGCTTCGGCATCCAGCTTCACCTCGATGATGGCCGGCTTGCCGCTGGCCCGTGCCCGTTCGAAGGCGGCGGCGAAGTCTTGCGTTCTTTCCACCGTTTCGCCGTGGCCGCCATAGGCTTTGGCAAAGGCGTTGAAATCCGGATTGACAAGATCGGTGCCGCTGACACGGCCGGGATATTCCCGCTCCTGATGCATGCGGATCGTGCCGTAGGTGCCGTTATTGACCAGTACCGTGATGATCGGCAGGCCGTAACGTACGGCGGTGATGAATTCCTGTCCGTGCATCATGAAACAGCCGTCCCCGGCAAAGCAGATCACCTCGCGTTCCGGGAACAGATGCTTCGCGGCAACCGCCGCCGGCAGCCCGTAACCCATCGAGCCTGATGTCGGGGCCGATTGCGTGTTGAAGCGACGGAAACGGTGGAAGCGATGGACCCAGGTGGCATAGTTGCCCGCGCCATTGGTGAAGATCGCATCCTCGGGCACGTTGGCCTCGATCCAGTCCATGATCGGACCCATCTGCACAGCGCCGGGGCCGGTCTTCGGCGGGGTGGACCAGGTGAGATAGGCCGCATGCATGGCGGCGGTCCGATCCGCCCATACATTTGCGGAAAGCGTAAGCGAGGAGAGGGCGGCAACGAAGTCATCCGGTGCGGCGCATATCGCCAGATCCGGCCGATAGACGCGGCCAAGCTCTTCGGCTTCCGGATAGATATGGACGAGTTTCTGCGACGGGTAGGGGATGTCGAGCAGCGTGTAGCCGGAAGACGGCATTTCGGAGAGGCGGCCGCCGAGCAGCACCACGAGATCGGCCTCCTTGATCTCCTTGGCCAGCGCCGGATTGATGCCGATGCCGACATCGCCCGCATAGGAGGGGCTCAGATGATCGAACAGCATCTGGCGGCGGAAGGAACAGCCGACGGGCAGCTTGTTGTTTTCCGCAAAAGCCTTGAAGCCCGCGACGCTTTCCTCGGACCAGCGCGTGCCGCCGATGATGAAGACCGGGCGCTTAGCCTCATCAAGCATTTTTGCGAAGGCGGCCATCTGTGACGGACCGGGATGCGCCTCGACAGGGGTATAGGGCTTTGCCTTGGGTGCTTCGACCTCTTCCACCAGCATGTCTTCGGGCAGCGTCAACACCACCGGGCCGGGGCGGCCGGAGGTGGCGACGGCGAAGGCGCGGGTGACGAATTCGGGAATGCGGCGGGCATCGTCGATCTCTCCCACCCATTTGGCGAATTCGGTGAAGGCGCGGCGATATTCCACTTCCTGAAAGGCCTCGCGCTCGCGGGCCTCGCGCTGCACCTGGCCGATGAAGAGGATCATCGGAATGGAATCCTGCCGCGCAATGTGCAGGCCCGCCGAGGCGTTGGTTGCGCCCGGTCCGCGGGTCACCATGCAGATGCCGGGTTCGCCGGTCAGCCGGCCCCAGGTGTCGGCCATCATGGCGGCGCCGCCTTCCTGGCGGCAGACCACGGTTTCGATGCCGCTTTCATAAAGCGCATCCAGCACGGCGAGATAGCTTTCGCCCGGAACGCAGGAAACGCGGGAGACGCCATTGGCCTTCAGCGCTTCGACGATCAACTGTCCGCCTGTTCTCTTCATGGCGTCGTGGTCCTTTCGATGTTTTCCAGTTCGGCCAGCACCTGCGCGTGATGTTCACCGAGCTTGGGGCTCGGGCGTTCATAACGCAGCGGCGTTTGCGACATGATAATGGGTGTGCGGACACCGGGGATGACGGTGCCGTCTTCCGCTTCCAGATCGACGCGAAGGCCGCGGGCCTTCACCTGCGGGTCGGCGAACATTTCCTCGATGGAATTGATCGGCCCGGCGGGGACGGCGTTCTTTTCGCAGGCGGTCAGAAGATCGCACTTCTGCCATTTCAGCGTTTCGGTGGAAACGATCTGCCGGACTTCCGCTTTGTGGGCCACGCGGGCCTTGTTCGTCGCGTAACGTTCGTCATCGGCAATCGCGCCGATGCCTAGAATGGCGCAGAGGCGGCGGAACTGGCCGTCATTGCCGACCGCGAGGATCAGGAAACCGTCGGCAGTCGGAACCACCTCATAGGGGGAAATATTCGGATGGGCGTTGCCGAGCCGAACGGGAGGCTTGCCGGAAATCAGGTAATTCATGTTCTGGTTGGCGAGCACTGCCGATTGCACATCGAGAAGCGCCATGTCGATATGCTGGCCCTCGCCGGTGCGGATGGCGTGGATCAGGGCCGCCTGAATGGCTGACACGGAATAGATGCCGGTGAAAATATCGGCAACCGCCACGCCCGCCTTCATCGGCTGGCCATCCGCTTCGCCTGTTATCGACATGAAGCCGGACATGCCCTGCACGATGTAGTCGTATCCGGCGAGATCGGCATAAGGCCCGGTCTGGCCGAAGCCGGTGATGGAGCAATAGATCAGCTTCGGATTGAGCACTTTCAGGCTCTCGTAATCGAGGCCATATTTGGCAAGCCCGCCGCGCTTGAAATTTTCGATGACGACATCGGCGGTGCGCACCAGCCGGCGCACCAGCTCGCAGCCCTCGGGCGTCTTCAGATCGGCGACGATGGAGCGCTTGCCGCGATTGGTGGCGTGATAATAGGCGGCGGAGAGGTTTTCTCCATCATCGCTTTCGACGAAGGGCGGTCCCCATGCGCGGGTATCGTCGCCGCCCTCGGGGTTTTCGACCTTGATGACGTCGGCACCCATATCGGCCAGCATCTGCCCTGCCCAGGGACCGGCCAGAACACGCGCCAGCTCGATGACGCGAATGCCTGATAGCGGCGGTTTCCTGTTCGGCATGTCGGTCATCGGTCCCCCGGTATTTTGTGTCTGCCGGTTTATAGACCGCTGCTTGCCGCGTCGCATGTGATTTTATCTCATGGACTTATTCCGTTTCGGCAAAGGCCGCCTCAATCGCCGACGACGCGGCCGCACCAGGCGGCAAAATCCGCCGCGACGGGCTGCCAGCCGATTTCGTTGAGCGTCTCGTGCCGCATGCCTTTGTAGATCGTCTGCTCGACATTGCTGAAACCTGCCTCGCGGAAACGCTCCGCCAGCCAGACGATCTCTTTGCCGTCATTGGTCGCCGCGTCCTGGTCGCCGCTGACGAGCAGAAGCGGCAGGTTTTTTGGCAGGCGCTCGATGAGTTTCGGTGCACGATAGGAGAGTTCGAAGACATCCTGCCACAGGGAAACGCTCGCCTCGAACTGGCAGAGCGGGTCTTCCACATAGGCGTCCACCGCCGCCCTGTCGTGGCTCAGCCAGTCGGCATGGGTGCGCCTTTCCGGCATTTTCGCATTCCACACGCGGAAGGTTGCCTTCGGCAGAATGGCGCTCGGCACATCCGAGCCTTTCAGCATTTTTTCCAGCCGCAGCAGAACCTGCGCGACACGGCCTATGAGGCCGGGATTGAGGTTGGAATTCCAGATGGACAGGCCGTCGAAGGCATCCGGATGGCTGACAGCGGTGTTGAGCGCCACGAGGCCGCCCATGGAATGGCCGAACAGGATTACCGGCAGGCCGGGATGCCTTTCGCCGACCATCCGGCGCATCGCCATGACATCGGCAACGACCTTTTCCGCACCGTCGTTCCAGCCAAAACGGCCGAGAGGTGCATCCGCCGCTCTCGTGCGGCCATGGCCGCGATGGTCGTGGGCATAGACTTCGAAACCCTGCTTCGACATCACATCCGCAAGCCGACGATAACGGCCCGCGTGGTCAACCAGCCCGTGGCAGATCATCAGCACGCCGCGCGCAGTGGCAAGAGCGGAGGGCTGGTGGCGAAAGGCGATGGATGCGCCGGAGGGGGCTTCCAGCCTCTCAATACGGCTGAAGGCCAAGTCGTCGGTCGTTTCATTCATGATCGCGCCTGTCCCTGCCATCACATCCCTTGTCATAATCATGGGGTCATAATCGTGCCAGAGGTTGCCCCAAGGTCCTATTTACCCTACATAGCGGCAAATTTCCCGATACGTACTCTTAAAAATCCGATGTGGAGCATTCGCTACAATGGCACGTCAATTCATCTATCACATGGCCGGACTGAACAAGGCCTATGGCGCGAAGAAGGTTCTGGAGAACGTTCATCTCTCCTTCTACCCCGACGCCAAGATCGGTATCCTCGGCCCGAACGGCGCCGGTAAGTCGACTGTTCTGAAAATCATGGCCGGTCTCGACAAGGAATATACCGGCGAGGCCTGGCTGGCTGAAGGCGCGACGCTCGGTTATCTCGAGCAGGAGCCGAAGCTCGACGAAAACAAGACCGTGATGGAAAACGTCATGGAAGGCGTGGCGAGCAAGACGGCCATCGTCGACCGCTACAACGAATTGATGATGAACTATTCCGACGAAACGGCGGATGAGGGCGCGAAGCTTCAGGACATCATCGACAGCCAGAATCTCTGGGACCTCGAAAACCAGGTCGAAATGGCCATGGACGCGCTGCGTTGCCCACCCGGCGACTCGGCCGTAACAGGTCTCTCAGGTGGTGAACGCCGCCGCGTGGCGCTTTGCCGCCTGCTGTTGTCACAGCCGGACCTGCTGCTGCTCGACGAACCGACCAACCACCTCGATGCGGAAACCATCGCCTGGCTTGAAAAGCACCTGCGCGACTATCCCGGCGCCGTGATGATGATTACCCACGACCGCTACTTCCTCGACAACGTCACGGGCTGGATTCTCGAGCTCGACCGTGGCCGCGGCATTCCTTACGAAGGCAACTATTCCGCTTACCTGCAGGCGAAAGCCAAGCGCATGCAGCAGGAAGCCCGTGAAGACGCCTCGCGCCAGAAGGCCATCAGCCGCGAAAGCGAGTGGATCGCCTCCAGCCCCAAGGCTCGCCAGACGAAATCCAAGGCACGTATCAAGGCCTATGACGAGCTGGTGGAAGCAGCGGAAAACCGCCGTCCCGGCGATGCGCAGATCGTCATTCCGGTTGCAGAGCGTCTCGGCCGCGTCGTCATCGAAGCCGACAACCTGACGAAGTCCTATGGCGACCGCGTGCTGATCGAAAATCTTTCCTTCAAGCTGCCGCCCGGCGGCATCGTCGGCGTCATCGGTCCGAACGGTGCGGGTAAGTCCACGCTGTTCAAGATGATCACCGGTCAGGAAAAGCCCGATAGCGGTTCGGTCACGGTTGGTGAGACGGTTCAGCTCGGTTATGTCGACCAGAGCCGCGATACGCTGGCGGGTGACAAGACCGTCTGGGAGGAAATCTCCGGCGGCAACGACATCATCAAGCTCGGCAAGTTCGAAGTGAACTCGCGCGCCTATTGCGGCGCCTTCAACTTCAAGGGCGGCGATCAGCAGCAGAAGGTCGGCAATCTCTCGGGCGGTCAGCGTAACCGCGTGCACCTCGCCAAGATGCTGAAGGCCGGCGGCAACGTTCTGCTACTCGACGAACCGACCAACGACCTTGATACGGAAACGCTGGCAGCACTCGAAGAAGCGCTGGAAGCCTTCGCCGGTTGCGCCGTTATCATCAGCCACGACCGCATGTTCCTCGACCGCCTGGCCACCCACATCCTCGCTTTCGAGGGTGACAGCCATGTGGAATGGTTCGAAGGCAACTTCGAAGACTACGAAAAGGACAAGGTCCGCCGCCTCGGCCCGGAAAGCATCAAGCCCGGCCGGGTGAGCTACAAGCGCCTGACGCGCTGATCCTTTTCCGGATCCCTTCAGAAAGGCCCGCCGCAAAGCGGGCCTTTTTCCGTGTAATAAGTGGACATGATCGCCTCACGGAACACTTTGCGCTTGCATCGAACGCCACATCGACATAAAGATATCTTTATATCTTGATTAGCTTGCGAGGCGCGGCAGAGTGGCGTTCGGTCTGGACAAATTGGTGGATCTTCTGAAGGCGGCGGGTGAGCCGACGCGCTTTCGCTTGCTGGCGCTTCTTTCGGCCGGCGATCTGACGGTCACCGACCTTACCGAAATTCTCGGCCAGTCGCAGCCGCGCATCTCCCGCCACCTCAAGCTTTTGACGGAAGAGGGGCTGATCGAGCGTTATCAGGAAGGCGCCTGGGCCTATTTTCGTTTGCGGCAGGATGGTGAGCCCGCCATTGTGGTCCGGCAGCTGCTTGGCGCCGCATCGCCCTCCGATGCCGTTCTCCAGCGTGACAGCGAGCGGCTTGCAACCGTCAAGCGGGTGCGGGCGGAGCGGGCGCAGGATTATTTCAGCCGCAATGCCTCCGCCTGGGACGAGCTGCGCCGCCTGCATGTCAGCGACGAGGCCGTGGAAGGCGCGCTCCTGAAGCTGGTGGGCACCACGCCGGTCGATTCGCTGCTCGACCTCGGCACCGGCACCGGCCGCATCCTACAGCTTCTGAGCGGTATCTATCGCCGCGCGATCGGCGTCGATGCCAGCCGTGACATGCTCTCGGTAGCGCGCGCCAATCTCGACAAGGCGGGCGTGGTCAATGCCTCGGTTCGCCATGGCGATATTCTGAATTTGCCGCTGGAAGGGCAGGATTTCGATCTGATCGTCATCCATCAGGTCCTGCATTTCCTCGACCAGCCGGAGATTGCGCTTTCCGAAGCCGCGCGCATGCTGCGCCCCGGCGGGCGGCTGATCGTTATCGATCTGGCGCCGCATTCCTTCGAATATCTGCGCGACGAGCATGCGCATGTGCGGCTGGGTTTCTCGCATCCGCTGATGGAAGAATGGCTGAAGAAGGCCGGGCTTTCTCTGGAGCGCGCCGTCGATCTTCATTCTGAAAAAGCGTCCGACGAAGCTCTGGACGTGACGATATGGGTTGCCCGTGACCAGCGGCTGCTGATGGCAGACGATGTGGTGCAAGAGGCCGTTTTACTTGCTGCCGGGAGGGCATGATATGTTGAGGTCGGAAACCGCGCGCCAAAATGGCGATATCCGGTTGTCTTTCGAGTTTTTCCCGCCCAAGAATCCCGAGATGGAAACCCAGCTCTGGGAAACGGTTGCCGAGCTGAAGAAATGGAACCCGGATTTCGTGTCCGTCACCTATGGCGCTGGCGGTTCCACCAAGGCGCCGACGCTGGATGCGGTGCGCCGCATGATCGGTGACAGTCATCTGGCGACCGCCGCGCATCTGACCTGCGTGGATGCCAGCCGTGAGGATGTGCATCAGGTCATCGAAGAGTTTCGCAATGCCGGCGTTCGTCATTTCGTGGCGCTGCGCGGCGATCCCTCCACTGGCATCGGCACGGCCTATAAGCCGCATCCGGAAGGGTATGAGAACGCTGCCGCTCTGGTGAAGGGGCTGCGTGAAATTGCCGATTTCGAGATTTCCGTGTCGGCCTATCCGGAAAAGCACCCGGAAAGCGCAAGCGAGGCGGTCGATATCGATATGCTGAAGCGCAAGGCTGATAATGGCGCGACGCGGGCCCTGACGCAGTTCTTCTTCGATAATGACGTGTTCGAGCGCTATATGGACCGGGTGACGGCTGCGGGCATCACCATTCCGGTGGTTCCGGGCATCATGCCGATCCAGAACCTCACCCAGCTCAAGCGTTTCGCCGGCCGTTGCGGCACCAGCATTCCCGGTTTTCTGGATGAGCGTTTCGAAGGTTATGACGACGATCTGGAAGGTCGCGCCCGCGTGGCCGCGGAGGTTGCCGCCGAGCAGATCGCCGATCTGCAGCGGCGTGGTATCAATGAGTTCCACCTCTACACCATGAACCGCGCGCCGCTGGTCGATGCAGTGCTTGAAAATCTCGGGCTGGAGCGTCTGCGCCGCAGCGCCGCCTGATTTTACCAGAGCGGATTACCGACATGAAAAAAGCGCAGGTCCCTCAGGGCCTGCGCTTTTTAAACTCGTGTCATCTACGGTTCTTATCTGCGTTTGGTCTTCACGTCTCGTCAGATGAAAAGCATCATCGCTACGAACAAAAACGCCAAACCGACTGCCAAGGCATTGAGAGATTTTGTAAGTCCCATGGGTGCCTCCTCTTGTTGACAGGTTCGATAATATGACCGTTTTGTGGCAGTTGAAAAGCGGTTTTTGTGATGCAGTGCAGCACGTCTCCAGGCGACATAAAAAAGAAATTTCTGTAATTATTTGAAAATAAAAGATTATTTTCTTATCACGCAGTGCTTCATATGTTTAAAAAAAGTAAATGACCGGGGTGTTATCCCCAGTCATCAGGTCGAGATTAACACTTTATGCCTTGATTCCGTCCGACAGATTAAGGGCCGGAAGGCGCCGTTAAGATTGCTTAAAGCGCCTGCAGAAGGGCGGTCGAAGGCCAGCCATCGGCGGGCAGTCCGAGACGCTGCTGCTCCTTCTGGATGGCGACGCGGGTGCCGGAACCGAGAATGCCATCCACCTTGCCGACATTGTGTCCGCGCGCTTCGAGCTTGGTCTGAAGCTCCTTCATGGTCGCATCATCGAAACCGGGCTCCGGGTTGCCCTTGTTGTAGACGGGAGAGCCCATGAGGCGGGTGGCGAAATAGGCGGCCGAGGTCGTGTAGATGAACGACTGGTTCCATTCCAGATAGATGTTGAAGTTCGGATAGGTGATGAAGGTCGGTCCCTTGCGTCCCTGCGGCATGATGAGGGCAGCGGGCAGGGTGGCGAAGTTTCTGTTGCCGTCGCGCGGGGTGACGCCCAGCGCGAACCAGTCACCCGCGGTCAGCGGGCCGCCGAGGCCGGATTTTTCCCAGGGCAGGTTTTCCGGCAGCGAGACTTCCTGAATCCAGGGTTCGCCCTTCTTGAAACCGAGATGCTGGATGAACTTCGCAGCCGTCAGGATCGCATCCGGGGCGCTGCTCTTGACGTTGATGTGGCCGTCGCCATCGCCGTCGACGCCAAAGGCGATGATGTCCTTGGGCAGCATCTGCACCTGGCCGATTTCACCGGCCCATGCGCCGGTATTGGCGGCGGGATCGAGATCGCCGTGCTGGACCATTTCGATCAGCGCCAGCAGCTGCGGGCGGAAGAGTTCCGGGCGGCGGCAATCATGCGAGAGGGTCACCAGCGCGTTGCGGGTGTTGAAATCGCCCTGAACGGCGCCGAAATCCGTCTCCATGGCCCAGAAGGCGGCGATGACGCCGGCCGGTACACCGAATTCGTTTTCGGCGCGGGCGAAGGTGGAGGAGAGTTCCTGAAGTTTCTTGCGGCCGATATCCAGACGGGCCTGGCTGACGGTGCGCTGGGAGAATTCCAGGAACGTCTGGCGGAAGACGCCCTGGGCGCGGTCACGCGAAAGCACCTTCGGGTCGATCTGCGCGCCGGCAAGCGCCTTCTGGATCGCATCGGCCGGAATGCCCTTGGCAAGCGCATCGGCTTTCACGCCTTCGAGAAATGCACCGAGATCGCCGCCGCAGGCAACCTGCTTGGGATCATCGGGCGCGGCCACTGGCGGTGTGGCGAGGGCGGAGCCGGTGGAAAGAAGCGACAAAGCGGCGGCAAAAACGATGCTGCGCGACCGGAACGTGGGCATGGGAATTTCCTCGATAGGTTGTTAGCCCGCTTTACCCATATGTTTGCGACAAAAAAACGGACCGAATGATCTGACGCTGCAGAACAACGCCGATTTTTCAAAAGTGTTGCTTCTTGGCCGTGTTATTTGGCGGAAGCAATCCATTTCCGCCAGTTTTTCTCCGTGCCGGCAAAGACATTGATGTCGGTCGGACCGTTCACGCCGGGCACGACGCCGGTTGCAGTATATTGCCAGAAGGCCCATTTGCGATCTTCGTAGATCTTGGCTGGATGGGCGGCGACGGAGCGGACCCAGAAATGGTAATCCTTGAACTGACCGACGAGGTTGTCGCGGTGGAAGTCCACCGAGGTATAGATGATCGGACGCTTGCCATAGTGGGCTTCGATGCGGTCGAGGAAACGCTGCATCTCGGCGCGAACGATGCCGGGCGCCGGGCGCGTCTTGCAGGTGGGCGAGGCCGGGTTCCATTCCACGTCGAGAACCGGGGGCAGGGTGACGGCTTCCTTCGGCACGTTGCGAATGAACCAGTCGGCCTGGGCGTCTGCTGTCGAACAGAAATAATAGAAGTGGTAGGGCGCGTGCAGAACATCTGCCGCCGCCGCGCTGCGCCAATGGTCGCCGAATTTCGGATCGATGCGATCCGATCCCTCCGTCGCCTTGATGAAGACGAAGGACACGCCTGATTTGCGCACGGTCGGCCAGTCGACATCGCCATTCCATTTGGAAACGTCGATGCCGTGCACCTCATGGCGGTGCGGGTTGTTCGTGCCGAAATCCTGCGGATCGGTATCGGAAAATTTCGGCCTGGAAACGGATGCGGTTTCCAGCAGGTCATAGCTGGTGGAGGTGCAGCCGCCGATCAACAGCAAAGCCGACAATAGTGCCGATAAACGCAGCCGCATTGAAACCCTGATGAAAGTGTTGCCCATCCCGCGGCCGCAAAACGGCGCGCCGTATCTCCCGATTTACGCATAACATGGTAAACAAGCGGTTATGGCAAGGGGCAAGGTGATTTTTTGCATCTCGCAAGCCGCTGGATTTGAAGCGATTTGCGATTTTTACTGCTGAAACCTCGCCGGGCGGAGCCTTCAAGGCTACGCCACAGGCGTGCAGACGGGTTTCGCAATCCTGCGGGAATCAGGCGTCGGCCAAGATGCGGTGGATTTTCGGCTGCTGCGCTTCGGCGACCGGAAGCGTGATGACAGCCCGCCAGGCATAACCCCGGGCGATTTCCTCGAATTCGAGATTACCGTCGAAACGGCCGGCCATATTGGCCAGAACATAGCGAAGATTGGCGCGGGGCGTGACGTGGAAACGGGTAAGCCAGGCTTGCAGAAGGGTGCGGAACCACTTCGGCAATTGTTCCTGCTGGCCGAAATCGACGATATGCAGCGAGCCACCGGGTTTCAGCGCCGTGAGCGCCTGTTCGATGGCCTTTTCCCAGTCCGGTATCATCGACAGCGCATAGGGGATCATGACGCGGTCGAAGCCGTCGGGCTGGCCGAATTCGGAGGAGCGAAAAGCGGAGGCATCGGCCACGCGCAGAATGGGGCGTTCCGCCTTGCCGGCGAAATTCTCGGCTGCGGTCAGCAGCATTTCGGCGGAGATGTCGAGGCCAAACAGTCTCGCCTGCGGAAACTTGCGGCTGGCCAGCAGCAGGTTGCGGCCGGTGCCGCAGCCGACTTCCAACAGCGTGCCGCCCTTCGGCACATCGAGGCCGGAAATGGTCCGGTCACGGCCGAGAAGGTAATATTTGCGGGTGATATCGTAGATATGCCGCTGGTGGCGATACATGCGGTCCATCAGGCTCGCATGCGCGCTGTCTGCAAGGCCTACATTCTCGCCGATGGTTTTCATGCCATAGCCCTCTGGTAGATATGGAAGCCGCCGTAGATGGCCGAGCGGTCCATGGCGTTGAGCTCATTGGAGCGCTCTTCGAGATAGACCCACTGGTTGCGGATATCGGGTGAAAGCCGGCCTTCGATGACGCTCTTTTCGGCCGCGGTGCGGAAGATGACGCGCGCGCCCGATGCGGCGGTGCGGCTGATCTGCGACCACAATTCGTTGAGCTGTGTGTCCGTCATCCAGTCCTGCGCATCGAGGAGGATATAGCGGTCGACGGCGCTTGCCGGCTTTCTGGAGAGAAGTTCGGTATAGGTGGCGTGGTGAACCGCGACGCGGGCGGTGTTGTTGCGGATCGTCTCGTAATATTCCGGCTTGAGATAGGCGGGCAGCGCGCCCTCATGCGGTTCGGGATAACGGCGCGCAAAGGCCTGCCAGGCGAAATAATTGTCGCTGAGCGGGAAGTTGCAGGCGAGCTTTTCCAGCCGCTCCTTGAGCACGGATGCAACCGTGCCATTGGCGGAAAGGCTGGCCAGCTCGTCATATTGGCGAGGCGGAATGCCGAGGCCGAACAGCGAGCTTTTGCGCTTCGTCAGCCAGCGCACGACCGGCTTGTCGAACAGCGGCGCCACCTTGCTGTCGAAAAACTGGCGCTGTTCGTCCAGCGTGCGGGTTTTGGCCATTTCGGTGAGCTTCACGCCGTGCAGCCGGGCCATGAGATGGCCGGCGCCGATGAAGCGGCCGAGCAGGCCGGTGCGATAGATATTCCTGTCGAAGACAGAGATGCGGCGGCGGCCGGAAAGGGTGCGCTTCGACCAGTAAGCCTTGGTCGTGGCGTCGAGATGCTCGGCGATGAAGCGGTCGTAACCGTGGCTGTTGCTGCGCGTATTGGCGCGGCCGAAGTGGCGCACCACGTCCTGATGGGCGGGCAGATGGCGGAAGGCGGCGAGCTTGAGCTTGTTCAGCGCGATGTGATGCGGGTTGAGGTCCACGACATCGATGCTGGCCGGATTGCGGGAGAGATAGGCCAGCATGTTGCAGCCGCCCGAGCCGATGGTGACGATGCGATGACCTTCGCCAAGCTCCATCGCTTCCATGTCGATTTCCGGGTCTTCCCATATCTGCGGATAGACGAGGCCGGAAAAGAGGACGCCGAAGAAGCGCTCGGACAGACCGCTTTTGGAGAGTGCCTTGTGCTGGAGCAATGCGGACTTCAGTTTCGTGTTCTTGCTGAAGCCGGTCTTGGGTGCCGCACTCGTCATATGTTCACCTCTCAGTCGATTGAGAGGCGTCTACAGCCGTGACACTACAATTTGATGACAGGGGCTGTGGGCAAAGGCGGGGAATAGGGGTGTCGGTGGAAAACCAGCCCGCGCCGCCCAATCAGGATGACGAAATGAAAACACCCGGCGGCTTAAGAAAAGCCGCGCGGTTGCATTCGCATAACGGAGCCGGAGGCCATCACTTGCGCAGAACGTGCAGCATGCCCTTGCGCTTGGCGTCGTAATAATAACCGCGCGCATAAAGCCGGACCGCGTTATCGCGGTCGTTGCCCGCCACAACCCATGCGCCGCGCAGATATTTGACGGCGTATTTGAGGTTGGTTTCGGCATCGAACAGGCCGGAGGCGGGGCCATCGAAGCCCATGGAGCGAGCCGTGGCGTGCCTGATCTGCATCAGGCCGAAATTGCCGCTGCTATAGGCGCCGGGATTATACATGCTTTCGCGCCGCACCACGCGGTGAACCAGATCTTCCGGCACATCATACATGGTGGCGTATTTGGTAATAAGGCCGCTCAGCTTTTCGCGTCCGGCCGGGGCCGAATTGAGCGGCGTCGTCATCGATTCGTTCTGGCGGATGGCGGCAAGCGCGGCGTTGGTCGGGCCGGCGGCATAGGCCAGAACCGTACTGTCCGGCTTCGGCAGCGGAATGACTTTGCGTTCGGCCGTCAGCTCGGTGCCGATGGAGGGCGAACCGGGCGGCGGCGGTGCGGGCGGGAAGCTGCCCTTGACGGCAACCACCTGCGGCAGATCGGCAGCGGCATTGTGGGCAGCCGGCTTGGCCGCCACGTCAGCCGTTTCGATGGCTGCGGCCGCCGGAGTGGCGCTTGTCGGTGCGAGTGCCGTGGCTGTGGTCGGCGCAGATGCCGTCACACCAGCTTGGGCGACTTCGTTCTGCTGCGGTTGCATCTGGGCGGCGATGGCTGCGGCTGCAGCAATTTCAGAAGCCGGCGGCAGCGCCACGCGTCCGCCCTTAACGGCGACGGCGGTGGGAAGTGCTGCAGGCTGGGAAGAGGTTGCGGTTTCGGCGGTCTGCACCGTTGCTGCTGCTGCCGGGGTCGCGCCCGCTGCTGCTTCGGCCGTTGCCGGCTGCGCCGATGTTTGCGCAGGAGTGGTCGCGGGATTGACTGTTGCGATCTTCGGGCCGTTCGGCCCTTCCTTTGCGGTATATTCGACGCTGGTGCATGCGCTCAATGCCAGTGCCAGACCCACGGTGGAAGACAGAAGAAGTACACTTCTTCCGCGGAATTTTCCCGAATTTCGCATGTTGCCGCCTTCGTTATGCCTGTCTTTCGATACCCCCGCGTCGAGCGAAGCAGGCAGTGTCCCGTCGAGCCTTCATTAACCTATTGTAAGGATAGCGGCAAGCCGGGACGTTTCTCCCCGGCTTTCGGGCGATTTTTCAGGCCGCGATGCGCCTGTATCCGGCGCTGACGGCGCGGCCGGAAATGAAGTGGGTGCGGTATTTCGGCCGGATTTTTTTATCGCCTGACATGCGGCGCACCATCGCCAGAGTAGGCCCGGCAAACAGCGCCTGCGCGGTCAGAATCACCAGCGCCAGAAGCAGGATGGCGGCCTGCGCCATGGCAAGCGTTTCAATTGCATTGCCGGAGGTGGACACGAATTGCGGCAGCAACGCCAGAAAGAAAGCGAAGTAGCGCGGGCGCAGGGCGGCAATGGCGTAACAATCGCGGAAAATACCGCTCCAGGATTTGCCCGGCAGGTTGTCATTATCGGCATTGGCGGCCTGGGCGGCAGGCGTGGCGAAGGTCCACAGGAGGAACAGCATCAGCCAGCCGATGCCGGCCCATTGCACGATTTCCACGAAGGATTGCGGCAGCCAGGCGAGACCGGCCACCGGAATGGCGGAAATCGTCATGGCCGTGACAATGCCGAGCGCGCCGCCGATGACGGAGGCGAAGACCGTCTTTTTGCCGCGAATGGCGGCATAGGAGGCGACAGAGAATACAAGGGGAGAGGGGAGTGCGAACACAACGGCACATGCTGCACAAAAAATCAGCCAGGCCTGTCCAGACATTCTCTTCCTCCTTGCCCTCCCTGTCGCCGTATTATTTTAGCCTATCGTAAAATCAGGCCGCTGTGAACGGCTGACCGACGTGTTCCATCACTTCGGTAAACCATTTTGCAGAGAGGTCGAAATGCTTTCCGCCCTTGATACGCGGAAACTCGATGGTCCGCAATTTGCCATTCTGGTCTTCGTCATGGCCGGTGACGCCGGAGACCTTGTTGAGCGCGCTTTCGACGGCGAGATCGACCATGCCCTGAATGAGGCGCAGGTCGTCGCCATTGGCGGCGGCGGAGCGGGCGAAATAGCCTGATTTCTGCACCATGGAGCGTTCCGCACCGATGAGGCTGGCGAACTGCTTCTGGAACCAGCCGCCGACATTGATGGTGTCGATCTTCACATGGCCGAAAGCGTCGCGCTTGACAGCCTCGCCGGAGGCTTCGCGTTCGGCGACGATGGAATCGAGGCCCGCACCTTCGGAAACGAACAGCGTGACATAACCGTTCCTGTCCATGATTTCCTTCAGGCGCTCGGCTTCCGCCTCGATGTCGAAGGCCATTTCCGGCAGGTAGATGCCGTCGATGTTCTTCATCTGCGTGTTCATCATCAGGCCTTCGACATAGTCATTGCCGCTGGTCTTCTGGATATAGGCGCGGGCGGTGGCGGCCGTCAGCCAGCGCAATGGCGGCCCATGACTTCGTGGATGACGAAGGTTTTCGGTGCTGCGCTCTGCTCGTTGCTGACATTGTCGAAAAAGGACGCGCCGACTTCGGCGGCCGTCCAGGCGCCGAGCGATTGCTTGATCGGCACAACGTCGTTATCCACCGTCTTCGGCAGGCCGACAACGGTGAGATTGTAGCCGTTGGCGCCGAGATAGGCGGCAAGGTCCGCAGCCGTCGTGTTGGTGTCGTCGCCGCCGATGGTGTGGAGAATGGTGATGCCGTCAGCCGCCAGCCGGTCAGCCGCGACGCGAAGCGGATTGTCGCCTTCCTTGACCAGACCGCGCTTGGCGCAATCGGCGGCATTGGTGAGCTTGACGCGGCTGTTGCCGATCGGCGAGCCGCCGTAACGGTGCAGCAGATGCGCCTTTTCCCGCATATCCTTGGTGATTTCGATACGGTCACCCAGAAGCACGCCCTGATAACCGGAGCGATAGGCCACGATGTCGATATCAGGCGCAATGTCGCTATAACGCTCGATCAGGCCGCCCACGGCCGAAGAGAGACAGGGCGCAAGGCCACCCGCGGTCAGCATTGCGACTTTCTGTTTGGCCATCATGGCTCTCCTTTTCACATATACCCAAAGACATGTCTGGCAAATGGATGCGACAGCCGCGTGTAGGTGTAAAGTGAATTTATGAAGAAAAACGCCGATTTCTCGCGGTTTTTCAGCGGCTTGAGCAAAGTGGCGGAATATAATCGTTTCAATCGGCATAGCCGGTGGCCGGCTCCCCGTCGTCTGTGGAAAACCATGGCCCCATCGTCTGCGGCTCTCTTGTTCCTGAAGCAAAACTGTCGCAAAGATGAATAAAAGTTAATGCCGCCGGTCGGCTGGACATATTGCATTCGCGGCAATATCCCGTCATGCTTGTCGCATGATGTTCGATTTCGCCTGTCTGCAAATTTCATCCCTGTGGGAACGTCTGCTCGGCGCAATCGGCGACGCGGCAGGCGGTGCGCTCGGGCGCGTTGTGGAAGCCATCCGCACCCTTTTCGAGGGCGATCCGGAAACGCGCCGCAAGGTTTCCTTTTCCGTGGCCATCATCGCGCTCTCCGCCAAGATGGCGAAGGCCGACGGTGTCGTCAACGATGCCGAGGTGCGCGCCTTCCGGCAAATCTTCGATTTTCCGGAAGAAGAAGCCAAGAACGTCGCCCGTCTTTATAATCTCGCCCGTCAGGACGTTGCCGGTTACGAGGCCTATGCGGAGCGGCTTGCCGGTCTGTGCGGTTCCGGACATGCCAATTGCGAGATGCTGGAAAGCGTCATCGACGGCCTGTTCCACATCGCCAAGGCCGATGGGCTGATCCATGAGCGGGAACTGGCCTTCCTCGGCCGGATCGCGGAAATCTTCCGTATCACCGAAGATCACTTCGAAACGATCATGGCGCGGCATGTCCATATGGACGGGCGCGACCCCTATCGCGTGCTCGGCGTTTCGCCTTCCGACGATTTTTCCGATATTCGCCGGCGTTACCGTTCGCTGGTTGCCGAACACCATCCTGACAAGCTCATTGCACGCGGCGTTCCCATGGAATTGCATGCGGCCGCGAATGAGCGTATGGCGGCTCTCAACGCCGCCTATGCGGCCATCGAGAAAGAACGCCGCGTCGCATGAGTGAATGTCTGCCGGATTTTACCCCGGATTTCGGGGGCGCAGCCGTTGCGCCTTCGCCTAACCATGGCGAAAGGCTGGGTGTGGCCGGCCCCGATATTATCCTGCTGCACTATACCGGCATGACGACGGCCGACGGCGCGCTGTCGTGGCTCTGCAATCCGAAAAGTCAGGTTTCCAGCCATTATTTCGTCTTCGAAGACGGGCGCGTCATTCAGATGGTTCCTGAAACCCGCCGTGCCTGGCACGCGGGCAAAAGCATCTGGGCGGGGGATGAGGACATCAATTCCCGCTCCATCGGCATCGAGATCGCCAATCAGGGCCATCCCGGCGGCCTGCCGGAATTTCCGAAGAAACAGGTGCAAGCCGTCATCGAATTGTGTCGCGATTGCGGCCAGCGCTGGTCTATCGCCCCGGAAAGGGTGCTGGCGCACTCGGATGTCGCGCCGATCCGCAAGGTCGATCCGGGTGAAAAATTCCCGTGGGACATCCTGTCGCAGCACGGTGTCGGCCATTGGGTGGAGCCTGCGCCGATCCGTGGCGGCCGCTTTTTCCAGCGCGGCGATCATGGCCAGCCGGTCGAAGCGCTGCAGTCGATGCTGTCCATCTATGGTTATGGCGTTGAAATTACAGGCGCTTATTGCGAGAAAACCGAAGGCGCCGTGGCTGCCTTCCAGCGGCATTTCCGTCCCGCTCTGGTGGATGGCATCGCGGATTTCTCCACCATCGACACGTTGCATCGGCTTATCTCCAGCCTGCCGAGATTTTCGGCCGCCTGAACGCGAATTCTGGAAAATCGTTCCCGATTTTCTTGCCGTTCAAGTCGCTTTTTTTACCGTGCCACAGTTAATCCGCATTGAGGAAGTTTAAGAACGTCACTGCATGCGGTGTCGTTCTTCAGGGGAACCTGCCGTCAATATCAATCAAGGAGACCGGACAGCGGAAGGTCGTGATCGACTTTCCGGGCGCAGATTATTTGTGTCGCTTCATTGTTTCTGTCATCCGATCTGGAGACTTTTTCTACATATGAACAGGGTTGTTGTTGCTGTCGTGGCGGGCGTTGTTATGCTCGCTTCGCAGGCGGGGATTGCTTTTGCCAAAGACGAGGACGTCAAGACCAAAACCGTGACGCTGGAGACCTTCTTCCGCAAGCCCGGTTATCCCATTCCCGAAAAGAGCCTGCCATCCTCGCTCAGGAACGACTATTCCGATCTGATCGTCAAATATGCCAAGCGTTACGGCGTTCCCACCAATCTGGCGCATGCCGTGGTTTCGGTGGAAAGCAAGTTCAATCCGAAAGCCCGCGGCAGCGCAGGCGAGGTCGGGCTGATGCAGATCAAGCCGGCGACGGCGCGGATGATGGGCTATCGCGGCACGACCAAGGCGCTCTACGATCCCGAGACCAATATTCGCTGGGGCATGCAATATCTGGCGACGGCGCATCAGCTTGGCGGCGGCCAGGTGTGTAGCACGATCCTGCGTTACAATGCAGGCCATGGCGCCACCCGGATGAACCCGGTGTCTAAGCGTTATTGCGGCAAGGTGCAGGCGCTGCTGGCCGGCTGAGGCCGCCATCGATCGTCTGCGGAATTGCGAAAAGCGATTCCGGTTCGGCCCGGCATGCTGTAGTCAGAAGCAAATCTGATACGGAGCATGGCATGCCGGATTTCAAATATATCGTCGTCGGGGCCGGAATGATGGGAGCGGCTGCGGCGCGGCATCTCTCAGTGCAAACGGATGGCGTGGCGCTGATCGGCCCGGACGAACCCGCCGATCGCAAGACCCATCAGGGTGTGTTTTCGAGCCATTACGACGAAGCGCGTATTACCCGCGGTTTTGATAGCGATCCGGTCTGGGCGGAACTCGCGCAGCGCTCCATCCGCCGTTATGCGGAGATCGAGGCCAAAAGCGGCATCCGCTTTTTTACGGAAGCGGGCTGCCTGTTCACCGGAAACGGCAAGGGGCTTGCGGGGGACTATGTCTCGCGCGCGCTTGCCTCGGCCGACCGTCTCGGTCTCGGTGTAGAGACACTCGGCACTGATGCGCTGGCTGGCCGGTTTCCGATGTTCTCCCTGCCGGCCGACCATAGCGGTTATTTCGAGGCGCAATATGCCGGCCACGTCAATCCGCGCGCCTTGGTGAAGGCGCAATGCACGATTGCCGTCGCACAGGGCGCGCGGCTTGTGCGCCAGACGGCGGCGCATATTCGCGATACTTCCCATGGCGTCGAGGTTTCCACTCGAGAAGGGGCGGTTCATACGGCTGAAAAACTCATCGTAGCGGCCGGGGGGTTCACCAACATG
Source organism: Agrobacterium sp. D14 (assembly GCF_001526505.1). Taxonomy (NCBI): domain Bacteria; kingdom Pseudomonadati; phylum Pseudomonadota; class Alphaproteobacteria; order Hyphomicrobiales; family Rhizobiaceae; genus Agrobacterium; species Agrobacterium sp. D14. The sequence goes on from NZ_ASXX01000013.1 coordinate 69,476, forward strand.
GCCGAGCTTCTGCCTTCTCCGGTCGATATGGCGGCCACGGGCCGCACCATCGTCTTTTTCGAGCTGGATGAGGCGCGGCAGGCGCTGTTCGGTGCGATGCCTTCCACCATCGTACTGGCGGAGACCGAGGACGACATCGTCTATATCCTGCCGCCGGTGCGTTATCCCGATGGCAAGGTCTATCTGAAGATCGGCGGCGAGAGCGAAAAGGGCAGGCTTGAAACGCTCACTGACGCGGTTGACTGGTTCCATTCGGACGGCACGCCGGGTGAGGTGGAGTTTCTGAAAAAGCGGGCGCTCTCCTTGATGCCGGAGCTTGCCGGCTGCCCGGTCACTTCAGGCTCCTGTGTCGCCTCCATCACCCGCAGCAGCTATCCCTATATTGGCTATACGCAATCCTCCAATATCGCGGTTCTGACCGGCGGTAATTTCGTCTCCGCCAAATCTTCGGACGAAATCGGCCGGCTGGGCGCGATGCTGCTTTTGAACGGTCAGTTGACCGAGGATGAATTCGCCGCCGAAATGTCGCCGGTTTTCGTCTGACATTCAGGGGCGAAGCAGCTACAAGGTTGCGATGGAAGTGAGCGGGTGAAGAGGGCGGCATGTCGGGACATTTCAAATACATCGTCGTGGGTCGCGGCATGATGGGGGCAGCTGCCGCCCGCCATCTGGCCGAAACGGTGGATGGCGTCGCGCTGATCGGCCCCGGCGAACCGGCCGACATCAAATCGCATCGGGGCGTCTTCGCCAGTCACTATGACGAGGCGCGGATTACCCGCACCATCGATGGTGATGCCGACTGGGCGCTGCTCGCCAACCGCTCGATAGCGCGTTACGCCGATATTGCCGCCAGAAGCGGCGTTGAATTTTATGCGCCGGTCGGCTGCCTGATGGTGGGGCCCGAACGGGGCGGCGATAATCCTTTTGTCGACGATGTCCGCAAGGCGGCGGCTCGGCTCGGCGTGTCCACGGAACTGCTGGACGGGGAAAACCTCGAAAGCCGCTTTCCCTATTTCTCCTTCGAGCCGGGTTGCGAGGGGGTATTCGAGAGAAACAATGCCGGATACGTCAATCCGCGTGGGCTGGTGAAGGCGCAGGCTGTTCTCGCTGAAAAGGCGGGTGTCACGCTCATTGACGATATCGTCGTCTCGGCGCGGGAAGAGGGTGGCCGGGCATCGGTTCATACGGCCTCGGGTGAGGTTTATACCGCAGATCGGGTGCTGGTGGCGGCCGGCGGCTTCTCGATCACGAAAGATCTGCTGCCGCAGCCGGTGGCCCTCGATGTCTATGCACGCACCGTCGCGTTCTTCGAGGTAGATGAGGGCGATCTGGATCAATATGCGGACATGCCGTCGCTGATCTATGAGCCGCGCGACACGACGAAACATATCTATCTTCTGCCGCCGGTGCGCTATCCGGATGGCAAATTCTATCTGAAGATCGGTGGCGATCCCGACGACAAGAGGCTCGGCAGCGACCCGGAAATCCGGGAATGGTTCCGCTCCGGCGGACGCGAAAGCGTGCGTGATCATCTCTCTGAGATCGTCGGATCGCTGGTGCCTTCCATCGATCTCTCGCGTGTCTCGATGGCCGCCTGCGTCGTCTCCAAAACGCAAAGCGGTTATCCGGCCATCGGCTTCACCGCCTCGCCGAAGATTGCGGTTCTGACCGGCGGCAACGGTACGGCCGCCAAGAGTTCCGATGAGATCGGACGGCTCGGCGCTCTGCTGCTGCGAGACGGAAAAATCGCCGACGGCGCCTTTTCGACGGATTTCAAGCCGGCATTTCTTTGATCCTTACCTGCGCTTTTCGGTGGCTTTCGCCTCGGAACATGGTTATGCAGCCCATGCCAGTTGGCCGGGCAGCCGCGCTTTACCAATGTCGAAAGACGGTAAGGTGAGGAAAGTCCGGGCTCCACGGAAATACGGTGCCGGATAACGTCCGGCGGGGGCGACCCCAGGGAAAGTGCCACAGAGAGCAAACCGCCATGCATCGCATGGTAAGGGTGAAAGGGTGGGGTAAGAGCCCACCGCGCTTCTGGTAACAGCGGCGGCAAGGTAAACCCCACCGGGAGCAAGACCGAATAGGGATGACATGGGGCGGGCGAAAGCCCGTTCACAGCCGGTTTCCAGGCCCGTCATCCGGGTGGGTTGCGCGAGGCGGCATGCAAATGCCGTCCCAGATGAATGGCTGCCACGTTCCGGGTCAAACCGGGGCCATACAGAACCCGGCTTACAGGCCAACTGGCGAATTTTCCTCGATCTTGCGGCGGCTCGTACATGCCGCTTGCCCCATGGATAATCAGGAATGTGTATGATTAAATCATACCGTGTGATACAAGGGTGAATGAAAGGCGAAAACCATGCGCACCACCCAAGCTTTCAGCATCACACTTCCCCTGGAAATGGCGGAAATGGTCAAGGCAAAGGTCGCTTCCGGCGAATATGCGACGGAGAGCGAGGTTATCCGTGATGGCCTTCGCACCCTGGCAGCCCGCGATGCGGCCGTGGAGCGGTGGTTGCAGGAAGAGGTGACATCCGCATACGATGCTCACAAAGCAGATCCGGGCAGGGCCAAGCCTCTCAGTGAAGGTTTGGCTGAGGTCAGGGCGCGTATTGCCAAGGGTGAGGGGCGCACGTAGCTCCCACCTCTCGGAAGCCCTTTATCTATTTATATTTATGCAATTCGTAATGCCAAGTTGCCGCATGTTTTTGCTGGAAACGCTTTTAAATGAAGTATTACGTTGTGCGCCTGTCACCCGAAGCGCAGACCGATCTGGTGCATATCCATCGAAATATCGCCGGCAAATCAGGGTCGTCCGCTGTCGCAGATCGGTACATTGATCGCATCGGCATATTTCTTTCAACTTTGAATGTCTTTCCCGAACGGGGCTCGGTGCGTAACGAACTGCGTGTGGGACTCCGCATAATCGGTTTTGAACGCAGCGCCAGTGTCGCTTTTGTGGTGGAGCAGGACGATGTGGTTGTTCTGCGTCTTCTGGCTAAAGGCCAGGAGTTTGATGAGGAAGCACTGCGCCCCGAGAATGCGGATATAGAGCGCAGCGATGGAAACCATCGTGACTGAGCTTCTCATCGATTCCATTATTTTCTGACGTTGACGACCTGACCCATCTGCCCGTGAAGCCGGATAATGTGGCCATTTCCTTGTTTTTACAAAGAAAAACAGCGCATTCACCGCGTCTTCCCGTGCCGTGAAAGCGTATCGCCGCGCGCCCCGGTAAACCATTCGTTAAACTTAACGGCTTATGAATTTCCGATGCGAAGTCGGTATCGTGCCGGCTTCTCCCATTGACGCCCATAGTGTCCCATGATATCCCAAATGCACACCACATTGGGTCGTGTTTTTGACCCGCAATCGCTGAAACGAGTGAGGAGCCTACGAGGGGCTGCTGCAGGGCACGTCGCCCTGGCGCTTGGCGATGTGTCGTGCGTACCGGTGTCGTCTGCAAAGTGGATGGTTCGCTTTGCGGAATGCGGTTTTGGCGAGTTGAGTAATGGACCGCTTTTTATCGAACGTGACGAACAGGATCGACGCCAAGGGGCGCGTTTCGGTTCCGTCTCCGTTTCGTTCGGTGCTGGTCAGGCGCGGCATTCAGGAGCTTTATTGTCTTCAGGATTTCGCCTTTCCGGCCATCAGTGTCGGCGGTCCGGATTTGCTGGAGCGCTACGAGCGGCAGATTGCGTCGATGGATGCCTTCTCGCCCGAGGCGAACGCGATGTCGCTGCTGGTTCACGGCGGCGGCGTTTTCATGAAGCTCGACCAGGAAGGTCGATTGATGGTGACGGATTTCGTGCGGGAATTCACCGGCATATCCACCGAGGTCACCTTCGTCGGACGGGCGGATCATTTTCAGCTTTGGCAACCGAATGCGTTTTTGGCGGCGCAGGCGGAAGCAAGAGCGGGGCGCGGTTTTTCGGCTGCTCGCCCCGCCTAGGACGGGGACACGGAATGGCGGCGAATTCTGGCGGACGATCTTCTGATGCCGATGGCGGACCTCAGCGTCACATACCGGTCCTGCTTCGCGAAGTCATTGCCGCGCTGGAGCCATCATCCGGCAAGATCATTCTCGACGGCACGTTCGGCGCCGGCGGCTACACCCAGGCCATTCTCGATCAGGGCGCTGATGTCATCGCGCTCGACCGCGATCCGACCGCGATCGCCGGCGGTCAGGCGATGGTTGCCGCCAATGGCGGCCGTTTGAGCCTCATCCAGTCGCAATTCTCCGATCTCGCGAAGCATGCCCCGCAAGGCGGGCTCGATGGCGTCGTTCTGGATATCGGCGTTTCCTCCATGCAGATCGACGAGGCCGAGCGCGGTTTTTCCTTCCAGAAAAACGGCCCCCTCGATATGCGCATGTCGGGTTCCGGCGTTTCGGCGGCCGATGTCGTCAACCGTGCGAAGGTCAGCGATCTGATCCGCATCTTCGGTTTTCTCGGTGAAGAAAAGCAGCCGGGCCGCATCGCCCGCGCCATCGAGAAGAAGAGGGCGGAAGAGCCGTTCCGCACCACCCGCGATCTGGCGGGCCTCATCGAAATCGTCACGCCGCGTAAGGCCAAAGACAAGATTCATCCCGCAACGCGGGTGTTTCAGGCGCTGCGCGTTTTCGTCAATGACGAGCTGGGCGAGCTGGCGCAGGCGCTTTTTGCCGCCGAGCAGGTTTTGAAACCCGGCGGCCGGCTGGTCGTCGTCACGTTCCATTCACTGGAAGACCGTATCGTCAAGAAATTCTTCTCCGACCGTTCGGGCAAGGCCGCCGGTTCCCGGCACCTGCCGATGGTGGAGGACAAGCCCGCCATTTTCGATAATATCGGCAAGCCGATGATCGCCGCCAGCGATGAGGAGGCGGAACTCAATCCGCGTGCCCGATCCGCGAAACTGCGGGCCGGTCTGCGCACGACCGCACCGGCGCGCGCGGCGGATTATTCGATCTTCGAGCTTCCCGATCTCGCCAGCCTTGAAAAGATGGGAGGCTGATATGCTGCGCACTTTCGATGTCATCTTGATGGGTGTGATGGTCGCTGCGGCCGTCGTGACCTATTCGATCAAGCACAAGGCCGATCTGAAGCTTGAGGAGGTCCGCAAGCTGGAGGCCGAGATCAAGCTTGAGAAGGATACGATCGATCTTTTGAGGGCCGACTGGGCGCTCTTGACGCAGCCGAACCGTCTGCACCGGCTCGTGAATGCCTATCAGGACGAGCTTGGCCTTTCGCCGACGCTGCCGACGCAATTGGCGCAGCCGCGCGAACTGCCCATGCTGCGCTCGCAACTGCCGCAGCCGCCCGAGCCGGAAGGCATGAGCGTCGAGGATGTCATTGCCGCCGCCGTCAACGGTTCCAAGCCGGGTGCGACGCTTGGTGCGGCCACCAAAAAGAAATCACCGCCGGCGGGCCAGATTGCCGTCAACGGCACTCCGGTTCCGACACCCCGGGCGCGTGTTTCCCGTCCCACAGCGGCTCCGGCCGTCTCCGCCGTCGCGGGCGATGAAACCGACGACATGGATGACACGATAACAGGATCGGTGAACCGCTGATGTCTTTTCTCTCCCGCGTCATGGTTTTGAAGAGCAAGGCTCATTTTTCCGCCAGCACCACCGGCGTCTACACCGATCATGCGGCCTTTGAAGGCGCGCGCAAGAAGCGCGCCGCCCAGGCGAAAAGCCGTGTCGGCCTGATCATTTTCGGTTTCGTGGCCTTTTACGCCGTCGTTGGCGGGCGTCTCGTGCAATATGGCATGGCGGAGCAGGAAACGGTGTCGAGCATCGCACCCGCCGACCGCTTGATGGCGTCGCGTCCCGATCTTCTCGACCGCAATGGCGAGGTGCTGGCCACCGATATTCGCACCGTTTCGCTGTTTGCCGAACCGCACCGCATCGTCGATATCGATGAGGCTATCGAGAAGCTGCGGACGGTTCTGCCGGATCTCGACCAGCGCAGCACCTATCAGAAGCTTTCCTCCAATTCGCGCTTCCAGTGGTTGCGCCGCCAGTTGACGCCGAAGCAGCAGAGCCAGATTCTGGCGCTCGGCATTCCAGGCGTCGGCTTCCGCCCGGAAAAGCGCCGCTTTTATCCCGGCGGGCCGACCGCCGCGCATGTCGTCGGTCACGTCAATATCGACAATCGCGGCGTTGCCGGCATGGAACGTTACGTCGACAGCCAGGGCCTTGCCGATCTGACGGCGCTCGGCATGACCAGCGACCAGCCGCTGGAGCCGGTGAAGCTTTCCATCGATCTGCGCGTGCAGTCCATTGTCCGCGAAGTCGTGACCTCGGCCATCACCAAGTTCCAGGCGATCGGCGCCGGCGCGGTGGTTCTGGACGTGCATACCGGCGAAGTCCTCGCCATGGCCTCCGTGCCGGATTACGATCCGAACAACCCGGCGGAAGGCGCCAAGGAAGGCTGGCTCAACCGCATGTCGAACGGCACGTTCGAAATGGGGTCCACATTCAAGTCCTTCACGATTGCCATGGGTCTCGATTCGGGCCGCGTTCGTCTCGGCGATACCTTCGATGCGCGTTATCCGATCCGCATCGGCGGTTTCACCATCAAGGACTTCCACGGCAAGGGCCGGATGCTTTCGGTGCCGGAAATCTTCCAGTATTCCTCCAACATCGGTACGGCCAAGATTGCCGACACGGTGGGAACGGAAGGCCACAAGGAATTCCTCACCCGGCTTGGCCTTTTGACCCGCATGCAGACCGAATTGCCGGAAGTGGCGCTGCCGTCGCAGCCGCGCGAATGGAAGAAGATCAACTCGATTACCATTTCCTTCGGCCACGGTGTTTCCACGACACCGCTGCAGACGGCGGTTGCCGGCGCTGCACTCGTCAATGGCGGCAAACTGATCGAACCGACTTTCCTGCCGCGCACCCGCGAACAGGCCGATCAGGTGGCCAAGCAGGTTCTGAAACCGGGCGCCAGCAAGGACATGCGTTTCCTGTTCGAGTGGAACGGTGTCAACGGTTCGGGCCGCAACGCGCGCGTCGATGGTTTCAACGTCGGCGGCAAGACCGGCACGGCCGACAAGGTCGTCAACGGCCGCTACGTGCACGACAAGAACTTCAACGCCTTCCTCTCGGCCTTTCCAATGGACGATCCGCAATATGTCGTGCTGTCCTTCATCGACGAGCCGAAGACGGACAAGGGCAATGGCGCGGCACTCGCCGGCACATCCGCAGCGCCGATGGTGCGCGATATCATCACCCGCACGGCGGCCGTGCTGGGCGTGAAGCCGAAGTTCGGCAAGGATGGCTCGGCCTTGCTCGTGTCTTATTGATTGTTAGCTTATGATGTTCCGGCGATTCGCGCCGGGGGGACAAGACGGACACAGTCGATGAATTTGCGAGATATATCCGGAAATGCGTTTCCGGAATTGAAAGAATTGCTCCTGTCTGAGATCGGGGCGATCGAAATCGGGGGGATCACCGCAGACAGCCGCAAGGCTGCGCCCGGCAGCCTGTTCGTGGCGGTTGCGGGCACCAGGGCGGATGGCGCGGCCTATGTGAAGGACGCGGTTGCCAAGGGTGCGGTCGCCGTCGTTTCCGGACACGCGCTGGATGCCGATGTGCCGGTGCTTTCGGTCACCGATCCACGCCTCTATCTCTCCCTTGCCGCTTCCCGTTTTTATGGAAAACAGCCGGAAACCATGGTCGCCGTCACCGGCACCGCGGGAAAGACGTCCGTTGCTTCCTTCGTGCGGCAAATCTGGGCTTTCGCCGGCCATGCCGCCGCACAGATCGGCACGACAGGTGTGATTGCACCCGGCCGCGAGGATTACGGCGCGCTCACCACGCCCGATCCGGTAACGCTGCATGCGCTTCTGGCCGAACTTGCGGCCGAAGGTGTGACGCATGCGGCGATGGAGGCGTCCAGCCATGGTCTCGACCAGCGCCGTCTCGATGGAGTGAGGCTGGCAGCCGCCGGTTTCACCAATCTCGGCCGCGACCACATGGATTATCATCCGACCGTCGAGGATTATATGGCCGCGAAGATGCGGCTCTTCGATACGCTGATGGAAAAGGGCGCTCCCGCCGTGATCTTCGCCGACGATCCATGGTCGCAACAGGCGATCCGCGCGGCGCGCGAAGCCGGTCTCGATGTGCGCACGGTCGGTCGCAAGGGCGAATATCTGGCCCTGAAGCGTGTCGAGCACTTCCGTCACAAGCAGATGATCGAAGTGCATCATGACGGTGAGATTTATGAAGTCGACATCCCATTGGCGGGTGATTTTCAGGTTGCGAACGCTCTCGTCGCAGCCGGTCTTGCCATGTCCACCGGCGTTCCCGCAGCAACCGCGCTGAAGGCGCTTGAAAAGCTGATCGGCGCCGCCGGCCGTCTGGAACTCGTAGGCCAGACGAAGAACGGTGCGCTTGCCTATGTGGATTACGCCCACAAGCCGGATGCGCTGGAAAATGTGCTCACCTCGGTCCGGCCCTTCACCTCGGGCCGCATCATCACCGTCTTCGGCTGCGGCGGCGACCGCGACAAGGGCAAGCGCCCGATCATGGGCGATGTTGCGACGCGGCTTTCCGACATCGTCATCGTCACCGACGACAACCCGCGTTCGGAAGATGCTGCAACGATCCGTTCCGAAGTCATGGCGGCAGCGCCCGGCGCATTGGAAATCGGCGACAGGGCGGACGCTATCCGCCATGCGGTGTCGCTGCTTTCGCATGGAGATACGCTGATCGTCGCGGGCAAGGGGCATGAAGAGGGGCAGATCGTCGGTTCGGTAACGCTGCCGTTTTCCGATCATGAACAGGTGCGCGCTGCACTGGCAGGGCTGGAAGGATCCAAGATTTGAGCTGGTTATGGACAGTCGCCGACATGATCGCCATCACGGCAGGACGCCCCGTGGGCAACCTGCCGACCGGAATCACCGGCATTTCCATCGACAGCCGGACGGTCAAGCCGGGCGAAGCGTTCTTCGCCATCAAGGGCGACCGGGTGGACGGTCATGATTACACCAGCTTCGCCGTTGCGAACGGGGCGGGACTTCTGGTCGTTGCCGAGGCCAAGCTGCCGGCGCTCGGCCGCCTGACCGTGCCGATGATCGTGGTGGAAGACGTGCTTGCCGCACTTGGCAAGCTCGCCGTCGCGGCGCGTGAAAGAACGTCGGCGCGCATCATTGCGGTGACCGGTTCGGTCGGCAAGACCACGACCAAGGAAATGCTGCGGCAGGCGCTCGCCCCTTCAGGCCGGGTGCATGCGGCGGTGGCTTCCTTCAACAACCATTGGGGCGTGCCGCTGACGCTGGCGCGCATGCCGGCGGACACGGAATTCGGCGTGTTCGAAATCGGCATGAACCATTCCGGCGAAATCCGGCCGCTGGTGAAACTGGTGCGCCCGCATGTGGCGATCATCACGACCATAGCGCCGGCCCATCTCGGCAATTTCAAAAACATCGAGGAGATCGCCGCCGCCAAGGCGGAGATTTTCGAGGGTCTGGAGGAGGGCGGTTCCGTCATTCTCAACCGCGATAACGCCCAGTTCGAACAGCTTGAAGAAGCGGCCCAGGAACAGGGCATCGAACATATCCTCACCTTCGGGCAGCATGCCAAGGCGGATTTCCGCCTCGCGGATTTCGAGAGCACGACGACGGGCTCGACAATCTGGGCGATCCTGAACGGCGAAACCAGCGAATTGCACATCAATATTCCCGGCCGGCACATTGCCGATAACGCCATGGCCGTGCTGGGCGCCGTTGCCGTCACCGGCGCCAATCTCGACCGCGCCTTCGAGGCGCTGGGAACGCTCGAGGCGGTAAAGGGGCGCGGCCAGCGCCATCAGCTGGCAATCAACGGCGGGACCTTCCTGCTGATCGATGAAAGCTACAATGCCAATCCTGCTTCCATGCGCGCGGCGATTGCCGTGCTGGCGGAAACGGAAACGCAGGGTCACGGTCGGCGCGTCGCCGTTCTCGGCGACATGCTGGAGATGGGCGAGTTTTCCGCGCAATTGCATGAAGAGTTGGCGGGCCCACTGCTCGCGGCCGGTATCGAACATGTCTGGCTGGCGGGTGAGGCGATGGCGGCGCTGCGCGATGCGCTGCCCGACAGCGTCACCGTCATCTGGTTCCCGACGACGGCGGAACTGACCGATTTCGCCCTGCAGTGGGTGCAACCGGGAGACGCGCTGATGGTAAAATCGTCACTTGGGCTCGGTTTCGGCAAGATTGTCGCCGCACTGCTTGACAAGTATCCGGCATTCCCCGAGACGGAACGCCAAGTCTGAAATAGCCTTTTGAAAGGGCAATTATGCTGATCTGGCTCGTCGAACTGTCGGATAAAATTCAAATCTTCAACCTCTTCCGGTACATCACCTTCCGGGCGGGTGCGGCGATGTTCACCTCTGCGTTGATCGTTTTCCTGTTCGGGCCGGCGATCATCAATTCGCTGCGCGTGCGCCAGGGCAAGGGCCAGCCGATCCGCGCCGATGGTCCGCAGACGCATTTCAAGAAGGCCGGCACGCCGACCATGGGCGGCCTGATGATCCTTGCCGGCATTCTCGGCGGTGCGCTGCTGTGGGGCGACCTGTCGAACGTCTATGTCGTTGCCGTTCTGATGGTGACGCTTGGTTTCGGGGCAATCGGCTTTTACGACGATTATCTGAAAGTGACGAAGCAGAGCGACAAGGGCTTTTCCGGCAAGGCCCGTCTCGGCATCGAATTCCTGATCGCGGCGATTGCCGTGTTTTTCATGATGAAGATGGCGCTTGCTTCCGCACCGCATGGCGGCACGCTCGGCAGCTCCATCGCCTTTCCGTTCTTCAAGGAATTCGTGATCAATCTGAGCTATTTCTTCGTGCTGTTCGGTGCTTTCGTCATCGTCGGCGCTGGCAATGCGGTGAACCTGACGGACGGCCTCGACGGTCTCGCCATCGTGCCAGTCATGATCGCCGCCGCGACCTTCGGCGTGATCGCCTATCTCGCCGGCAACGCGGTTTTCGCCAATTACCTGCAGATCAATTTCGTGCCAGGCACGGGTGAACTCGCCGTCATCGTCGGCGCGGTCATTGGCGCAGGCCTCGGCTTCCTGTGGTTCAACGCGCCGCCCGCCGCCATCTTCATGGGCGATACGGGTTCGCTGGCGCTTGGCGGTCTCATCGGTTCCATCGCTGTCGCCACCAAGCACGAAATCGTCATGGTCATCGTCGGCGGTCTCTTCGTCATGGAGACGCTGTCGGTCATCATTCAGGTGTTCTGGTTCAAGCGCACTGGCAGGCGCGTCTTCCTGATGGCGCCCATCCACCATCATTTCGAGAAAAAAGGCTGGACGGAAAGCCAGGTGGTGATCCGTTTCTGGATCATCTCCGTTGGCCTCGCGCTGCTCGGCCTCGCCACCCTGAAGCTGAGGTGAGCGATGATCCCGGTCACGTCGTTCAAAGGTAAGAAGGTCGCTCTCTTCGGGCTTGGCGGTTCGGGTCTCGTCACGGCCCGGGCGCTGGTCGCCGGCGGGGCGGATGTCGTTGCTTTCGACGACAATCCCGACAGCGTCGCCAAAGCCGAGGCCGAGGGTATTGCGACGGCGGACCTGCGAACGATAGACTGGCACTCGTTTTCGTCTTTCGTGCTGGCGCCCGGCGTGCCTCTGACGCATCCGAAACCGCATTGGTCGGTGGACCTTGCGCGTGCGGCGGGCGTCGAGGTCATCGGCGATATCGAGCTTTTCATTCGCGAGCGCCGCGCCCATGCGCCGGATTGCCCGTTCATCGCCATCACCGGCACGAACGGCAAGTCCACAACGACGGCGCTGATCGCGCATATTCTCAAGGCATCGGGCCGCGATACGCAGCTTGGCGGTAATATCGGCACGGCGGTGCTGAGCCTCGATCCGCCGAAGGCGCAGCGATTCTACGTTGTCGAGTGCTCGTCCTACCAGATCGATCTCGCACCGACGATCAATCCGACCGCCGGTATTCTTCTCAATCTCACACCGGATCATCTCGACCGGCATGGCACGATGCAGCATTATGCCGACGTCAAGGAACGGCTGGTGGCAGGTAGCGGCACGGCAATTGTCGGTGTGGACGACAGCCATTCGACGCTGATCGCCGACCGTATCGAACGCGCCGGTGTCAAGGTGGAGCGCATTTCCAAGCGCAATGTCGTTTCCGAAGGTCTTTATGCCGAAGGCAGCCGCATTTTCCGTGCGCATGGCGGCACTTCTTCGCTGCTCACCGATCTCGACGGTATCCAGACCCTGCGCGGCAGCCACAATGCGCAGAATGCGGCGGCGGCAATCGCCGCCTGCCTTGCCGTCGGGGTTTCCGAAGAGGAAGTTCGCGCAGGCCTGAAGTCTTTCCCCGGTCTCAAGCATCGCATGCAGCCGGTCGGCCGACGTGGCAATGTCACCTTCGTCAACGACAGCAAGGCCACCAATGCCGATGCTGCGGCACCGGCGCTTTCAAGTTTCGACCGAATCTATTGGATCGCCGGCGGTCTGCCCAAGGCAGGCGGCATCACCAGCCTTTCGCCGCTTTTCCCGCGCATCGCCAAGGCCTATCTGATCGGCGAAGCGGCAGCGGAATTTGCCGCGACGCTGGGCGAAGCCGCGCCTTACGAAATATCCGGCACGCTGGACAAGGCCGTGCAACATGCGGCGGCGGATGCGGAAAAAGATGCGACTGCCGGCAATATCGTGATGTTATCCCCGGCTTGCGCAAGCTTCGATCAATATAAGAACTTTGAGATCAGAGGCGATTCGTTCGTCGCGCAGGTCGCGGCGCTCGATGGCATGACGATGCTGGTTGACTCTGGAAAAGGGGGCTGAAGGCCATGGTAAGCCGAGTTGATCGCGGTCCGGTCGCGGAGTGGTTCTGGACCATCGACCGTTTCTTTCTGGCGGCGTTCATCGCGCTGATGGGCATCGGTCTGATGCTGTCCTTTGCGGCCTCGCCTGCGGTTGCCGAGCGCATCGGCCTCAACAGTTTCTTCTTCGTCGAGCGTCAGGCGATGTTCATGGTGCCATCGCTGGCGATCATGGTCGGCCTGTCCTTCCTGTCGCCGCGTCAGGTGCGACGCGTCGCGGTCATCATGCTCATCGCTTCGCTGCTGATGATGATCTTCGCGCTATTCTTCGGCATCGAGGTCAAGGGTGCACGGCGCTGGATTTCCATCGGCACCTTCTCGATCCAGCCGTCGGAATTCATGAAGCCGGCCTTCGTCATCGTCTGCGCCTGGCTGTTTGCCGAACGGGCGCGCCATCCTGAAATTCCCGGCAATCTCTTCGCCATCATCACCTTCGGCATCGTGGCGGCGCTCCTGATCGCCCAGCCGGACTTCGGCCAGACGATCCTGACGTCGGTGGTCTGGGGCGGCATGTTCTTCATGGCCGGCGTGCCGTGGTTCTGGATCATCATGCTCGGCGGCGTCGGCGTCGGCGGCATCATCTCCGCTTATCTGATGCTGCCGCACGTGGCCGGTCGTATCGACCGTTTCTGGACGGGCGAAGGCGATACGTTCCAGGTGGATACGGCGCGTGAGGCTATCATTCGCGGTGACTGGTTCGGACGCGGACCGGGCGAGGGCATCGTCAAGCGCATCATTCCCGACAGCCATACCGACTTCATCTTCTCGGTGGCTGCGGAAGAATTCGGCATCGTTTTCTGTATGTTCCTGGTGGCGATCTTCGCCTTCATCGTGCTGCGCGGCCTGTCGCACGCCTTTAAGGAAAAGGACGATTTCTGCCGCTTCGCCGTGGCCGGCCTCGTGCTGCAGATCGGCATGCAGTCGATGATCAATATCGGCGTCAATCTGGAACTGATGCCCGCCAAGGGCATGACGCTGCCGCTGATTTCCTATGGCGGTTCGTCGATGATGGCGATCTGCGTGACCGCCGGCTTCCTTCTGGCGCTGACACGCCACAGACCCGAAAAGCGGGCGCAGGAGCGGAGTTTCTTCCGCGTCGGTTCCGGCGTTCCCGCGGAGTAAACGATCATGAGCAAGGGTATTGTTCTTCTTGCCGCCGGGGGAACCGGCGGCCATGTCTTTCCAGCCGAGGCCTTGGCGCATACGCTGAAGGAACGCGGTTATCAGGTGCATCTCGTCACCGACAGCCGCGCCGAGCGTTATGCCGGCAAGTTCCCGGCGGATGAAATCCATGTCGTGCCGTCAGCCACCATCGGCTCGAAAAACCCGATTTCCGTGGCGCGTTCGCTCTGGAAGCTGTGGGTTGGTCTGCGCGCCGCGCGTCGGCTGGTGGCGAAACTGAAGCCTGTCGCAGTTGTCGGTTTCGGCGGTTATCCCACCGTGCCGCCGCTCCTGGCATCGACCGGGCTTGGCGTTCCCTCCATCATTCACGAGCAGAATGCGGTGATGGGCCGCGCCAACAAGGCGCTGGCAGGCCGGGTGAAAGCGATTGCCGGCGGTTTCCTGCCACCCGCCAACGGTCAATATTCCGACAAGACCGTGGCGACCGGCAATCCCGTGCGCCCGGCCGTGCTGGCGGCGTCGGAGATACCCTATACGCCCTCGCAGACGGGTGAGACATTCCAGCTTGTCGTTTTCGGCGGCAGCCAGGGTGCGCAGTTTTTCTCGAGCGCGGTGCCTGCGGCGATCTGCCTGCTGAAGGATGAGCAGCGCAAGCGCATCGTCGTCACCCAGCAGGCGCGGCCGGAAGACAAGGACAGCGTAATCGCCTCCTATCAGAAGCTCGGCGTGAAAGCGGATGTTTCGCCCTTCTTCGGCGATATGGCGTCGCGTATCGGCGAGGCCGATCTGGTCATCAGCCGCTCGGGCGCTTCGACGGTATCGGAGCTTTCGGTGATCGGCCGTCCGTCGATCCTCGTACCCTATCCGCATGCGCTCGATCACGATCAGGCCGCCAATGCGGCAGCGCTTTCGGCGGCTGGCGGGGCAAGCGTCATCAAGCAGGCGGAACTGTCGCCGCAGAAGCTCTCCGGCCTGCTGTCCTCAGCGCTTTCGGAGCCGGACCGTCTTTCGGTAACGGCGGCGGCGGCAAAGGCGACGGGCAAACCGCATGCGGCGGATGTGCTGGCCGATCTGGTGGAGGCGATTGCTTCCGGCCGGTCCGTACAGGAATTCAAGAAGAAGAATGAAGGAGTTGGGGCATGAAGATGCCGAAAGCCATAGGCCTTGTGCATTTCATCGGCATAGGCGGGATCGGCATGAGCGGCATTGCCGAAGTGCTTCACAATCTCGGCCATCGCGTTCAGGGGTCGGATCAGGCCGACAGCGCCAATGTGCAGCGCCTGCGCGACAAGGGCATCGAGGTTTTCGTCGGTCATACGGCGGATAATATCGGCGATGCCGAGGTCGTGGTCGTTTCCACCGCCATCAAGAAGAACAATCCGGAACTCATCGCGGCGCGTGAAAAGCACCTGCCGATCGTTCGCCGGGCCGAAATGCTGGCCGAGCTGATGCGTTTCCGTAACGCCATCGCCATTGGCGGCACCCATGGCAAGACCACGACCACCTCCATGGTCGCGACCCTGCTGGAAGCCGGCAATCTCGACCCGACCGTCATCAATGGCGGCATCATCAATGCTTACGGCACCAATGCCCGCATGGGCGAGGGCGAGTGGATGGTGGTGGAGGCCGACGAGTCCGACGGCACCTTCCTGAAGCTGCCGGCCGATGTGGCTGTCATCACCAATATCGATCCCGAACATCTCGACCATTACGGCAATTTCGATGCCGTGCGCGCTGCCTTCCGTCAGTTCGTCGAGAACGTGCCTTTCTACGGTTTCGGCGTCATGTGCCTCGATCATCCGGAAGTGCAGGCACTGGTCGGCCGGATCGAGGACCGCAAGGTCATCACCTATGGCGAGAACCCGCAGGCCGACGTGCGTTTTTCGAATGTACGCATCGACGGCACGCGCTCGGTGTTCGACGTGGAAATCCGCCGTCGTCGTACCGGCAAGATATTTTCCTTCAAGGACCTCGTTCTGCCGATGCCCGGCCGCCACAACGTCTCGAACGCGACGGCGGCGATTGCGGTTGCCAATCGTCTCGGTATTTCGGAAGCCGACATCAAAAAGGGCCTTGCCTCCTTCGGCGGCGTCAAGCGGCGCTTCACGCTGACGGGCGAAGCCAACGGGGTGCAGGTCTTCGATGACTATGGCCACCATCCGGTGGAGATTAAGGCCGTGCTGAAGGCGGCGCGGGAAGCCTGCAAGGGCCGCATCGTCGCCGTGCACCAGCCGCACCGCTATAGCCGCCTTTCCAGCCTGTTCGACGATTTCGCGCATTGTTTTAACGATGCCGACACGATTATCCTTGCTCCGGTCTATGCCGCGGGCGAAGATCCGATTGAGGGCGCAAGCTCGGAAGCGCTGGTTTCGGCCATCAAGGCCGCCGGGCACCGTGACGCCCGTTTTCTCGAGAAACGGGACGATCTCGCCTCAGTGGTTGCAGGCATTGCGAATCCGGGTGATTTCGTGGTTCTCTTGGGGGCTGGAAATATCACGCAATGGGCAGCAGTACTGCCTTCGGAATTGAAGAGCATATCAGGAAAGTCTGAATGAGACAGGTCGATGGGGTTAAATTGCTGGGGAGGCTCGGCGACGGGGTAAATGAATTGCGGGGACGTCTGACACCGGATGCGCCCATGGACCGCGTGACGTGGTTCAGAGCCGGCGGTCTTGCGGAGGTGATGTTCCAGCCGCACGATACCGACGATCTGATTGCCTTTCTGAAAATTCTGCCGGAAGACGTGCCGTTGACCGTGGTCGGCGTCGGTTCGAACCTTCTCGTGCGCGATGGCGGCATTCCTGGCGTTGTCGTCCGTCTGTCGGCCAAGGGCTTCGGCCAAGTGGAGCTTGCGGGTGAAAACCGCATCAAGGCGGGCGCGATCTGCCCGGACAAGCATATTGCGGCGATGGCCATGGATAATGGCATCGGCGGTTTCCATTTCTATTACGGCATTCCCGGCTCCATCGGCGGTGCGCTGCGCATGAATGCGGGCGCCAACGGCGGCGAGACGCGCGAGCGGGTAGTAGAGGTCTATGCGGTCGACCGTCAGGGCAACCAGCATGTGCTTTCGAACGCCGATATGGGCTACAGCTATCGCCATTCCGGCGCCGATGCGGGCCTGATCTTCACGGGCGCGCTGTTTGAGGGCTATCCCGAAGACAAGGCGAAAATCCGTGCCGATATGGATGCCGTGCGCCACCACCGCGAAACCGTGCAGCCGATCCGCGAGCAGACGGGCGGTTCCACCTTCAAGAATCCCGAAGGTCATTCCGCCTGGGAGCTGATCGATGAGGCGGGCGGTCGCGGTCTGGTCATCGGCGGCGCGCAGATGTCGTCGCTGCATTGCAATTTCATGATCAATACCGGCCATGCGACCGGTTACGATCTGGAATATCTGGGCGAGACCATCCGCAAGCGCGTGTTCGAAAAGTCGGGCATCCGGCTGGAATGGGAAATCAAGCGGCTTGGTCTTTTCATGCCGGGCCGTGAGGTGGAGCCGTTCCTCGGAAGCTGAAATCCGGTGTTGGCCGGTATGGTTGGCGACAAAACCTTGCGTTGATGCGGCCGTTGGCGTTTATCGTAACGGTCGATCAATTGTTATGGTCTATAGCAAGATGAAAGTGGAGAGGGTGTCGGCCCTCTCCAATATTTTAGACGATTTATATTAGAGTTTTCGACGACGTTAGATGATTGGGCGCTGCTGGGGATGGTATTGGGTCTCTGGAAAAAACTGATCGAGATGATGAGTTTTTCGATTGCGACGTCGGAGCGCCGCCGGCGGCTTGAACCGCTGGAATTTGCAATCCGGGTCGCCTGTGTCGTCACGGTCATAGCTGTTCTTATCTGTTTCTTCGGTCTGCTTCTGCTGGCGGAGTTCGGGCTGGTAACGGATCTCGTCAACGGGCTTATCCTTGGCATTACCCTGTCCGCCGCAATCTCGTTTACGATAACGCTGCTGGTTTGCTGGCTGAATGCCAGGGAAGTGAAGCTTCTGGCGCAATCGCATGAGCGATTTCTGTATCTGAGCCATACGGACGCCTTGACGGGCCTCAGCAATCGCCTTGGGCTTTATGCCGGATGTATCGATCTCGGCCCGCATTATTGCGTCGCCTTCCTCGATATCGATCATTTCAAGGCCGTGAACGACAGATTCAGCCATCTGGCAGGCGATGCGGTGATTTCCAGTGTCGCACAGCGGATACGCGCCGCCTTCGCTGCCTCCGCCAGCGTTGCCAGAATGGGCGGCGAGGAGTTCGTTGTCGTGCAGGAAACCGGGCTGCAATCGTTCCTGGATGTTTGCGAAAGGCTGCGTGCGAGTATCGAGGCCGTGCCGGTCGATTATCAGGAGATGCGGATCGGTGTCACCATATCGATTGGCGTCGCCGTCCGGAAGGATGCCGAAGTCTTCGAAAAAGTCCTGCACAATGCCGATCTGGCGCTCTATCAGGCAAAGGGAACGGGGCGTAACCGCATCTGCGTGTCAGGCCAGCGCGACATCCGCCAATCCGTCGCCTAGCGTATTTCCAACAAAGCCGGGAAGAGATGCGCTGTTGCGCTGTCGGGCGCAGATATGAAAAGGCCCGCGAAACCTCAAGTTCCGCGGACCTTTTTGTGTTTTGAACCCTGCGTGGCTCAGACTTCGTCCTTGCGGGACAGAAGAATGCAGGCGAGCGTGATGAGCGCCGATACGCAGAGATAATAGCCGACATAACCCATGCCGTAATTCACCTGCAGCCATGTGGCGATGTAAGGCGCCAGCGATGCGCCGAAGATGCCGGCCATGTTGAAGGTGATGGACGAACCGGTGTAGCGCACGCGGGTCGGGAAGGGGGCGGCGAGCGCCGTTCCGATCAGGCCGTAGGTCATGCCCATCAGCATCATGGCAAGAGCCGCGAAGACGAAGATCGAGCCTTCGCCACCGGACATCAGGCCGGGTAGCAGGAAGGAGAACAGGCCGATCAGCACCGTCGTCAGGATCAGGATTTCACGGCGACCGAATTTTTCGGCGAGCTTGCCGGCGATCGGAATGAAGATGCCGAAAACGATGGAGCCGAGGATCTGCACTTCCAGCGCGTCGAGGAACGGGATTTTCAGGACCTTGACGTTGTAGGACAGAAGATAGGCGGTGCCGATGTAGAAGAGCACGAAGGTGGCCAGCGCCACGAAGGTGCCGAGCACGAGGCTGCGCTTGTGGTTGCGGAACAGTTCCGCGACCGGCACGGCCACACGTTCTTCCTTTTCGATTGCCTTCTGGAAGTCGGGCGTTTCGGTGATCGACAGGCGAACCCACATGCCGACCGCGATCAGGATGATCGAAGCGACGAAGGGAATGCGCCAGCCCCAGCTCAAAAGCGCTTCCTGGGACATGAAGTGCAGCAGGATCCAGAACACGCCGGACGAAAGGAACAGGCCAACGGGTGCACCGAGCTGCGGGAACATGCCGTACCAGCTGCGCTTGCCCGGAGGTGCGTTTTCCGTGGCGAGCAGGACGGCGCCGCCCCATTCGCCGCCGAGGCCGAAACCCTGGCCGAAGCGGCAAAGCGCGAGCAGCAGCGGGGCCAGAACGCCGGCGGTCTCATAGGAGGGCAGCAGGCCAATCACGACCGTGGAAACGCCCATCGTGAGCAGGGCGGCGACAAGGGTGGTCTTGCGGCCGACGCGGTCGCCATAGTGGCCGAAGACCACAGCGCCCAGCGGGCGGGCGAAAAAGGCGATGGAGAAGGTGGCGAAGGACGCCAGAAGCGCCGTCATCGGGTCATTGTTCGGGAAGAACAAAGTGGGGAACACGAGCACTGCGGCCGTGGCGTAAACATAGAAATCGAAAAACTCGATGGTCGTGCCGACCAGGCTGGCAGTGAGAACTCGTGCAGGCGAATTTGTCTTTACAACGTTCGAAGTGTCAGCGGTCGGCGATACCGGAGATATCGCGTCGGTCATGGTATTGGTTCCATTTTGGATGATTGCAATGTCATGCCTTGGGAGGCGACGACTGCGTTAACGCAATTTTTGTTCTTATGGAATGCTAAAAAAGAAATAATGCAGATAATGTGATCCATCAGTGCGACACGTGTGGTTATGCCTCTCTGGGATGCTTCGGCGATTGAGAGACTGATTCAGGCCGCGGTTTTAAAACGCTGAAACGCCAGATAATTTTCCCTGGGGAATAATCCCGTCTGTTAACGTTTCGACCTTGCCTTTATCGCGGAGCGGCAGACGCGCGAGCGCCGTTTTATTTCCGATCATTGAAAACCTGCGTGTTGCAATCCATGCAACTCTCTGATTCCAAGGAGGGAATCCGGATCGGTGCTGATTCTTTAACGAAACTCGGCACGTTGGACGCGGCGGTTAACGAAAGTAAACGATTCATTAACCTTAATGGCGTTTAACTGATCTCAAGGGTCATGTGCCAGAATCACCGTTCGTCAAATTCGGTCGGTTCGGAGCGTGGTTCGTAACGGAGAGTTGGTGTCAGAGGTATCGATGAGCGGCAAGCACGTAGCTGTTCTTTTGGGTGGATTTTCGTCGGAGCGGCCGGTCAGCCTGTCGTCGGGCAACGCTTGCGCGCAGGCTCTGGAAGACGAGGGCTACAAGGTCACCCGGGTCGATGTGGGGCGCGATATCGCCGCCGTGCTAGCCGAGCTGCGCCCGGATGTGGCTTTCAATGCGCTGCACGGTCCCTTTGGCGAAGACGGCACCATTCAGGGCATCCTCGAATATCTCGCCATTCCCTATACGCATTCCGGCGTGCTCGCTTCCGCGCTCGCCATGGACAAGGCGCAGGCCAAGAAGGTTGCCGCTGCTGCCGGCATCCCGGTGGCTGCCGAGCGCGTCATGAACCGCTTCGATTTCACCAGCGAGCATCCGCTTGCACCCCCTTATGTCGTGAAGCCGGTGCGTGAAGGTTCGAGCTTCGGTGTCGTGATCGTCAAGGAAGACCAGTCGCATCCGCCGCAGATTCTCACCTCGTCGGAATGGCGCTACGGCGATCAGGTCATGGTCGAGCGCTATATTCACGGCCGCGAACTGACCTGCGGTGTGCTCGACGGCGAGGCGCTGGGCGTCACCGAAGTGGTGCCGCTCGGTCACAATTTCTATGATTATGATGCGAAATATGCGGCTGGTGGCTCGAAACATGTCATTCCCGCAGAAATTTCACCGAAAATTTACCAAAAAATTCAAACACTGGCGGTTATGGCGCATCGGGCGATCGGATGCCGTGGCGTAAGCCGTTCAGACTTTCGTTACGACGACCGTTTCTCAGAAGATGGCGAAGTTATCTGGCTTGAAGTGAATACGCAGCCGGGCATGACGCCGACCTCCCTGGTGCCGGAAATGGCGGCTCATGCTGGCCGCTCCTTTGGTAACCTTGTCAGCTGGATGGTGGAGGACGCTTCGTGTTTGCGGTGATCGGCAAAAAGTCGACGGCAAAAAAGCGCGAACAATTCGCGGCGGCGGCCAGCGCCGACGACCGCATGGTGTTGCCGCGTCCCCTGCGTCGCTTCGTGCGTTTCGGTGTCAGCCTTGCGACCGGACGCATTCACATTCCAGCCCATACCGGTACGATTTCGGCCGTCGCCTTTTACGCGGTGACCGGGCTTTACGGCATGTCGCTCGGCGGGCACACCAATATCGTCACCCAGACCACGACATCCGCCGCAGGCTTTGCGGTCGAGGACGTGAAGGTTTCCGGCAATCTGCAGACCTCCGAAATCGAAGTGTTCCAGCTTCTCGGCCTCGATGGCAGCACCTCGCTGATCGCGCTCGACATCGATGCAGCGCGCCGCAAGCTGGTGCAGCTTCCCTGGGTGGAAGATGTCGATATCCGCAAGGTATACCCCAAGACCGTGGAAGTCCGGCTGAAGGAGCGTCAGGCCTTCGGCATCTGGCAGCATGGGACGGAACTGTCGCTGATCGAAAAAAGCGGCAGCGTGATTGCGCCGCTGCGGGACAATAAATTCGCTTCCCTGCCGCTCTTCGTCGGCCGTGACGCGGAAACGGGTGCTGCCGGTTTCGTTGAGCAGCTGGCCGACTGGCCGGAAATCCGCAACCGTGTCCGCGCTTATGTCCGCATTGCCGGCCGCCGCTGGGATCTGCATCTCGATAACGGCATCGTCGTCAAGCTGCCGGAAGAAAACCTGCCGCAGGCGCTGCAATTGCTGGCGCGGCTCGATCTCGAGGAAAAGGTGCTGTCGCGCGATGTCGCCGCCGTCGATCTCCGGCTCGCGGACCGCACCACGATCCAGCTGACCGAGGGCGCCACGGAGCGCCGTCAGGCCGCTGTCGATGCGCGCACCAAGGCTCTCAAGAAGGCGGAGAAGAACACATGAGCTTTTTCGGTTCTTCCCATTTCGGCCTGCCTCGCCTGAAGCCGCTTTCTTCCAAGCGCAGCCATATCGTTTCGGTGCTCGACATCGGCTCGACCAAGGTCGTGTGCATGATCGGCCGGCTGACGCCGCGCCAGGAAAGCGAAATCCTGCCCGGCCGTACCCACAAGGTCGAAATCATCGGCATCGGCCATCAGCGTTCACGCGGCGTGAAATCCGGCGTTATCGCCGATCTCGACGCGCTGGAAGGCGTCATCCGTCTTTCGGTCGATGCGGCCGAGCGCATGGCGGGCCTTACCGTCGACAGCTTGATCGTCAATGTTTCGGCCGGACGGCTGGCGAGCGATATCTATACCGCGAGCATCGATCTTGGCGGCCAGGAAGTGGAAGCAAGCGATCTGCGCAAGGTTCTGGTGGCGGCAAGCCAGCAGTCGATGCGCCAGGACCGGGCGATCCTGCATTCGCTGCCGACGGGTTATTCGCTGGATGGTGAGCGCGGCATTCGCGATCCGTTGTCGATGTATGGCGATCTGCTCGGCGTCGATATGCATGTCGTGACGGTCGAACGCACGGCGCTGAAGAACCTCGAGCTTTGCGTCAACCGCGCGCATCTTTCCGTGGAAGGCATGGTGGCGACGCCCTATGCCAGCGGTCTGGCGGCGCTGGTGGACGATGAAGTCGAACTCGGCTGCGCGGCCATCGACATGGGCGGCGGCACCACGACCATCTCGGTTTTCGCTGAAGGCCGTCTCATTCACACCGACGCGATCGGCCTTGGCGGCCATCACGTTACGACAGATCTTGCACGTGGCCTCTCGACACGAATCGAAGATGCGGAGAGACTGAAGGTGGTGCATGGTTCGGCATTGCTGAATGGCGCGGATGAGCGCGACATGATTTCGATCCCGCCGATTGGCGAAGATGATCGCGATCAACCATCGCAAGTTTCAAGAGCACTTGTAACCCGCATCGTGCGGGCGCGTATCGAAGAGACGCTGGAATTGATCCGTGATCGTATCCAGAAGTCCGGCTTCAGCCCCATCGTCGGCAAGCGCGTTGTCCTGACCGGCGGCGCAAGCCAGCTGACGGGGCTGCCGGAAACGGCACGGCGCATTCTCGCCCGCAACGTTCGCATCGGCCGCCCCATGGGTGTGGCTGGTCTTCCGGTGGCGGCGAAGGGACCGGCATTTTCAACCGCCTGCGGACTGATGATCTATCCGCAGGTGGCGGACATCGAAATTCATGCGGCGCAAGGCGGAATGTTCTCGCCGTTTGGTACGGGTAGCGGCCGGATAGCCCGGGTGGGGCAATGGCTGAAAGAGAGTTTTTGAGTGGCCTCGTGGCGTAAGCCGGAGGTTTCAGAGTTGAGTTTTCAAGAATCGGCCAGCGGGGCGATGCGGCCAGAGAAAGAAGGAATGCTAAAATGACGATACAGCTGCAAAAGCCTGATATCACCGAGCTGAAGCCACGCATCACTGTTTTCGGTGTCGGCGGTGGTGGTGGTAACGCTGTCAACAACATGATCACGGCCGGCCTCCAGGGCGTCGACTTCGTCGTCGCCAATACGGATGCGCAGGCGCTGACCATGACGAAGGCAGACCGGGTCATCCAGCTCGGCGTCAACGTCACCGAAGGCCTCGGCGCCGGTTCCCAGCCGGAAGTCGGCCGCGCCGCCGCTGAAGAATGCATCGACGAGATTATCGATCACCTGAACGGCACCCACATGTGCTTCGTCACCGCCGGCATGGGCGGCGGCACCGGCACGGGTGCTGCTCCGGTTGTCGCACAGGCCGCCCGCAACAAGGGCATCCTGACGGTCGGCGTCGTCACCAAGCCTTTCCACTTCGAAGGCGGCCGCCGCATGCGTCTTGCCGAACAGGGCATCGAGGAACTGCAGAAGTCCGTCGATACGCTGATCGTCATTCCGAACCAGAACCTCTTCCGTATTGCCAACGACAAGACGACCTTCGCCGACGCCTTCGCCATGGCCGACCAAGTTCTCTACTCCGGCGTTGCCTGCATCACCGACCTGATGGTGAAGGAAGGTCTCATCAACCTCGACTTCGCCGACGTTCGCTCGGTCATGCGTGAAATGGGCCGCGCGATGATGGGCACCGGCGAGGCTTCCGGTCCGGGCCGTGCGATGCAGGCTGCGGAAGCGGCAATCGCCAACCCGCTGCTCGACGAAACCTCGATGAAGGGCGCACAGGGCCTGCTGATCTCCATCACCGGCGGTCGCGACCTGACCCTGTTCGAAGTCGACGAAGCTGCGACCCGTATTCGCGAAGAAGTCGATCCGGACGCCAACATCATCCTCGGCGCAACCTTCGACGAAGCTCTGGAAGGTCTCATCCGCGTCTCCGTCGTGGCGACCGGTATCGACCGCGTTGCTGGCGTCGGCGAGCAGAACGTTGCCGATATGCGTGCCGCAGCAGCCGTTGCCAAGCCGCTTATCCGTCCTTCCGCGGCCGTTGCTTCCGCTCCGGCCGCAGTTCAGCCTGCTCCAGCAGTATCGCAGGCACAGAAGGCCGTAGACCCGATCGCCCAGACCATCCGTTCGGCGGAAGCCGAAATGGAACGCGAACTCGGTTTCGCCGCACACCAGCAGCCGGCTCAGGATTTCCGTCCGCAGAGCAAGCTGTTCGCATCTTCTCCGGCTGAAGCGCCGGCGGCTCTCCGTCCGGCCCAGCCGGTTCAGCAGGCCGCTCCGGCACCGGTTGCTCCGGCGCCCGTCTATCATGCCCCGGAACAGGTTGCCGCTCCGGCGCCGCGCATGCAGCAGCCGCAGGCTCCTGTTTATCAGGAACCCGCACCGGTTGCCCGCCAGGCCGAGCCGGTACGCATGCCGAAGGTCGAAGACTTTCCGCCGGTCGTGAAGGCCGAGCTGGACCACCGCACCCACGCCGCTCCTGCCGCACAGGAAGAGCGTGGCCCGATGGGCCTTCTGAAGCGCATCACCAACTCGCTTGGCCGCCGTGAAGAAGAAGAAGTTCCGTCCGACATGATGGATGCGCCGAGCATGGCGCCGCAGCAGCGCCGCGCCCCGCTTTCGCCGGAAGCCAGCCTCTACGCACCGCGTCGTGGCCAGCTTGACGACCACGGCCGCGCAACGCCTGCATCGTCCAGCCACCACGATGACGACCAGCTGGAAATCCCGGCCTTCCTGCGCCGCCAGTCCAACTAAGGGCGATTCCATCCGCCTCTTCGAACGCCCGGGTTTCACGATCCGGGCGTTTTGTTTATTTTACGTTATTAACACTAAATTAATTCGTATTTTCAAATGTTTACGCGTGTAACAATCCGAAACGAACAGTGATTTGTCGTGGCACCTACATGTGCGTATGTATGAGGCTGGGTAAAGGAAAACACGGACTTGGCCGGTTGCCAAACCGGCTCGAAAACTTGAACGGCGCTCAAGCGGCGCGGTTTGCAAAACAAGGCATATTCGCATGACTATCGGACTGCTCGGATTTCAGACAACTATCGCAAATGCTGTTCAGCTCAAAGGCATTGGCGTGCATTCCGGCAATCCGGTTTCGATGACCTTCCAGCCCGCAGAAGCCGGAACGGGCATCGTCTTCCATCGCCTTCATGACAATGGCAGCGTTACCGAGTTGAAGGCGGTTTCGGCCAATGTCGGCAATACCGACCTGTGCACCGTGCTCGGCCGTTCGCTTTCCCAGTCGGTGGCGACGATCGAGCACGTCATGGCTGCCATCTACGCCATGGGCCTCGATAACCTCATCGTTGAAGTTGACGGTCCGGAAGCGCCGATCATGGACGGCAGCTCCGCACCTTTCATCGAAGCGATCGAATCGGTCGGCATCAAGAGCCTCGGCGTGAAGCGCCGTTATATTCGCGTCACCAAGCCGGTCCGCATCGATTCGGGCGCCTCCTGGGCGGAGTTCCGTCCCTATGACGGTACGCGCTTTGAGGTTGACATCGATTTCGACACGCCGCTGATCGGCAAACAGTCCTGGAAGGGCGACCTGACGGCGGATACGTTCAAGAACGAACTGTCGCGCGCCCGGACCTTCGGCTTCATGCGTGATGTGGAGCGCCTGTGGGCCGCCGGTTATGCGCTCGGCTCTTCGCTTGAGAACTCGGTCGTCATCTCCGACGACAACAGCGTCATCAACATGGAAGGCCTGCGTTACGCCAAGGACGAATTCGTCCGTCACAAGACGCTGGACGCCGTGGGCGACCTGGCGCTTGCCGGCGCGCAGTTCATCGGCTGCTACCGCTCCTATCGCGGCGGCCACAAGGTCAATGCGAATGCGCTGAAGGCGCTTTTGAGCGACCGCACCGCCTATGAGATCGTCGAAGCGCCGGCTGCCCGCAACCAGATGGTGCGCGCCCGCGAATTCGTTGCGGTCAACATGCCGGAATTCGCACCCTGGTCTGCGTGAATTCCTTCGCAGGCTATCAATTGACAGAAAAAGCCGCTCCCTTTGGGGCGGCTTTTTCGCGATGCGAACAAGAAGTTGCGTAATATCGCCTGATATTCATGCGATTGCACGGGTCGATGCCATAAAAATGCGTTAATGCGTCATCATTGCGTTGCCCTGCGGATGCTTTTATGGCTAGAACGCCAGTGCAAAGCCGATGCTTATGTATTTGCGCGGGAAGTGGGAACTGTCGAATGAAGCATGTAGGGTCTGGTGCAATGAAGGGTACGATGCGGGGGATCGCCGTCTCGTTGATGTTGGTCGGCGCGAGTGTCGCCGTCACGGCCTGCCAGTCCGATCCGGATATCGACATCACCAAGCTCGGCGTCGAGACCGATCCGCCGGATGTTCTGTACAAGCAGGGGCTTGCCAACATGAACGCCGGTAACATGACGGAAGCCTCACGCAAGTTCGAGGCTATCGACAAGCAATATCCCTTCACCGAATGGGGCCAGAAGGCGCTGGTGATGCAGACCTTCATTGCCACGCGCACCAACAAGAATGATGTGGCCATTACCAACGGCAGCCGGTTCCTGCGCCAATATCCGCGTTCCAAGGATGCCGCTTACGTTCAGTACATGATCGGTCTTGCCTATTCCAAGCAGATTTCCGACGTGACGCAGGACCAGCGCGCTGCACAGCGCACCGTCGAGGCGATGAACAAGGTCGTCAACGACTATCCCGATTCGGAATATGTCGCCGATGCGCAGGCCAAGATCCGTTTCGCCCGCGACCAGCTCGCCGGCCGCGAAATGCAGGTCGGCCGTTATTATCTTGAGCGCAAGGAATATCTCGCCGCCGTTTCGCGTTTCCGCATCGTCGTCGAGCAGTACCAGAACACCAACCAGATCGAGGAAGCGCTGGCGCGTCTGACGGAAGCCTATTATGCGATGGGCCTGGTGGACGAAGCGCAAACCGCGGCCGCCGTTCTCGGCAACAACTATCCTGACAGCCAATGGTATTCGGATTCCTACAAGCTGCTGAAGGGCAGCGGGCTGGAGCCGCGGGAAAACAAGGGGTCCTGGATTTCGCGCGCCGGCAAGAAGCTCATCGGCGCCTGAGACGGGGCATAGGCCATGCTGGTCCAGCTCTCGATTCGCGATATCGTTCTCATCGAAAGGCTCGACCTCGGTTTCGAGGCGGGCCTTTCCGTGTTGACGGGCGAAACGGGTGCGGGCAAATCCATTCTTCTCGATAGTCTCTCGCTCGCGCTTGGCGGGCGCGGCGATGGCGGCCTTGTGCGGCACGGGGAAGAGAAGGGACAGGTCACCGCCACCTTCGAGGTCCCGAACAGTCACCCGACACGGCTTCTCCTGCGTGAAAACGGTCTCGATGACGATGGCGACCTGATTTTCCGCCGGGTGCAATCCTCTGACGGGCGCACCAAGGCCTATATTAACGATCAGGCCATTAGCGTGCAGATGATGCGTCAGCTCGGGCAATTGCTGGTCGAAATTCACGGTCAGCATGATGATCGCGCGCTTGTCGATACCGATGCACACCGCACGCTGCTGGATGCCTTTGCCGGGCTGAGCGATGAGGCTCGTGCCGTTCAGGGCCTATACCGCACCTGGAAGGATGCCGAGCGTGCGCTGAAGACGCATCGCGCCAAGGTGGAGGCGGCAGCGCGCGAGGCGGATTACCTTCGCTCCTCCGTCGAAGAGCTGGAAACGCTTTCCCCGCGCGACGGTGAAGAGGATGAGCTGGCCGAACGCCGGGCGGTGATGCAGAAATCCGAACGCATTGCCGGCGATATCGCCGAGGCCAGCGAGTTTCTGAACGGCAATGCCTCGCCCGTGCCTGTCATCGCGTCGATGATGCGGCGTCTGGAGCGCAAGAGCCATGAAGCGCCGGGATTGCTGGAAGACACGGTGCAATTGCTGGACGCCGCGCTCGACAGCCTTTCCAATGCGCAGATGGAAGTGGAGACGGCGCTGCGCCGCACCGAATTCGATCCGCGTGAGCTGGAGCGGGTGGAGGAGCGGCTATTCGCGCTGCGTGCCGCCGGGCGCAAATATAATGTCGCCGTACCAGATCTGCCGGCTCTCGCTGAAAAAATGGTGGCCGATCTCGCCGATCTGATGCCGGCGAAGAAAAGCTCGGCAAGCTCGAGGCCAATCTCGAGGTGGTGAAGGCCGATTTCGACCGTGCCGCGCAATCGCTTTCCGGCAAACGCCGCCATGCGGCGGATGCGCTTTCGAATGCGGTGATGGCAGAACTGCCGGCGCTGAAGCTGGAGCGGGCGCGGTTTACCGTCGAGGTGACCTCCGATGCCGAACAGGCGACGGCCGACGGTATCGACACGGTGGAATTCCACGTCCAGACCAATCCGGGCACACGGCCGGGACCGATCATGAAGGTGGCCTCGGGTGGCGAATTGTCCCGCTTCCTGCTGGCGCTGAAAGTGGCGCTGGCGGATCGCGGTTCTGCACCGACGCTGGTGTTCGATGAAATCGATACGGGTGTCGGCGGCGCGGTGGCGGATGCCATCGGCCAGCGGCTGCGCCGCCTGTCGAAAACCGTGCAGGTCCTGTCCGTTACCCATGCGCCGCAGGTGGCGGCACGGGCGGCGACGCATCTTCTCATTTCCAAGGGGCCCTCGGGCGACGGCAGCGAACGCATCGCCACGCGTGTGGCGACGATGGAACCGAAACACCGCACCGAAGAGATTGCCCGCATGCTTGCCGGTGCGTCGGTGACGGACGAGGCGAGGGCTGCGGCGGCTCGCCTGCTGGCGGCCAAGGACTGACCGCTGCCCGCTGCGTTGTGCGAGCGGATTCGGCTTGTGAGTCCAACGGCAAAACTGTTTTTAATGTTTGTTATTTCGGCTAAAAGCGTTCGGTAATTCCGAAAAGAGGCCGTCATGTCGAAAGACCAGAAATCCGTCGAAAACCTCACCGAGCTTGAAGCCTCTTCCGAGCTTGCATTTCTGGCGGCCGAGCTTGCGCGCCATGATGCGCTTTACCATGGCAAGGATGCGCCGGAGATTTCGGATGCGGACTACGACGCGCTGAAGCGTCGCAACGATGCGATCGAAGCGGCTTTCCCGGCGCTGGTGCGGGCCGATAGCCCGTCGAGAAAAGTCGGCTTCGCGCCGCTTCCGACCTTTGCGCCCATCGTGCATGCGCGGCCGATGCTTTCGCTCGACAACACGTTTTCGGAAGAGGATTTGCGGGATTTCGTCAGTTCCGTCTATCGCTTCCTCGGGCATCTGCCGGATGATTCCATCGCCTTCACCGCCGAGCCGAAGATCGACGGGCTTTCCATGTCGATCCGCTATGAAAACCGCAGGCTGAAGACGGCGGCGACGCGCGGTGACGGCACCACCGGTGAAAATGTCACCGCCAATATCAGGACCATCAAGGAAATTCCGGACGAACTGCCCGCCGATGCGCCCGATGTGGTGGAAGTGCGCGGCGAGGTCTATATGGCCAAAAGCGACTTTATGGCGCTCAACGCCCAGATGGAGGCCGAAGGCAAGCAGACCTATGTGAACCCGCGTAACACGGCATCCGGTTCCCTGCGCCAGCTCGACGCCAATGTGACGGCGAAACGCAAGCTGCGGTTCTTCGCCTATGCCCTGGGGGAGGTTTCGAATGGCGGCCAGCCGGCGCGGATCGCCGATACGCAATATGGCATCGTCGAGAAATTCCGGGAGTGGGGATTTCCGGTCAACCCGCTGATGAAGCGATTCACCTCCGCCGAGCAATTGCTTGAGCATTATAATGAAATCGGCGTCGCACGGCCCGATCTCGATTACGATATCGACGGTGTGGTTTATAAGGTCGACCGGCTCGATCTGCAGGAGCGGCTGGGCTTCCGTTCGCGCAGCCCGCGTTGGGCCACTGCGCACAAGTTTCCGGCTGAGCAGGCCTTTACCACCGTTGAGAATATCGAAATCCAGGTGGGACGCACCGGTGCCTTGACGCCGGTGGCGCGTCTGACGCCGATCACCGTCGGCGGTGTCGTCGTTACCAATGCGACGCTGCATAATGCCGATTATATCGAAGGCATCGGCAATAGCGGCGAGCGCATCCGCCCGGAGGACCACGATATCCGTATCGGCGATACGGTGATCGTGCAGCGCGCCGGCGATGTCATTCCGCAAGTGCTGGACGTGCTTCTGGAAAAGCGCCCGTCCGAGGCGGTGAAATATGCATTCCCGGAAAAATGTCCGGTCTGCGGCAGCCATGCGGTGCGGGAGCGTAATGAAAAGACCGGCAAGCTCGATTCGATCACGCGCTGCACGGGCGGGTTCGTTTGCCGCGCGCAGGCGGTTGAACATCTCAAACATTTCGTCTCGCGCAATGCTTTCGATATCGAAGGGCTTGGCACCAGGCAGATAGACTTCTTCTTCGAAAGCGACGATCCGGCGCTTTCGATCAAGACTGCGCCTGAGATTTTCACCCTGAAGGCGCGGCAGGAAGCCTCGCATCTGACCAAGCTCGAGAATATCGATGGCTTCGGCAAGGTCAGCGTTAGAAAGCTGTTCGACGCCATCGATGCCCGCCGCGAGATCGATCTGCACCGGCTGATTTTCGCGCTCGGCATCCGCCATGTAGGTGAGACCACGGCAAAGCTTCTGGCGCGCTCCTATGGCACCTATGAACATTTCGAAGAGAGCATGAAGGCGGCAGCCGACCTGACGAGCGATGCTTGGGCCGAACTCAACAGCATCGACGGCATCGGCGAGGTGGTGGCGCGCGCCATCATCGAATTCTACAAGGAGCCGCGCAATCTCGATGTCATCGACCGGCTGATACGGGAGCTTCGCCCGAAGGAGGCCGAAAAGCCCTCGACCGATGGCAGTCCGGTGGCGGGCAAGACGGTGGTGTTTACCGGCTCGCTGGAAAAATTCACCCGTGACGAGGCGAAGGCGCGCGCCGAAAGCCTCGGCGCGAAAGTGGCCGGCTCGGTTTCCAAAAAGACCGATATTCTGGTGGCAGGACCGGGGGCGGGTTCCAAGCTTGCCAAGGCGACGGAACTGGGTGTGCAGACTATGGACGAGGACGAGTGGCTGGCCCTGATCGGCGGCTGATACACCGTCATGGCAATGTTGTTCTCTGCCGCTAGAGCTTTGCGCCTGACACGGAGAGCACAGCATGGATGACCGGATTGTCGTGATTACAGAGCAGGTCCGGGCGCTGGTAGACAGCCAGTTTCCACGATGGGCGGGGTTAAATATCCGGCCGGTGGAACTGAGCGGGTGGGACAATCGCAGCTTTCGTCTTGGCGATGAGATGCTGATCCGCATGCCAAGTGCCGCCCGGTATGTTGCGCAGGTCGAGAAGGAGCACCGGTGGCTTCCGGCGCTTGCGCCGCTCCTGCCTTTTCCGATCCCTGCGCCATTGGCGCTCGGGCAGCCGGGAGAGGACTATCCGTTCCGCTGGTCCGTCTATCGCTGGCTTGAGGGCGAACCGCTCGCCCCGCATATGGATCGCGTTGATCTTTCAACCATCGCCGTCGATGTTGCCGCGTTTTTAAGGGCATTGCACGGGGTGGATGCTGCGGATGGCCCACCCGCAGGCGCGCATAATTTCCATCGCGGCGGCTCGCTTTCGGTCTATGACGGGGAGGCGAAGGCTTCGGCGGCGCGGCTTGCCGATGAGGTGGATCAGGCGCTGGCCATGGAGATATGGCAGCTTGCGCTTTCGAGCCATTGGCGGAAGCAGGGGGTGTGGGTGCATGGCGACATTGCCGAGGGCAATCTGCTGGTGAAGGACGGCCAGCTTTCAGCCGTCATCGATTTCGGCAGTTCCGGCGTCGGCGATCCGTCTTCCGATCTCATCCTCGCGTGGAATGTGCTCGGTGCGGAAAGCCGCGCCGTTTTTCGCCGGGCGCTGGATCTGGATGAGGCGACATGGCAGCGCGGGCGCGGTTGGGCGCTGTGGAAGGCTTTAATCGTGCTGGATGCGGAGCGCGGACGTAACGACAAAATGGCCGAATGGTCGCGCCGGACCATTCGGGAAGTGTTTGCGGATCACCTGGGCAACTGACCGGAACTATCGAAGACGCGCCATCACGTGGGCATCGACGTATTTTCCGTCACGATAGGCGTCGTTGCGCAGGGTGCCCTCACGCTCGAAACCGAATTTCTCGTAAAGCCGGATTGCCGGGAGATTGTCGGTGAAGACGTTCAGCTCGATGCGGCGTATATCGTGCCAATTGTCGGCCGTGTCGATCAACGCCGCGAGGATATATGATCCGACGCCCTTGCCCGCAAAATCGTCGTGAACACTGATCACCAGATCGGCGATGTGGGACTGTCTTCCCGCCCTGCGAAACAGTCCTGCATTGGCAACGATCTTTCCACGCCATTCGCCAACGATGGCGATATCGTTCGGGCCGCGGTTTTCCATCGATTTTCGCGTTTTTTCAACGGACTGAAACGGCTGTCGGAGCGTGCCGTGACGGACGCCGGGCAGGTTGAACATTTCGGTCAGGGCTTCGGCATCGTCCAGACGCGCCGCACGCAGGACGACTTCGTTCAAGCTGAATTGCGAATCTTCACTATCGGCAAATTTCATGTTCTGCATGCCTGTCTCCTTGGGCGTATGGGAGCAGGTTTGCGAACCCTGCTCTAGTGGCAGGGTGGAAGTGGATCGCTTAACGCGACGACATACCTCTGCCTGCCGGGTGGCCGGTGATGGTATGGCGACGGGTGATGTTCTGTTTCGTTGCGATCATGCGCGCAGAATGCTTTTGCCGCATGACCCTGTCAAGCGGGTGCGTTGCGCAGCAGGCTTCTTAGTTTTGCCGGCAGCCTGCCGTCGATCGCCGCAAGACCGGCGGCGATCATTGCCATGCCGGCGAAGTGTTTCATCTCCAGCTGCTCGCCGAGAAGCAGCGAACCGAGCAGGATGGCGCTGACGGGAATGAGGAAGGTGACGAGGGCAAGGTTGGTGGCGCCGGCGCTGGCGAGGATGCGGAAGAAGATGAGATAGGCGAGCGCTGTCGACAAGAGGGCGATGCCGACAAGTGCGCCCCAGGTGCCGAGGCCCGGCATGGCGAGCGTCCATGGCTTATCGATAAGAAGGGCGGCCGGGATGAGCATCAATGTCGAAGAGGAGATCTGGCCGGTGGCGGTCATCAGCGGCGGCACGCCCATGGCCTTGAAACGGCGGCCGAATATGCCCGCGAAAGAATAGGAGATGGCCGCGCCGAGAATGGCGATCTGGCCCCAGAGGCCGGATGAGCCGGTGAAGGCGGCCGGGCCGATCATGGTCGCCACGCCGGCAAAGCCGATCAGAACGCCGGTGAGCTTGTTGCCGGTCATCTTCTCGTCGGCGGTCAGAAAATGGGCGACGATGACGGTGAAGAGGGGCGTGGTGGCATTGAGGATCGAGGCTAGTCCGCTGGCAATATGGGTCTGGCCCCAGACGATCAGGCAGAAGGGGATGATGTTGTTGAGCAGGCCCATGCCGAAAAAGGCGCGCCACACCGCCCATTCACGCGGCAGGCGAAGGCCCAGGATGCGGCAGACGATCAGAAGCGCGATTGCCGCCAGGCTGACGCGCAGCGTGACGATGGTGACGGGCGGCAGTTCCTTGACGGCGACACCGATGAAAAAGAACGATCCGCCCCAGAGAAGCGAAAGCGCGACAAGCATCGCCCATTCACCGGCATCCATCTGTTTCTGTATCGCCATCGTCATCTCCCAAAAGCATGAGTATCGACATGATCGCAGGCGGGCTCGCCGCCATCCACCCGATATCGGTTGAGTTTAGCTCAAACTGGGGATGGGTGTTTTTACTGCGTTTCAGGTCTTGTTGCGTCTATTTACTCCCTGTTTTATGATGTTTTCAAACGATTGTTTCTCGTTCGATAATTGAGATGAGCTAAACCATGGCAGCCGAACTTCCTTCTTTGAAAGGGTTGCAGGCCTTCGAGGCCGCGGCACGGTATCGCAGTGTCACGCTTGCTTCCAATGAGTTGAATGTCACGCCCGGTGCCGTCAGCCTGCAAATCCGGGAGCTGGAGGCGCGGCTTGGCGTGCAATTGTTTTTCCGCAAACCGCGCAGCATCCAGCTGACGCGCGAAGGGGAGCGTTATTACGGCGCGCTTCGCACCGCCTTCCGGATGATGCGGGAGGCGACGGCGGAACTGACGGCGCGCTCCGAGATTACGGTTCTGACGCTGAGCTGCACGCCGACTTTCGCCGTTCAATGGCTGATGCCGCGATTGCCTGCCTTCCAGCAGCAACACCCGCAGGTGGATGTCCGCATCAGCGTGACGAACCGATTGGTGGATTTTTCGAGGGACGACGTCGATCTGGCGGTACGGCACGGGTTCGGTCGGTATGAAGGGCTGGAGAGCATCCGCTTCATCGATGACGGCACCCTGCCGGTCTGCTCGCCGCAGCTTCTGGAAAAATATCGGCCGCTCCAGGAGGCGGGGGACCTCAAATCCATTCCGCTTCTGCACGATGAAAACCGCAATGAATGGCGGCGCTGGCTGGAGGCGGCGGGAGCATCGGACGTGGATGCCTCCGGCGGCACCGTCTTCATCGACAGCAACGGTGCGCTGGATGCGGCCAAGGCCGGGCACGGCATTGCGCTGACCCGGCGTTCGCTGGTTTCCCGCGAACTTGCGGAAGGCGCATTGATAGCGCCATTTGGGAAGGACATGGCCAGCACGCTCGCCTATTTCCTCGTCTATCCGCGGCGTATGCTGGACAATCCCGATCTGGTGACGCTCATCGACTGGATGCTTTCGGAAGCGGGTTCTGCCGAGGCCGGTTCTCTTTGACGTCAATCCGGTCTATGCCGGAATGAAACAACGGGAATCACTCTTGAAAACCATCGCCATCGATTTCGAGACCGCCAATGAGGAACGGGGCAGCGCCTGCTCCGTCGGGCTTGCGTGGATAGAGGGCGGCGAGATCGTTCGCGTCGAGGAACGGCTGATCCGGCCGAAGGACATGCGGTTTTCGCCCTTCAACATCGCTGTGCATGGCATCCGCCCGGCCGATGTCGAAGATGCGCCTGAATTTCCGGAGGTGATGGAGGAGTTCATCGACGACTTCCACGGCGCCACCATGATCGCCCATAATGCCGCCTTCGATTTCAGTGTCATGCGGGCGTCTTTCGATAAATACCGGCAGTCCTATCCCGATCTTTCCTATCTGTGCAGCGTCAAGATCGCCCGGCATGTCTGGCCCAATCTGGCCTCGCACAAGCTGAATGTCATCGCCCATCATCTCCAGCTGCGTTTCGTGCACCACAATGCCGCCGAAGACGCCGTCGTCTGCGCGGCCGCTTCGATTGCGGCGGCCAAGGCCTTGCGCGTCGCCGATATCCGTGAGCTGCCGGAAAAGATCGGCATGGTCGCGGGGCGTCTCACCTCCACCGGTTACCAGCCCTGCAGCATGAAAAAACGCGCCGTCTCCCGGGTTGCGTAACCGTTCCGCGCACTTATGTTTGAAGCAGCGTAACGGAGAAGATGCGATGACGATGAAAACTCTGTCGGGTTTGTTTGCGGGCTTTCTGGCATTGCTTCCGGTGACAGCGGCGCATTCGCAGGTGGTGGGCGAGGTCGGCGTCGACTGGATCGGCAACGACATCGTCATCGAGGCGATCGCCGATCCGAAGATCAAGGGCGTGACCTGCCATGTGACCTATTTCGAGCGCGGTGTCATCGACCGCCTGAAGAACGGCAACTGGTTCGAAGACCCTTCCAACAATGCCATTTCCTGCAGCCAGACGGGACCGGTGGAGATCGGCGACATCGATCTGTCGAAGGGCGGGGAAGAGGTGTTCCGGCAGGGCATGTCGCTGGTCTGGAAGAAGCTCGTCGTCAGCCGCGTCTATGACAGGGCGAACGATACGCTGATCTATCTGGTGCATGCGCGGGAACTGACCGACGGTTCGGCAAAGATGGCGATTTCCACGGTGCCGCTCTATAACCAGCAGGTCACATGGCAAAAGGGCAAGCCGTAAGGCTCGCCCCTCGCAATTGCGTATAGATGCCTGATCAGGCTGCTTCGCGTGCCAGCTCGTCCGCAATCACGGTGTCGAGGTTGAGGAAGCAGACCATGCTCTTTTCCAGCGCCACGATGCCGCGGCAGAAGCTGCGCTGTTCTTCCGGAATGATATCGGGTGCGGGCTGCAGGTCTTCGGAGCGGATGGTCATCATGTCGGAGACCTGTTCCACCAGAAGGCCGACCAGCTTGCCGCCGATATCGGTGACGATGATGGCGGAGCGTTCGGACGGTTCGGTCATCTTCATGCCGAGGCGGCCGGCCATGTCGATGACGGGAATGACGGCGCCGCGCAGGTTGATGAGGCCGAGAACGTAAGGCGGGGTGTGCGGCATCGGGGTAACCGGCGCCCAGCCGCGGATTTCGCGGATCGCCATGATGTCGATGCAGAATTCCTGATCGCCCAGATGGAAGGAAACGATTTCGAGATATGCGCCGGATTGCTTGATGGCGTTGGACATGACGGCAGGTTTCCTCTGATGGCTCTCTAACAGGCCCGCGCAGGATTGAGCTTTATGCGGTGGCCGGAGAATGGACCGGGAGACATCATGTCGAGGCTTAAAAACCGCTATGGTCATAATGCACAGCAAGATTTTAAACTTTCCCTAACAACTGCTGCTGCCGCGCCGGCAAAACCCAGTATTTTGGCGGTTTTCGCGCTCACGCAAACAGGTTATGATGGGCATATGAACGCGCTCGTTTCCCATCCGCTGAAGTTTATTCTGGCTAGTCTTGCCGCTGTGGCCTCGCTTGCCATCGTGCTTCTTGCCTTTGACGGCTGGGTGCGGCACGGCACGGATATTTTCCTGTCTACGGTACAGAGCGGCATCGCCTGGTGCCTGTGACGCGTTTTCCGGCTGCGGATTTGTGACAAATCAGCGCGGTTCCCGCAAATACGCCCAGTTGATTTGCCGTCCCCGTCGCCTTTCGTTATCTGTCTGCCAGGGCCTGCGATATGCCGCCGGCTTTCGGGGTAGGATTGGACAATGAGAAATATTCGCATCGTATTGTGGGCCGTCGTGCTCGTTCTCGCCGGCGTTGTCAGCTGGTTGACGATCGAAATGACGAAGACGCGTAATGAAATGGTGGAGACGGCCTATGGCGTGCCCTTCCAACTCACGGCGCAAAACGGCCAGCCGATCACCGAAAAGGCCTTTCAGGGCAAGCCGACAGCGCTGTTCTTCGGTTTCACCCATTGCCCGGAAGTCTGCCCGACAACCCTTTTCGAGCTGAACGGCTGGATGGAGAAGGTGGACCCAGCCGGCGACAAGCTGCAGGCCTATTTCGTCTCCGTCGATCCCGAGCGCGATACGCCTGAGATCATGCAGCAATATGTCTCCAACGTCTCGAAGCGCATCACCGGCATCACCGGACCGGCCGACAAGATCGCCGAAACGCTGAAGGGCTACCGTATCTATGCCAAGAAGGTGCCGGTGGACGAGAAGGATCCGAATGGCGACTACACCATGGATCACACGGCGTCCGTCATCCTGCTTGATGCCAATGGCCGTTTTTCCGGCACCATCGCTTATGGCGAAAACCCAGAAGTTGCCGAGCAGAAGCTTCAGAATCTTCTGAAGGGCTGATAGAGGCGGCATAAT
This sequence comes from Agrobacterium sp. D14, assembly GCF_001526505.1. Classification (NCBI taxonomy): domain Bacteria; kingdom Pseudomonadati; phylum Pseudomonadota; class Alphaproteobacteria; order Hyphomicrobiales; family Rhizobiaceae; genus Agrobacterium; species Agrobacterium sp. D14. The sequence continues at coordinate 107,778 of NZ_ASXX01000013.1, forward strand.
TGCGCCGGGCTTATTGGACTGGCCGAGGTTTTGTGGCAAAGGCAAGAACAATAACCTCATCCAGAGAAAGCAGCCCGCCGTGAGCGAAATCCGACTTTACGTCACCACGACCGAAATCCAGGCCGGTGAAATCCTCGATCTCATGTCGGACTATTTCGGCGAGGAGGACGTTGCGATTGCTACCACCGAGGTGGATGAGAAGCGCGACATCTGGGAAGCCTCCGTCTATCTGATGGCCGAGCAGGAGGAAGAGTTCCGCGAGCGTGTCAGCGCCCTGCTTGCTCCCGCCTTTCCCGGTCTCGTCATCGAGAAGGAGACCGTTCCGGATGTCGACTGGATCGCCAAGTCGCTCGAGGGGCTGAAGCCGGTCAGGGCAGGGCGCTTCATCGTGCATGGCGCCCATGATCGCGACAAGGTACGGGCGAACGATCTGGCAATCGAAATCGAGGCGGGACAGGCTTTCGGCACCGGCCATCACGGCACGACGGCCGGCTGCCTTGAGATGATCGAGGAGGTTCTGCGGGCGCGGACCGTGCGCAATGCGCTCGATCTCGGCACCGGTAGCGGCGTTCTGGCGATTGCGGTGCGCAAGATGCGTCCCATTCCCGTGCTGGCGACGGATATCGACCCGATCGCCGTCAAGGTGGCGAAGGAGAATGTACGGCTGAACGGCATCGTCTCCGGGATGGCGCTGGAGACCGCGCCGGGCTTTCACTCGGATGCCTTCCGCAAGCACGGCCCGTTCGATCTCATCATCGCCAATATTCTGGCACGGCCGCTCATCAAGATGGCGCCGCAGCTCGTCACGCATCTGGCGCCCGGCGGCACCGTCATCCTGTCTGGCATTCTGGCGTCGCAGCGCTGGAAGGTGCTTTCCGCCTATAATGGCGCCCGGCTTTCCCATGTCCGCACCATCTGGCGCAATGGCTGGGTCACGCTGCATCTGCGCAGGGACTGAACCAGCGGCAACATCCCTTTCGGGCAAAAGAAAAGGCGGCGCTTTCGCGCCGCCTGGAAACCCGCGAGCATGGGAGGAGCTTGCTCAAGCGGGTCGACGTATTCCTGTTCGGCGCGGTGGAGGGAGGATCGCCGCGCCGGACGTGATCAGAATACGTAGCTGGACTTTGCCTTGCGACGCAGATCGGCGCGGTTCATGCCGAGCGCTTCCAGCGACTTGTCGTCGAGGTTCAGAAGGGCGGCGTTGACATGGCGGCTGACCTGACGCTCGCGTGCTTCAACGACGCGATCGAAGGCGGTACGGAGGAAAGATTTTGCCATTGCTTCAAATCCTTGTTTGCCAGGAGAGTGTCTCTCTCGCTGTGTTGATCTGAAGATAAGCGATGTGTTTTTGTTTAGTTAGAGGGGATATCTCAGGGTAGATATGCATTTATCGCATGTCACTTTGCCTTGAGTATTACTTATTTCGCAAAAGCTGCACAATTTATCGCCGCAATCCGGTCTGTCATATATGGCTTGAAACCGGCTTTGTCCGCGTGGCATTGTCGTTGCGCGCCAATGATTTGACGGCGCAACCTTGCAGCTTTTCTCATGACAGTTCCCGAAAGACGCCTATGTTCCAGACCTTCGAAAACAAATCCGCGCCGCAATTTGGCAAGGCCCGCATCGAGGCGCTGCGCGCCGGTTTCGATGCCCTTGGTATCGACGGTTTTCTGGTGCCGCGTGCCGATGAATATCAGGGGGAATATGTGCCGGAGTGCGCCGAGCGCCTGTCCTGGCTGACCGGCTTTACCGGTTCCGCCGGCATTGCGCTGGTGACGCGCACGGAGGCGGTGGTTTTTGTCGATGGCCGGTATACGACGCAGCTCAAGTCGCAGGTCGACCAATCGGTCTTCAGCGGCGGCGATCTGGTTGGCGCGCCGCCCTCCGTCTGGCTGGCCGAACATGCTCCACAGGGTTTCCGGCTCGGCATCGATCCGTGGCTGCACACCGGCGCGGAGTTGAAGCGGCTGGAAAAGGTGCTTGCCGGCAAGGGCGGTTCGGTCGTTCTCCTGGAAAAGAACCCGCTCGATGCCCTGTGGCAGGACCGTCCCTCCGAGCCGCTGGAGCCCGTCGTCATCCAGCCCGAGGCCTTTACCGGCAGGCTGGCGAAGGAAAAGATCGCCTCGCTGGCGGAGACGGTCTCGGCAAAGGGCGCGGATGCCCTGCTGGTTACCGATCCATCCTCCATCGCCTGGATTTTCAATGTTCGCGGCAATGACGTGCCGCATACGCCGCATCCGCTCGCCCGCGCCATTATCTATGCCGATGGCAGGGCGGATATTTTTCTCGACAAGCGCAAGACCGGCATCGAGACCGAGGCCTATCTGGCGCAGCTCGCGACACAATTGCCGCCGTCGAAGATCGCTGACCGTCTGCATGCCATTGCCAGCGCCAAGGGCCGCGTCATGGTGGATGCCGATCTGACCCCGGTGGCGCTGACCGGCGCAATCACGGCGGCGGGCGGCTCCCTGATCGAGGAGGCCGATCCCGTTCGCCTGCCGCGCGCGCGCAAGAACAAGGCGGAGCTGGCCGGCTCGGCAGCCGCCCATGTGCAGGATGGCGCGGCCATGGTCGAATATCTCTGCTGGCTGGACCGCCAGCAACCGGGCAGCGTCACCGAAATCGCCGCCGTCAAGGCGCTGGAGGCCGCTCGGGTCAAGGTGGGGCAGGGGCTGCAAAACCCGCTCAAGGACGTGTCTTTCGATACGATTTCAGGCGCCGGCGAACATGCCGCCATCATCCATTACCGCGTCACCACCGATACCGACCGCACACTTGCGGACGGCGAGATGTTCCTCGTCGATTCCGGCGCGCAATATGTCAACGGTACCACGGATATCACCCGTACCGTTGCAATCGGCACGGTGCCGGAAGAACAGAAGCGTTTCTTCACACTGGTGCTAAAGGGCATGATCGGCATCAGCACCGCGCGGTTTCCGAAGGGAACGCGCGGTTGCGATCTCGATCCGCTGGCGCGCATCGCGCTCTGGAAGGCTGGAGCGGATTACGCCCATGGCACCGGCCACGGCGTCGGCTCCTATCTTTCGGTGCATGAGGGCCCGCAACGCATTTCGCGGCTTTCGACGCAGGAGCTTCTGCCCGGCATGATCCTGTCCAACGAGCCGGGTTATTACCGGCCCGGCGCTTTCGGCATCCGCATCGAGAACCTCATCTATGTATGCGAGGCGGAGGAGGTGGCCGGCGGCGACCAGCCGATGTTCTCCTTCGAGACGCTGACCTGGTGCCCCATCGACCGCAGGCTGGTCGTTGCCGCTCTCCTGACCGATGAAGAACTGGGCTGGCTGAACGCCTATCACGCCGGGGTTCTGGAGAAGCTTTCTCCCTTGATCACCGACGGGGAGGTTAAGGCGTGGCTCGTTGCCGCGACGAAGCCATTGGAGCGGGTCGCTTAGAGCAGCCCGAAATGCCTGATGGCGATGACGATGGCCCAGCCGATGGCCAGCATCGTCAGGCCGGGAAAGCGCAGGCAGACCAGAAGCGCTGCCACCATGCCGATCTTCACCTCGTATCCGCCTTCGAAAAAGGCGGGTGCGACGAGCGTGGTCAAAACCGCCACGGGAACGGCGTTCAGTCCCGCCTCCATGCGCGGCGGGATGGATTTCATCCGCGTCATCAGCACATAACCGCCGATGCGGGTCAGATAGGTGGCGATGGCGGCGAGCGCGATCAGGATCAGCGTATCGGTGTGCAGCATGTCGCTCATGGCGTTTCCATCCCGCTTTCAGAATTCGCCGTGCCATTCGGTTTCGGTGGATAGAGGACCGCGACGAGAATTCCGGCGACGGCGCCGAGGCTCACATGCCACGGCGAGCCGACGATGTGATAGGCAACCGTTGCACCCACCGCGCTTGCCAGCATGACAGGGTAGAAATTCTCCCGCTGGCGGAAGCTCAAGACCATACCCATGAAATAGATCGGCAGCAGCACATCGAGACCGATGGCTTTGGGATCGCCGACCATATTGCCGAGCGATGCGCCGAGAATGGTCATGGCTAGCCACAGCACGTAGACCGGCGCTGCAAAGCCCATGTACCAGGAAAAGCCGACCGTGCCGGTATTTTCGTATTTCCTGACCGATTCGGCGAATTGCGGATCGACCAGTACGAAGAAGCCCGCGGCCTTTTGCAGGAAAGACCAGTTCGAGATCATCCGGGCAATGGCGGCCGAATAGAGGATATGGCGGAAATTGACGGCGAAAACGGATAGAACGATCAGCCAGGGGGCAACCTTCTGGCCGAACAATTCGATACCCACGAGCTGGCTCGCGCCCGCATAGACGGTGCCGCTCATGATCGTGGCCTCGGTGACGCTGAGCCCGTTATCGACTGCGACCGCGCCGAACAGCGCACCGAAGGGGGCGGCGGAGAGGGCGATCGGGAAACCGCTCTTCAATCCCTCGCGAAAATCTGCATTGAACATTTCTGGAAACTCCTTGCCCGCCGCTCTATCGCCGTCCCGCCCGGCTGGCAAACGAATTGCATGAATGGATCGATTGATTCCCTTGAAGCTTCCGTTACGGTAACGCCCCATATGGCCGGTGCCGGACGGACGGTTTCACCACCGTCCTCCCGTACCCCTCAACAGTCAAACGTTGGAAGATCGATGCTGGAAAAGCAGGAAAAGGCCGCCCTGGCCGCACGTATCCGGGACTATCTTGCCCGGGAGACCGAAGCCGAGATCGGCCATCTGCAGGCGGAAATCTTCGTGGATTTTCTGGCCGAGGAGCTGGGGCATGTTTTTTATAATGAGGGGCTCAGGGATGCGCATGCCGCGATCCTGAGACGCCTTGAGGATGCAGCAGGCGATATCGACGTGCTGGAGAAGCCGAAGCCGCGCTAATGGCGCTCTCCTTCCTCATCCCTGTGCTCGTCACAGGGATCCAGCCAGCCCAAGTCCTTGGGCTGGAAAGAGTCTTCTCGCCGCGCAGACGCGCGTCGGCTGGATTCCTGTGACGAGCACAGGAATGAGGGGGAGTGGGAATCGGCCCTGTCCGGTAGCGTTCGTTTTTAAACCCGACGGGCCTTAGTCCCGCAAAATGTCGCGGCTTTTGAGAATGGCCGCGCCTTTTTCCCGCATCGTCGCAATCGCGGCCTTGATGCCCTGCGGGTCGATGCCGCGGCTGGCATCTTCGATGAAACGGATATTCACACCGGGCAGCATATCGAGGGCATCGAGCACCGAGAAACTGACGCAATAATCGGTGGCAAGGCCGCAGACGTCGAGTTGCGTGACACCCTGACGGCTCAGATAGTCGGCCAGTCCCGTCGTCGCGCCCTGATCATTGTCGCGAAAGGCGGAATAACTGTCGACGGCGGCGTTTTCGCCCTTCTGCTGAATATAATCGAAGGCGTCCGTCTTGAGATCGGGATGGAATTCCGCATCCGGCGTGCCCTGCACGCAATGGTCCGGCCACATCATCTGCGGTTTGCCGGAGAGTTCGCCCATGTCGAAGGGCTTCTTGCCGGGATGCTGGGAGGCGAAGCTGCCGTGATTTTCAGGGTGCCAGTCCTGCGAGGCGACGATGAGATCGTAGCCGCCATTGTCGATCAGGGCATTGGCGATGGGCACGACCCTGTCGCCATCGGCAACGGCCAGATTGCCGCCAGGGCAAAAACCGTTCTGGATATCGATGAGCAGCAGCGCCTTCATGATGTGCCTCCCTTTTTAGGGCAGGATGCCAAGCCGGCTTTAACGGATCAAGCCCCTTTCGACCTCTCCGGCAGGCACGGGTGTTTCGGGCAGGGGCTTGCCCTGTCGCAGTCCTGCCGCAATTGCAGCAAATTTCCGGCCAAGTCGGAATTTACCTGACAATGCGGCGGCGGAATTTTTTTAGGCCGATGACGACCCTTTGGGGGGTATTTCCCGGGACAATGCAGTGCGGATGCACGCAGTCTCGGCGCAAGTCATTGTTTTGCCTTCGCCTTACAATGCGCAGACCTTAACGAATTATTTTTGCAGGGACTCGTAAACACTTTGGTTACCATAATTCGTCATGCTTCGAACCAGTCAGTTCCGAAACCGGCGTGGTGTTTGCCCGCCCTTCGGATGTCCCAAAATCCCTCCGGCGTCGGCCGGGTGTGCGTGAACGGTTCGAGTAACGAGTATCATGGCGTTTTCTGCTGCGGCCTATAATGGTGCCGGTCTTGCCGGTTCGTCTTCCGTCAAGAGAGGCAAATCCTTTGCGTTCGGCCGAATGTCCGCCCTTCTCGGCGGCGGCGCCTTTGCCGGCCTTTTCGCCTTCGCCGCCTTTGCCTCGCTGCACAGCATGGCCGCCGCTTCGCATGGTGTCGGGCAGTTTGAAAAGACGCTGGTGACGCGATTCGCTTCCACGGAGACGGCAATTGCCCACGCGGCCGCGCGGGATATTCACGTGCGCAAGTTTTCCCGCCTGAGCGACCATAGCCATGGCCAGCAGAAGGCGGTTCGGCTCGCCGGCATCATGCCCGAGATCGGTGCGAAGGAATTCAGCGAGCGCTTCGGCGCGGCTGCCAATGCCAAGGGACAGGCGACGGTGAAGCAGCTTGCCGCGCTCAAGCCGTCGGCGATCGTCGATTCGGCGCTGGGTCGCACCTCCGAGGTTGCCTATCAGAGCGCCGTTCCGCAGCACCCGGCATTTGAAGTGGCGCTGGCGCGGCCGCAGATCGAGGAAGAGGCAAGCAGCCTGCTGCCCGATGATGTGCCGCTGCCGAGCTTCCGCCCCGAGGTTGCAACGGCTCAGACGGTTGAGCCGTCACCGCGTCCCGCGACATCGTCCAAGACCGAGGAACATGTTCCAGCCGTCGCTTCGGCGCCGGCTTTCGATGCGCCGGTTCCCTTGCGGGCGCCTGCGCCGCCGAAGCAGAGCACCGGCGCCATGCTCGCCTTTGCAAAGCCTGACAATCCGATGCGTGAGCCGAGCAAGATGGATGCGGTTCCGTGGCCGGATCGCGGCAATGGCACGGCGATCTACGATATTTCCTCCGGCGTGGTGCACATGCCGAATGGCGAGAAGCTCGAAGCGCATTCCGGCATCGGCAAGATGCGCGACAATCCCGATTACGTGCATGTGAGAATGCGCGGTTCGACGCCGCCTTCCAGCTATCGTCTGACGATGCGCGAGGCGCGGTTCCATGGCGTCGAGGCCATTCGCCTGACGCCGGAAAACGGCGTCAACCCGCACGGTCGAGACGGTCTTCTGGCGCATACCTACATGCTGGCGAAACGCGGCGAATCGAATGGCTGCGTGGTGTTCCGGGATTACCCGCGCTTCCTTGCTGCCTTCAAGCGCGGCGAAGTCAAGCGCATGGTGGTGGTGCCGAAGTTGAACGGCAACCGGCCGACACTTGCGAGCAGCGGCGGTAAAAGCGGCGGCAAGACCCTGCTCGGCATGTTTTCGCGCGGCAGCGATTCCTGAGCTTTAAGCATTTTCCCGACGTAAAACCGCTGCGCACTATTACTGGAAATGCTCTAGCGACCGCGCCGCTGTGTCAGCACCATGCCGGCGAAGATGAGCAGGATGCCGAGTGCACTCGCCCAGAGTTTCGGCGGATGATCACCGAAAAGATCGAGAACCACGCCTGAGACCATCTGGCCGCTGATGACCAGAAGGGCGGTATTGACCGCACCGATGCGCGGAATGAGCCAGCTTCCCGAAGCGATGAAGACGACGCCGATCGGCCCGCCGATAAAGGCAAGCCAGGGCGCTTCGGTCGCGCCCGGCGGAATGAGGCCGCCGACGATGAGGCCGATGACCGTCAGCACGGCAAAACCGACGATATGGTTCCAGAACGATGCGATGAGCGGCGAGTTGGAGAGGCTGAGGCGGCCGTTGATCTGGCGGCTCAGCGCCACGAAGACGCCGCCGGTAAAGGCCATGGCGATCCAGACAATCATGCCGTTCTCCCGACAAGGATGATGAGTGCGCTGCCGCACAGGATCAGCGCCACCGCCGCCATGTCCCGCAGGTCCGGCTTTCTTTTGGGCAGGCCGAAGAGGCCGAAAAGATCCGCCAGGAGGCTGAAGATCACCTGTCCGCCAAGCCCGAGCGCAATGGTGCCGGAAAGCGCCAGCGGCGAATTGACGGCGGTGGAGGTGAGGATGACGATGGCCGCACCCACGACCCCGCCGCAATAGGCCCAGAGCGGCGCTTTCGGTTTTTCTGCCGCGCCGGCGTCTTTCTTCGGACGCATGATGGCGAGATAGATCAGCGCTGCCACCGTGCCGGTGCCATGCGCCGTCCAGGAGGAAAACAGCGCATTGCCGTAATGGGCAAGCTGACCGTTGAAATGCACCATCAATGTCAAAAGGCAGCCGCTGGCGAAGGCGGCGGCAAGATGCAGCGGGTTGAGGCGTGGATGCGTCGTGTCTGTCATGGCGGGCCGGAAAGCTGAAGATGGAGACGAGCTTTAGCCCATATGTGCCTGAAGCGGAATCGAATTGCGCCGGCTCACGGTTTTAGACGACATTATCCTGTGCGTTGCGGAACAAGCGATGCGGCCACGCATTATTCCACCATGAAGAAAACGACGCGCAAACCATTGAACCGGATGACGATTTTCGTCATTTCTATTTTCATTCTCGCAGCCGTGGTCGCGGCGGTCTATCTCGTCGGCTTCACGCCCGGCGAAGTGTAAGACGGATCGATCAGTGACCGGCCTGGGCGGTCTTACCCTTGCCGCGCTCCATCGCAACGCACACTTTGGCGACGGCGAAGCGAATGCCGCGCAGCAGGAACCGGCTGGTTTCCAGATAGGCGCGATAGGGCAGAACGGTGAAATAACGCCAGCGCGGCAGGCGGTAGATGCGCAGATTGTTCTGGATCTGGCTTTCTCCGTCCGCATCCTGCGTGGCGCAGAGCGGGTAGAGGAAGGCCGCCTTCAGCCCCGCGAGATATTCGAGATCGAATGCGATGTCATAAGCGAGCCGCATGGGGATCAGCTTCGATATCCATTTTCCGGCGCGACGGTTGACGAGATAGGCTCCCGACCCTTTTTCCCGCGTGATGGCAATGGCGAGCGAACGACCGTTGGAAAGCGGGCGGAACGGGAATTTCCGGCCATTGCTGACGGTCGTGAGCCGCAGCAAATCCCAGTCGCCGCCATTCAGCACCGCCTCGTCGATGGCGTTGAGAAAATCATCGTCGAAGACCACGTCATCCTCAAGGATGAGCGCGATATCGGCATCGCCCGCCATGAATTTATTGGCGCAGGCGACATGGCTGAGATAGCAGCCGATTTCCGGCGGCGAGGTACGGCGGCCATGCATGAGCATATAGGAAATCTCGCTGAATTCCGGGATGGGGTAATTCAGTTCCCTGCCATTGACGCCGGGGACACGCTCCGCCTTGAGCCCCATGGCGTCGAGGCGCGCGGTCATATCCGCGAGGCGTTTGGTGGCGCTGTCCATATTGATCAGGAAAACGGCGAGCCTGCGCTGGCTTTTCGGTAATATATGCAAAGCTGTCCTCGCCAGTTCCACTTCCCCATTGCAACTCCTTTATTGCAACGGCATGACGCGGGCTATGGAAAAAGCAGCCTTCAGGCACTCATGGTTGTCGAATCAGACCTTTTCCACAAATCCGTCCAGCACGCGCTTCTGGCCGGCGCGATCGAAGTCGATCGTCAGCTTGTTTCCTTCGATGGCGGAAATATTGCCATTGCCGAATTTGAGGTGGAAGACGCGGTCGCCGACAAAAAATTTCGATGGCGTGTCGGCAACGGATTTCGCCACCAGCTCGCCGTCGATCGTGCGGGTGCGCGGGCCGCTTTCGCCATAACCGATGCGTTCCACCGCATGGCCGGAGCGCGTGCCCCAATTGTCGCGGGTGGCGTCGCTGCGGTTCTGCTGCGCGCGCTTCCAGCCGGGGGTGGAATAGTTGTTGGTGAAAGGATCGGCCTTGTCGAAACGCGACTGGCCATAGCCGCCGCGTCCGCCATAACCGCCGTAACTGCTGTCGGATGCCGCGACATCCACATGGGCGGGCGGCAATTCATCGAGGAAACGCGAGGGCAGGGTGGATTGCCACAGCCCGTGAATGCGCCGGTTCGACACGAACCAGATATGGCAGAGCTTCTTGGCGCGGGTGATACCTACGTAAGCGAGGCGGCGTTCTTCCTCCAGACCGGAGCGCCCGCCTTCGTCCAGCGCCCGCTGGTGCGGGAACAGGCCTTCTTCCCAGCCGGGCAGGAAGACGGTGTCGAATTCCAGACCCTTGGCGGAGTGCAGCGTCATGATGGAGACGGCATCGAGATTTTCGTTCTGCTCGGCATCCATGACGAGGGCGACGTGCTCGAGGAAGCCGCGCATGCTCTCGAAGGCCTCCATCGAGCGGATGAGTTCCTTGAGGTTCTCAAGCCGTCCGGGCGCTTCGGCCGTCTTGTCGGCCTGCCACATGGCGGTATAGCCGCTTTCGTCGAGAATCTGCTCGGCAAGCGTGGTGTGCTCGGTGTTTGCCAAGAGGCCCTGCCAGCGGCGGAAATCCTGTACCACATCGAACAGCGCCTTGCGCGCCTTCGGCTTCAGCTCGTCGGTCTCGATGATGTCGGCGGCTGCAGCCAGCATCGGAATATCGCGGGCGCGGGCATAGTCGTGCAGGTTACGGATCGTCGTATCGCCAAGACCGCGCTTCGGCGTGTTGACGATGCGCTCGAAGGCGAGATCGTCGGCCGGCTGGCAGACGAGGCGGAAATAGGCCATGGCGTCGCGGATTTCGAGGCGCTCATAAAAGCGCGGGCCGCCGATGACGCGGTAATTGAGGCCAAGCGTGACGAAACGGTCTTCGAATTCGCGCATCTGGAAGGAAGCGCGAACGAGGATCGCCATGTCGTTCAGATTATGGTTCTTGCGCTGGAGCTGTTCGATTTCCTCGCCGACCGCGCGGGCTTCCTCCTCGGAATCCCAGGCGGCATGCACCACGACCTTTTCATCGTCCGGACTGCTGCGTTCGGTGAACAGCGTCTTGCCGAGACGTCCCTCATTATGGGCGATCAGATGGCCGGCCGCGCCGAGAATATGCTCGGTGGAGCGATAGTTGCGCTCGAGCTTGATGACCTTGGCGCCGGGAAAATCCTTGTCGAAGCGGAGGATATTGTCCACTTCCGCGCCGCGCCAGCCATAGATCGACTGGTCGTCATCGCCGACGCAACAGACATTCTGCGGTTCGCCCTTGGCGCGCTGTGCGAGAAGCCGCAGCCACATATATTGCGCCGTATTGGTGTCCTGATATTCGTCCACCAGAATGTAACGGAACTTCTGGTGATACTCCTTCAGAATATCGGTGTGGCGGCGGAAGATGCTGATCGGATGCATCAGAAGGTCGCCGAAATCGCAGGCGTTCAGCGTTTTCAGGCGGTTCTGATAGGCGGTGTAAAGTTCGCGGCCCTTGCCATTGGCGAAGGCGCGGCTGTCACCCTCCGGAATGTCCGGCGGCGTCAGGCCCTTGTTCTTCCAGCCGTCGATCATGCCGGCGAACTGCTTTGCCGGCCAGCGCTTGTCATCCAGCCCTTCGGCCTGAATGAGCTGCTTGATCAGCCGCACCACGTCATCGGTATCGAGAATGGTGAAGTCCGATTTCAGGCCGACGAGTTCGGCATGGCGGCGCAAAAGCTTGACGCCGATGGAGTGGAAGGTGCCGAGCCAGGGCATGCCCTCGACAGCGCCGCCGACGAGAACGCCGATACGTTCCTTCATCTCGCGGGCAGCCTTGTTGGTAAAGGTCACGGCAAGAATCTGACTCGGATAGGCGCGGCCGGTGGCGAGAATATGGGCGATGCGGGTCGTCAGAACGCGGGTCTTGCCGGTGCCGGCGCCGGCGAGCACGAGAACGGGTCCGTCCAGCGTTTCCACGGCATCGCGCTGTTCCGGGTTGAGGCCGGAAAGATAGTCGGGCGCAGCACGCGTCTGATCGCGCGCCGCCATGGCGCGGGCGGCAATGCCAAGCCCGCCGCCGCTTTCCGCACCGGCATTGTTCGTTGCCCTGCGCGGTGCGGCGGGTTCCTCATCGAAGAACGGCATATCGTCAAAACTGTTGCTCATGCGGCCCAATGTAGTGATTCGGGATATAAAGGCCAGAACCGTGTTCTGCTTTTATTCCGGTATCAACCGTCAAAACGCCCATTCCAAGGCATTTTTTCGTTTCATGTCTGCCTGTCGGCGTCGAAAGCGGCGTCAACGGGCACTTGCAGCGCCACCGCAAGCTGGTTGGTCTTGGCGGCAAGCGCGATGACGCGCAGCAAATCGGCATGTTGCTCTGTCGTCATGCCTTTCGCTTTGGCGGCTGCCGTGTGGGAATGGGCGCAATAGGAGCAGCCATTGGTGACGGAAACGGCTATATAGAGCATTTCCTTCACCACGGGATCGAGCGCCGAAGGTGTCGCCATCACCGCCTTGACCTCACCCCATGTCTTTTCAAGCAGATCAGTATCGAAGGCGAGGTAGAGCCACATATTGTTGATGAAATCCGATTTGCGGGTGGCGCGGATATCATCGAACACCGCTTTTACGCGTGGATCGGTTTCCGGGTTTTTGGTCTTCGTCACGGTACTCATGGCTTCCTCCGGTTATGGCGTCTCGGTGGCGCAGATTAGCCCAATGGCGGATATTTGCGACAGGAATGCACGGATGGATTGCGGATTGGCTGCTTCTGGCGGCAATTGCGCCCAAATTACAATTACGTAAGGAACGGATTTGTGCGTTGCCTTGCCTTGGCCAAGCAGGAATACTGCATCTGTCCCGGAACGTGTCGTTTTTGGGAACATATCGTGCTGCGCGGATCAACCGGAGAAATATATGCGGGTCTGGAAACAGGTGGGTGTCAGTGTTGCCGTGGTGGGAGCGGGGCTCTGTCTCTGGGGCTTCTATTCGCCCGAAGCCCGCAATGTGCTCGCCAGCATGGGGCTTGGCAAAACGCCTGCCGGGGCGATTGAAGTCGCCGCATCCGGCGGCCCGGCAGCCGGTGCGTCCACAGGGCAGAATGCCGGCGGTGCGCGCCGCAACGGCAACGCCACACTGGTGGTGACGGCCCCGGTGAAGAAGGGCACGGTCAATGACCGGCTGAACGCCATCGGCAATGGCGAGGCGATCCAGTCGGTTGTCGTCATGCCGCAGGCTTCCGGCACGCTTTCCGAAATCCGCACCTCTTCCGGCGCACGTGTCGTGAAAGGCCAGGTGCTGGCGCGGCTCGACGATGAAGAGCAGGTGATCGAGCGCGACAAGGCGCAGGTGGCGCTGCGCAGCGCCGTTGAAAAATCCAATTCCTACAAGAACCTCAAATCCGTTTCCCGCCTTGATGTGCTGGATGCGCAGATTGCCGAAGAAGCCGCCAAGCTTGCGCTGAGCACCGCCGAACTCAATCTCAAGCGCCGCGACATCGTTGCGCCGATAGAGGGTGTGGCGGGTATCGTCGCCGCCAATATCGGCGATAACGTCACCACGCAGTCAACCATCGTCAGCATTGATGACCGTTCGGAAATTCTCGTCAATTTCTGGGCTCCCGAGCGGTTCGCAACCGCGATCAAGGTCGGCATGCCGGTGGAGGCGACGTCCATTTCCCGCCCCGGTGAGACCTTCAAGGGCGAGATCGAGGCCGTCGACAACCGCGTCGACGAGGCAAGCCGCACGATCCGCATCCGGGCGAAGTTCGGCAATGAGAAGGACGAGCTGAGGGCCGGCATGTCCTTCGGTGTCACCATGCGCTTCGCCGGGGAAACCTATGCCTCGGTCGATCCGCTGGCCGTGCAGTGGGATGCGGAAGGCTCTTACGTCTGGCGTGTGGCCGACAATAAATCGAACAAAGTGCGGGTTCAGATCGTGCAACGCAATCCCGATGCCGTTCTCGTCAAGGCGGAGCTGGCGGATGGCGAGCCTGTCGTAATCGAGGGCCTTCAGCGTGTCAGGGAAGGCGGCGCGGTCCGCGTCGGCAGCCAGCCGAAGCCCGAGGAGGTTGCCAGCCAATGACGACGCAGCCGCCCTCGGTTAAGGATTCCAAACTCGCCTTTACGGCATTGTTCGTGCGCCGGCCGATTCTGGCGGCGGTTCTCAACACGCTGCTGGTCGTTGCCGGCCTTGCGGCTCTGGTGGGCGTTGAAGTGCGCGAATTGCCTGACGTCGACCGGCCGACGATCAGCGTCCGGACCACCTATGAGGGGGCTGCGCCCGAAACCATCGATCAGGAAGTGACGCAGACCATCGAAGGTGCGGTGGCGCGTGTCAGCGGCGTCAAGTCCATCTCGTCCAACTCGCAATTCGGCACCAGCCGCGTGACGCTGGAATTCGGCGACGATGTCGACCTGGCGGTTGCCGCCAATGACGTGCGCGACGCCATCGGCCGCGTCACCAACGAGTTGCCTGACGATGCCGACGAGCCGCAGATCATCAAGGCGGATTCCGACAGCCAGCCGATCATGCGCCTTGCCGTCACCTCCTCCACGCTCAGCATGGAAGACCTGACCAAGCTTGTGGATGACGAAATCATCGACCGTCTGGCCGCCGTCGACGGCGTGGCCGATGTGGAGCTTTACGGCGATCAGGAAAAGGTTTTTCGGGTCGATCTCAATCAGGCCGCATTGGCGAGCCGTGGTTTGACGGTGACCGACGTTTCCAATGCGCTTGCCAGCGCCGCACTCGATGTGCCGGCGGGATCGCTGAAAAGCACGACGCAGGATATTGTCGTGCGCGCCACGGCCAGCCTGACGAAGCCTGAGGATTTTTCCAACCTTCTCATCAAGAACAATATCCGCCTTCGGGACGTCGCGACTGTCATGCTGGGGGCGGATGACGAATCCACCTCGCTGCGCTCCAATGGCGTGCAGGGCGTCGGTCTCGGTGTCATCCGTCAGGCGCAGTCGAACACGCTCAGTATCTCGACCGGCGTGAAGGCCGCCGTCGACACCATGTCGGCCAATCTGCCCGAGGGCACGCGTATCGTCGTAACCAGTGACGACGCCGTCTTCATCGAAGGCGCGCTGCATGAGGTCGAGCTGGCGCTCGGTCTCTCGGCGATCATTGTCGTCGTCGTGCTTTATCTCTTCCTGCGCGACTGGCGCGCCACCCTCATTCCGGCAATTACCATGCCGGTGGCGCTGATCGGCACCATTGTCGCCATCTATATGGTCGGCTTCTCGGTCAATATCCTGACCCTGCTTGCCATCGTTCTGGCGACCGGTCTCGTGGTCGATGACGCCATCGTGGTGCTGGAAAATATCGTGCGCCGCCGGGCAGAAGGCATGGGGCCGCGGGCCGCCGCCGTTCTCGGCACGCAGGAAGTCTTCTTCGCGGTCATCGCGACGACGGCGACGCTTGCCGCCGTCTTCATTCCGCTTTCCTTCCTGCCGGGCCAGCTTGGCGGCCTGTTCCGCGAATTCGGTTTCGTGCTGGCCTTCGCGGTGGGCTTGTCCTCCATCGTGGCGCTGACGCTCTGCCCGATGCTCGCATCGCGTATGCTGAAGGAGGGGCTGAAGGAGCCGACGGGGCCGCTCGCATGGTTCGGCAATGTCTTTGCGTCCACCTACAAAACGACGCTTTCCGCCTGCCTCAACAATCCGCTGATCGTCATCGTCGTGGCGCTTATCTTTTCCGGCCTGTCATGGATCGCCTTCGGCATGATCCAGAACGAGTTGACGCCGCGCGAGGACCGCGCCTCGATCATGATGCGGGTCACCGCGCCGCAGGGCGTCAGCCTCGACTATACCCGCGACCAGTTGCAGCGGATCGAGGAAAACCTGCAGCCGCTGCGCGACAGCGGTGAAATCCGCAATATTTACTCCATCACCGGCATGAACGGCTCGTCCAATACCGGTTTCATGGTGCTGACGCTGGCGCCCTGGGCCGACCGCGAGCGCACGCAGAATCAGATTGCCGCCGATGTCACTTCCGCCGCGAACAGGGTGCCGGCGCTGCGCGGCAATGCGATGCAGCCGAACAGCCTCAGAATTCGCGGTGCCGGCAACGGCCTGCAGATGGCGATGGTTGGCAGCAACTATGCGGCGCTGACCGAGGCAACGCAGAAATTGCTGCTTTCCATGGAGGAAAGCGGCCTGTTCGATACGCCGCGTTTCGACAATGAGCCCAATCAGGCGCAGATTTCCGTCTCCATCGACCGCGAGCGTGCATCGGATCTCGGCATCGATATCACCGGCCTGTCGCGCGCCATGCAGTCGCTGCTGGAAGGGCGCTCGATTGTCGACGTCTTCGTGGATGGCGATGCGATTCCCGTGCGGCTTTTGTCCTCCACCCGGCCGATCAACGATCCGACCGATCTGGAAAACGTCTTTCTGAAAACCGGCGACGGTAAGATCGTGCCGATGTCGGTCATCGCCACGCTGAAGGAAAATGCGGTTGCGCCGCAGCTCAACCGCGAGCAGCAGCTTCCCTCCGTCGGCTTTACCGCCAACCTCAAGGACGGTGTTTCGCTGGGCGAGGCGCTGCAAAAGGTGAATGAGCTCTCGCAATCCGTCATGCCGCCCGGCGCACGCCTGCTGCCGCTGGGTGAAGCGGCGACGCTCGAGGAAAATTCGAGCGGCATGTTGCTGACCTTCGGTTTCGCCATCGCCATCATCTTCCTCGTGCTGGCCGCGCAGTTCGAAAGCGTCTTGAGTTCGGTCATCATCATGACGACGGTGCCGCTCGGCCTTGCCTGCGCGGTCATCGCGCTGCTCGTTACCGGTTCGAGCCTCAACGTCTATAGCCAGATCGGGCTTGTCTTGCTCGTCGGTGTGATGGCCAAGAACGGTATTCTCATCGTCGAATTCGCCAATCATCTGCGCGATCAGGGCGCAACCGTGCGGGAAGCCATTGAAAAGGCCACCAGCATTCGCCTGCGCCCCGTGATGATGACGATGATCGCCACCATTCTCGGCGGCGTGCCGCTGGTGCTGGCGCAGGGTGCCGGCGCGGAAGCGCGCATCGCGCTCGGCTGGGTCATTGTCGGCGGCCTCGGTTTTGCGACGCTGGTGACGCTTTACATCACGCCGGTCTCCTACCTGCTGATCGCCCGCTTCGCCAAACCGCAGGCGGATGAGGAAATCCGCCTTCACCGCGAGCTTGAACTTGCCGCCCGCCGCAAGGCGCTGGAAGAGGACAAGCCGTTGCTCGCAGCGGAATGAAAAACGGTTGCCGCCAAACAGTGTCTGGCGCAATCGCGATGCTGGACAAAGCGTTAACCTTATCCCATACCACCTGACGGAATTTCGTAACGGATCGAATCCGTTACGGGCAGATGTTGCGGTGGAGACGGACGATGGCGCTGAAAGATGTGGTGGCGGGAAAGCGGAACGAAGAGGGCATCGCGTCGGCACTCGCGGTGCTGAAACAGCAGCTTGGCGACAGGCTCCAGACCGGACAGGCGTTTCGCGAACAGCACGGCCACACCACCACTTATCTGACGCTACAGGCGCCTGACGGCGTCGTTTTTGCCGAGAGTGCGGACGATGTGAAGGCGGTGGTGAAGGTCTGCGCGCAATACAAGGTGCCGGTCATTCCTTTCGGAACGGGGTCTTCGCTGGAAGGGCAGGTGAATGCGCCGAACGGCGGAATCTGCATCGATTTCAGCCGGATGAATCGCATCATTGAGGTGAATGCCGAAGATCTTGACGTGACGGTGGAGCCGGGCGTGACGCGCGAGGACCTCAATGTCTATCTGCGCGATACCGGCCTGTTCTTCCCCATCGATCCCGGTGCCAATGCCTCCATCGGCGGCATGGCCTCGACGCGGGCTTCAGGCACCAATGCCGTGCGTTACGGCACGATGAAGGACAATGTGCTGGCCGTTACCGCCGTCGTTGCCAATGGCGAGGAAATCCGCACCGCCCGCCGGGCCCGCAAGTCGTCTGCGGGTTACGATCTGACGCGGCTTTTCGTGGGTGCCGAGGGGACGCTGGGCGTCATCACTTCCGTGACGCTGCGCTTGCAGGGCATTCCCGAAAAGATCGCCGGCGGGGTCTGCACTTTCGACAGCATCAAGGCTGCCTGCGATGCCGTCATCATGACGATTCAGATGGGGGTTCCGGTCGCCCGCATCGAATTGCTGGACGAGGTGCAGGTGCGAGCCTGCAACGCCTATTCCGGTCTGAACTATGCGGAGAAGCCGACGCTCTTCGTGGAGTTCCATGGCACCGAAGAAACGGCGGCGCTGCAATCGCAGCAATTTGCCGAGATCGCCGCCGAATGCGGCGGCGTCGATTTCCGCTGGACCAGCGACGCGGCCGAGCGCAACAAGCTGTGGAAGGCGCGGCATGACGCCTACTGGGCTTCCCGCGCGCTTGCGCCCCATCTCGACGGGCTTTCCACCGATGTCTGCGTGCCGATTTCGCGGCTCGCGGATTGCGTGGTGGAAACGCAGCAGGATATCGAGGAAAACGGATTTCTGGCACCGATCGTCGGCCATGCGGGCGACGGGAACTTCCACGTCCTCATCCTCTTCGACGGCAAGGATGCGGAAAGCGTTGCGAAAACCGAAGCCTTCGTCGCCCGCCTCAACCGCCGGGCCATCGCCATGGACGGCACCTGCACCGGTGAACACGGCATCGGCCAGGGCAAGATGAGTTTTCTGGCCGAAGAGGCGGGAAATGCACTGGATCTGATGCGTGCCATCAAAACGTCGCTCGATCCCGATAACATCTTCAATCCGGGCAAGTTGTTCCGTCTTGTCTGATCATTCTCATATTTGATTGGTACAAAAGGCTGCTTGCCGTTAAGGCAGAAAAGAATAGGTTTGCAGCGTTCGCGAAGGGAGATGCAGGTCAGTGCTCGGACGTATTCTGGTTTTTCTGGGCGGACTGCTGGCCGTGGTGCTGTTTTCGGCGCTGCTTATTCCCTATTTCGTCGACTGGACGGATTTCCGCCGCGATTTCGAGGATCAGGCAAGCCGTATTCTGGGCAAGAAGGTGGTGGTGCATGGCCGCGTCGAAGCCCGTCTCCTGCCTTTCCCTTCGGTGACATTGCATGATGTGCGTGCCGGAACGGATGCGGATGGATCGCCGCTCATTCAGGTCGCCCGTTTTTCCATGGATGCCGAGCTTGCACCTTTCCTCTCCGGCGAGGCGCGTATCTTCGACATGCGCATCGAGGAGCCCAAGGCCAAGATACGGTTGCTGAAGGACGGCACGCTGGACTGGATGCGCGGCAGCCGGGCGGAAATTCCCGCCCGCACCGTGGTTCTGGAAAGCGTGCAGATCGAAGGCGGGCAGATCGAATTCATCGATGAGCAATCCGGCCGCAACCGCGTGGTAACCGGTCTTAACGCCGATATGTCCGCCAATTCGCTGGCCGGGCCGTGGAAGGCGGAGGGACGCGCCGCCGTCGACGGGCATCCGGGCTCCTTCTCGCTCTCCAGCAGCGAGCCGGATTATGCCGCCGGTCGCATGGGGCTGAGGGTGCGGCTGGTGCCGGACGAACATCCGGTCGAGGTCGATCTCGATGGCGCGATTGCCGCAACGGCGGGAAAGCCAGCCTATAGCGGTTCTTTCTCCTTCAGTTTCCGCGAAGACGAAAAGCAGAAGCAGCAGGCCGGACAATCGCTGTTTTCCTCGCCGCGCACCCGCGGCAGCTTTGAACTCACCAATGAAAGCGTGCGTATCCCGAGCTACCGCATGGAACTCGGCGGCAGCGAAAATCCCTATGTCGTGACCGGGGAAGCAACGCTCGATACCGGCGCCAAGCCGGAATTCCTGCTGACGGCCGATGGCCAGCAGATCGATGTCGCCCGGTTTGCGCCGCCCGTTGTGCAGGCGGGCAAGACCTCGCGCCAGCCCACCGCCTCGGTTCGCCAGCGTATCGAGGCCTTTGCGGCCATGGTAGCCCGCATTCCGGTGCCGCCGGTGCCGGGCAAGGCGAGCATCAGCCTTCCGGCGCTCGTTTCCGATGACACGACCATTCGCGACATCAGGCTGGATGTGCGCCCGGAAGGCAGCGGCTGGCAGGTGGTGAATGCGGTTGCGACGCTGCCCGGCAGGACGCAGCTGGAAGCCAAGGGATCGTTGACGCTTCTCGGCGGCCCCGCCTTCAACGGCAATCTGCTTCTCGCCTCCAACCAGCCTTCGGGTCTGGCGAACTGGCTTTCCGGTTCCGTCGATCCGGCGATCCGCCAGCTCAATGCCGCCGGTTTTTCCGCCGATGTCTCGCTGACGACGCTCAACCAGCGCTTCGACAATCTGGAGCTTGCAGTCGGCGATGCGTCGCTGAAGGGTGAGCTGGAGCGGCGCTCCGACGGCAAGACCTCCAATCTTTCCATCGATCTTGCCGGTAACGAAATCGATCTCGATGCGCTGAAGGCGCTCGGCAGCCTGGCGCTTGGCGATCAGGTCGGCAGTTCCGTCCTCGACCACCGCATTACCGCAAAATTCAAGGCTGACCGGTTCAACATGGCCGGTGTCACCGCCAATCATGTCGAGACCGCCTTCACCATGGCGGGCGGCGTTCTCTCGCTGGAGAACATGACGGCCGGAGACATAGCCGGTGCGGAAGTCAGGGCAAGGGGTGAGCTGCAGGGTTCGCTGCTTAAATATGCGGGCAAGGGCACGGTGAACCTGCATGCGGCGGATATGCAGCCGTTCTTCACCATGCTGCAGCAGAAATTGCCGAACCATCCATTCCTCAGCCGTCTGGCGGCGAGCGCGCCCTGGTACGCCAATTCCGACCTGGCAATGGATGTTTCCGTCAATAGCGAAAATGGCGGCGCCAATGTCGCCGTTTCCGGCACCGTCAATGGCAGCCGACTGTCGGCCGTGGCCAAGATGCCGGATTTCCTGTCGATCACCGATGATACCGCCATGTCGCTGGAAGCGGTTCTGAAAAACCAGTCGACGGCCATCCTGTTCGGGCAGGCGGGGCTCGATCCGCTGCCCTTCGATGCGGATGGCGAGGGGCTTTTGTCCATCAAGCTCAATGGCACGCTCGGTTCGCCCGCCCAGACGGAACTGCGCTTCTCGACGGAGCGCACGCATTTTTCGATGAACGGTTCCTTTGCCGTTTCATCCGCCAATTTCGGTGAGGGCAGCGCCGACGTGGCGCTCGAAAGCGCCGACATCGAGCCCTATCTCATCATGAACGCCGTCGGTCTGCCGCAGCTCGGCGGCGGCATGGCGTTGAAGGCCAATGCGAAAGTGGCGGTGGATGGGCAAAAGATCGCGCTTTCCTCGATAGGCGGGCAGGCGGGCGGAAATCCGTTCTCGGGCAATCTGACCTTCCAGCGTGCCGCGCCATATCCTGTAAACGGCGATCTCTCTGTCAGAACGGCCGATCTCGCCTGGCTGGGTGATGCGATCTATGGGCCGGTGATCGATCCGGAAACCGGGGCGCTCAACGCCAAGCCGCTGGCCATGGCCGCGTTTCCGCAGCTCAAGGCTTCGCTTGCCTTGAAAGCGGAAAGCTTCGAGGCCGGCCCCTTCGGCACGGTCACGGGTGTTTCGGCCAAAGTCACGCATGATGCGGGCAGCCTCTCGCTCGACGATGTTGCCGGCACCTTCATGGGCGGCAAACTCACGGGACGGCTCGCCATGTCCACGGGCGAGGGGGCGGGCATTTTCCGCACCAAGATCGCGGTGACCGACGCCAATCCGGAGCCGATCCTGTGGGCGAATGCCAATGGGCCGGTCGCGGCGGGCCGGGTCGCCATCGACCTGACGGCCGAATCGACCGGCAAGAGCGTCGGTGAAATGCTGAAATCGGCAGGCGGTTCGGGTGAAATCCGGGTCGGTGGGCTGGTGCTGAAGGGGTTAAATCCCGGTACCCTGCCGCCGATCCTGCAGGCGGCCGATGGCTTGCAGCAGCCGATCGACGCGCCCAAGGTGCGGCCGCTGGTGGACCAGAGCCTGTGGCAGGGTGAAATCGGCCTCGGCGATGTGGCCTTGCCGTTCTCGCTGAATGGCGGCGCGCTTCATTTCAAGAATTTGCGTGCGGGGATCGATCCGGTAACGCTCACGGCCGATGCAACGGTCGATCTTGCGGCTTCGACGGTGAACGGCGACCTCGATCTCCTGTTCAATCCCGGCACCGAAACGGTTGCGGGGGCCGAGCCTTCGGTGCGCCTGAATTATAACGGCCCGCTTGCCGCGCCGGCTTTGACGACCGACGTTTCGGCGCTCAGCAATTACCTGTCGCTCCGGGCTTTCGAAAAGGAGCGTCGCCGGGTGGAGGCCATGCAGGCCAGCGTTCTCGAAAAGCAGCGCCTGCGCCGCGAAGTGGCGCTTTATCGCTCGCAGGCGGCCGAGCGGCAGGCCGAGAAGGAACGGGCGGAGGCGGAAGCCAAGGCCAAGGCCGAAGAAGAGGCGCGTTTGAAGGCTGCGGCCGAAGAACGTCTGCGTCAGGAAAAGGAACAGCAGGAGCGGTTGCAGCAGCAACAGCAACAACAGGAACAGGGGCAACAACCGACGCCCGAGCGGCAATCGGCGCCGGTTCTGGTGGTGCCTCCGACGGAAAACGCGATCCGGCAACTGGCGCCTGAAAACGCTCCCGCCACGCCGTAAGCTTGCGTGGCAGGGAGGCCGATTTCCCTTTAAGTTAGTTGACGGACGGCGTGGGGCTTCCCTCCGTATATCGCGTCATGCTCCGGCTTGTTTTAAAACGTGTTTAGATTTTTGGCTCGGTTCCGAGGACGTCGAACGAAAGTGCGTTCGTCACGGGCGACTTCAAGGGCACCGGACAGCAATGGCTTGCCCTAGCGATAGGGCCAAATCTCGCAAAAGGTTTGCGACCTTCCGCGGCGAGCATTTTGCGCCGCCCATCAACCGCTTTGACGGAAAAATCCCGACGAAACTGTCAAATCCAGGTTTCGCGTTCGCCGAATGGCGTGTCGGCGTCGAAGTTTTTGGTGCCGATCCTGGCGCTTTCACCGGAAAGGCCCGGCTTTTCCACATTCTCGCTCGACGATGCCGATTTTTCGGCGCTGTTTTCGAGAGCCTTGAGCTGAGCTTTGAGGGACGCGATTGCGCTCTTCAGCTCTTCCTGTGCTCTTGCTTCCGTGGTCTGGGCAAGCTCCGACTGCTTTTCGGCAATCTGTGCTTTCAGTTCGGAAACGCTTGAAGACGATGTGGATGAAGAAGACAGCAGGGAAACAGCGGTGCCCGTTCCCGAAACGGCAGAAACCATGGTCGCCTCGTGGCGGATGTGTGGAATGGAAGGATCTGAAACAAAATCTGAAAGCAAGGCTACGCAATACGGGGATGCCTTGGAGCGCAGATTATGCCGCTAATGTTTAATGAATACTTTCACGGCGTTACGAGTTTTCGGCGGAATTTTTCGTAGTGGCTGGATGGGTAAAATCCGGCGGCGACATGCCCGCTTGTGGCCGGAGCGTCTTTGACAGGACAGCTTGCGGAAGGTCAGCGGGTTTTCAGCCAGTTCAGCACATAAACCCGCAGCGACGAGGACAGGTTGCTGTCGGCGGAGCGGTTGTCGTCTATTTCGGCAAGCAGGGCCGCGAAACTGATCTTGCGTCTTTCCGCAATGGTTTTCAGCTCGTCCCAGAAGGCGTCCTCGAGTGAAATGCTGGTGCGGTGGCCGTGCAACGTCGCGGAGTGCTTGCGGATCATCAGATCGGTCTCCGGTGAAACCGGTTGGAGGTCTGAATCATGTCTCCCCGGCAAGTCCCTGTTTTGCGATTCTTTTCCGATAGTCCCGAAATCCGCGACGGTCGGCCGGCCTGTCAGTCTTTGCCGGTCCCGTCATCGTTTTTTTCGAGCCGCCCCTGATCGAGCGCCTTTTCGGCCTTTTCGTTCAGGGCCGAGGTAAGATTTTTTTCGGTCTTGGTGCGGCCGAAGGACAGGCGGTTCTGCTCCGCCTGCTTTTCTTTTTCGCTACGGGCTTTCTGTTTGCGAAACTGACGCAGATTGACGATATCGGCCGCCATGGGGATATGTCTCCTCGGGTTTCGTAAGCTCGGCGTAAAAGCCGTTATTGCTTCTTGCGGAAGGCATCCAGCGAAACGACCGAGCCTTCCTTCTTTTCCTCGCCGGATTTGGGCGTCTCGGAAGCGGCAGCGGGCTTTGCCTCATGGGAAACGGGATAAGCGGTGATCTCCGCGTCTTCGATTTCCTCCTCTTCGGCCAGAGGCACGTCGAATTCGAGCTCGAAATTGACGGAAGGATCGTAGAAACCCCGAATGGCGTTATAAGGGATCACCAGCTTTTCCGGCGTATCCGAGAAGGACAGGCCGATTTCGAAGCCGGTTTCGGTTACCTTCAGGTCCCAGAACTGATGCTGGATAACGATGGTCATCTGCTCGGCATATTTCGCCTTGAGGTGCTGGGAAATCCGCACGCCCGGCGCGCCGGTCAGGAAGGTGATGAAGAAGTGATGGTCGCCGGGCAGACGGCCGGTTGCGGCCACTTCACCCAAAACCTTACGAATAACGCCGCGAAGGGCATCCTGTGCGAGAATGTCGTAACGGATATGATCCTGCCCCATGCGGTCCTGTCTTTCCCTTATTCGAACGTCTTTTCATGCACGGCGCGGCTTGCGCGCCAAGGACGCTGTAACACTTTGAATCTTCGCGTAATCCTTGAGCCGGGATCATTTCCGATCCTGACGCTCACGCGTTGGCCGAGTATACGCAATGTCCTGAACGGCAGCAACGGAAAAGCCGATGCCGATTGCGAGTCAGCTATCATATAACCAATTCAGGCAAAATGGAGAAGGTGGAGGTTTCTGTTGCCAGGTACCTCCGAACCCCGCCTCACGGGGCTAACCGTGAGGACTTTAGAGCGGAATTCCCGCACCGCCATTAGGCAGCGAGAGCATATTCCTTAGCGTTGTTGTCGTTTGCAACTACACTTGTGACCCGATAACGGCGGTATCATGCCGAGCAAAAGTTCGATCTTTACGCCCTTGTCGATCCTATTTCGCCCCCATCAAAAGCCGGCCTTCGTTTCATGAAAGTCCGCCGGTTTTTGGTGGAGGCGCCGGGTACCGCCCCCGGGTCCAATAGGTTTATTACACCGACCGTTTATCGCCATAGCCGGGTTGCCCCGGCAAGGCTCATATAGGCGTTTCGACCGCCTGAGAAAAGGGGGGTGATGACAATTCCATGAAAAGGTTTCGTGATTGCGGCCCGCACTTTAGACAATTCTTGACGACGAGGGATTGCTGTCCCATTGTCCATGCAACCGGTCACCAGAAGCAACACCGGGCCGGGGACACACGAAGGAGTGGACATGACTGACTATCTCGCAGATGTGAAGAAATACGACGCAGCAGCCGACGAAGCCGTGGTCGGCAAGATCGTCAAGCATCTCGGCATTGCCCTGCGCAACCGGGATTCCTCGCTGGTGTCCGCTTCCGATCCGGAAGAGCTTGCACGTGTGAAGGCGAGCTGGTGCGGCAAGAAGCTCGGCGTGACCGACGGTACGGCCGATCAGGCAATCGATGCCGTTGCCAAGGCCATGGCAGCGGACCGCTCCAAATCGCGCGTGACCTTTTATTATCTGGTCGCCAAGGAACTCGGGAAACTGCAATCTCTCTGATTTTTCCTGAAAGGCGGGGATAAGCGTTTCCCCGGTGATTGGTTCTGCCGCCCTGTGCTATTATATTCCCCTGGTATCAGGGAATCGGCGGCAGAACGCATGAAACAATATCTCGACCTTCTCCGGCATGTGATGGAAACCGGCTCCGACCGCGGAGACCGCACCGGCACGGGTACGCGCTCGGTGTTCGGTTACCAGATGCGTTTCGACCTCTCCGAAGGTTTTCCGGTTCTCACCACCAAGAAGCTGCATCTGCGCTCCATCATTCATGAACTGCTGTGGTTCCTGAAGGGCGATACCAATATCGCCTATCTCAAGGAAAACGGCGTTTCCATCTGGGACGAGTGGGCCGACGAGAACGGCGATCTCGGCCCGGTCTATGGTGCGCAGTGGCGCTCGTGGCCCGCACCGGACGGTCGCCATGTCGACCAGATCGCGCTTTTGATCGAGGGCCTGAAAACCAATCCGAACTCCCGCCGTCACATCGTTTCGGCCTGGAACCCGGCGCTGGTGGACGAGATGGCGCTGCCGCCCTGCCATTGCCTGTTCCAGTTCTATGTTTCCGATGGCAAGCTGTCCTGCCAGCTCTATCAGCGCTCGGCGGACATTTTCCTCGGCGTGCCATTCAACATCGCGTCCTATGCGCTGCTGACGCTGATGGTGGCGCAGGTCACCGGCCTGAAGCCGGGCGATTTCGTCCATACGCTCGGCGATGCGCATATCTATGCCAATCATTTCGAGCAGGCGAAGCTGCAGATGACACGCACGCCGAAGGCCCTGCCGACGATGCGCCTCAACCCGGATGTGAAGGACCTTTTCGCCTTTAAGTTCGAAGACTTTACGCTGGAAAACTACGAGGCCGATTCAAGCATCAAGGCGCCGATCGCGGTATGAGCGAGCCGCGCGTCACCATCATCGTTGCGGTGTCCGAAAACGGCGTCATCGGCCGCGACCTCGACATGCCGTGGAAACTCTCCACCGACCTCAAGCGATTCAAGGCGATGACGATGGGCAAGCCGCTCATCATGGGCCGCAAGACATTTTTGTCCGTCGGCGAGCGTCCATTGCCGGGCCGCCCGCATATCATCGTCAGCCGCAATGCCGATTACCGGCCGCAAGGCGTGGATGTCGTCTCCTCGCTGGATGAGGCTTTGAAGCTTGCCAGAAGCAAGGCTGCGGAACTGGGTGTGGATGAGGTCTTCGTGGCCGGTGGCGGTGAGATTTACCGTCAGGCTATGCCCTTCGCCGATCAACTTTCCGTCACCCATGTCGCGGTAAAGCTCGATGGCGACACTTTTTTTCCGGAAATCGATCCTGCCGTTTTTGAGAAAACCGAGGAAATCCCCGCTCCCGCAGGGGAAAAGGACAATTATCCGGTTCTGTTTACCACTTATGTGCGAAGAGCCGCGTCAAAGTGAACTATTTACCCTGATTGGGTATTTAGTTACCACCTCTGCGTTGAAACGGACGCTTCTCCTTCCTATAACGGGTCGATATTCCCGCCGCACGCGAGCAATCGCTTTCGAACGGAACCGGGAGAGGCTTTTATAAAGAGGTATTGATGCCCTGGAGCAATCAGAATGGCGGCGGCGGCCCTTGGGGCGGCGGCGGTGGAGGAAACAACCAGGGCGGCGGTGGCGGCCCATGGGGGCAGGGGCCTAACCGGCCTCGCGGCGGTGGCGGCGGCAATGGCGGCCCGCCCGATCTCGAAGAGATTATCCGGCGCAGCCAGGACCGTTTCAAGAATGTGCTGCCCGGCGGCTTCAACGGCGGCGCGGTTGCCATCGTGGTTCTCGTCGTGCTGGTTTTCCTCGGCATCCAGTCCATCTATACCGTCCAGCCGGACGAGCGCGGCGTGGAGCTGCGTTTCGGACGTCCGAAGGACGAAATCTCGATGCCCGGTCTGCATTTCCATCTGTGGCCGATCGAGACGGTTGAAATCGTCAAGGTTACCGAGCAGCAGCAGAATATCGGTTCGCGCGCCTCGTCGTCTTCGTCGAGCGGCGTGATGTTGACGGGCGACCAGAACATCGTCAACGTGCAGTTCTCGGTGCTCTATACGGTTTCGGATCCGAAATCCTATCTCTTCAACGTCGACAGCCCGGCCGAAACCCTGCAGCAGGTTTCCGAAAGCGCCATGCGCGAAGTCGTCGGCCGTCGTCCGGCACAGGACATCTTCCGCGATAACCGTCAGGCGATTGCGGCGGATGTGCGCACCATCATCCAGTCCACCATGGACGGTTATGGCGCCGGCATTTCCATCAATGCCGTGGCGATCGAAGATGCGGCGCCGCCGCGCGAAGTGGCCGACGCCTTCGACGAAGTGCAGCGCGCCGAACAGGACGAAGACCGCTTCGTTCAGGAAGCCAACCAGTACGCCAACCAGAAGCTCGGCGCCGCTCGCGGTCAGGCCGCGCAGATCCTCGAAGAAGCGAACGCGTACAAGTCGCGCGTCGTCAACGAGGCGCAGGGTGAGGCGCAGCGCTTCGTCTCCATCTATGACCAGTATCGCACCGCGCCGGACGTGACCCGCCAGCGCATGTTCCTGGAAACGATGGAACAGGTTCTGAAGGGCTCCAACAAGATCATCATCGACGAGAAACAGGGCGTGGTGCCTTATCTGCCTCTGAACGAGATCATGCGTAACAATCCGGGCGCAGCACAGCAGGGAGGCAACTGATATGGGTAACCGTCTTTCTGCCATTCTCGTCGGCCTCGCCGTCGTGCTTTTCCTCGGTTATTCGTCGATCTTCGTCGTCAACGAGCGCCAGCAGGCCATTGTCGTCCGCTTCGGTGAAATCCAGGATGTGAAAACCGCGCCGGGCCTCTATTTCAAGCTGCCCTTCGCCTTCATGGATGCCGACCGGGTGCAATATATCGAGAACCGGGCGCTGCGCTTCGATCACGACAATATCCGTGTTCAGGTTTCCGGCGGCAAGTTCTACGAGGTCGATGCCTTCGTGGTCTATCGCATCACGGATGCGCGCCGCTTCCGGCAGACGGTCTCGGGTGACCAGATGTCGGCGGAATCGCGCCTGCGTACCCGTCTCGACGCATCGCTGCGCCGGGTCTACGGTCTGCGCGGCTTCGAATCGGCGCTTTCGGATGCACGTGCGTCGATGATGCAGGAAGTGCGTGACGATCTGCGTCCCGATGCGGAATCGCTCGGCATCAGCATCGTCGATGTCCGCATCCGCCGTACCGACCTGACGCAGGAAGTCTCGCAGCAGACCTTCGAGCGCATGAAGTCGGAACGTCTGGCCGAGGCCGAACTGATCCGCGCCCGCGGTAACGAAGAGGCGCAGCGCCGCCGCGCCATCGCCGACCGTCAGGTCGTCGAGCTGGAATCCGACGCCCGCCGTCAGTCCGAAGTGCTGCGCGGTGAAGGCGATGCGGAGCGCAACAAGGTGTTCGGTGAGGCTTTCCAGCGCGATCCGAACTTCTTCGAGTTCTATCGCTCCATGTCGGCCTATGCCAATGCGCTGAACGGCAACGGCACGACGCTGGTTCTGTCCCCGGACTCGACCTTCTTCCGTTATTTCAACAATATCGACGGTGCGGCTCCTGCCGCTCCGGCTGCCCCTGCGCCAGCGCCGGCGAACTGATAGCGGATAAAATGATTTTGGAGGGGCCGGTTTTACCGGCCCTTTCTTTTTGGTCCGTTTTCGTGCCAATGCTGTGGCTAAGGGCAAGGCGTCCCCCGCCTGTTCACGAAAAGGTATTTTTACACTTCATCATTCCGCCTTATGCTTTGCCGATATATGCAGGGCAAGACTATTTGAAACGCGAGGACGCTTATGGCCGTGACCCTTCTTTCGCCTTTTCGCAGCAGCATCGCCGCAGTCGCGGGCATCGCGCTTGTGGCAGGTAGCCTGACGGCACCGGTTGCTGCGAGAGCGCAGAGCCATGGGCCGGAATCGGTGGCCGATCTTGCCGAGCCGCTTCTCGATGCGGTGGTGAATATTTCCACGTCGCAGAACGTCAAGACCGAGGGCAAGGGCCCGGTTCCGCCGCGTCTGCCGGAGGGCTCGCCCTTCCAGGAATTCTTCAAGGATTATTTCGACAGCCAGAAGCCCGAGGGTGGCGAAAAGGTGAGTTCTCTGGGCTCGGGTTTCGTCATCGATCCGGCCGGCTACGTTGTCACCAACAACCACGTCATCGAGGGCGCTGACGCCATCGAGGTGATTTTCCCGAACGGATCGAAGCTCAAGGCAACGCTGGTCGGCACCGATACCAAGACCGACCTTTCGGTGTTGAAGGTGGAGCCGAAAACGCCGCTGAAGGCCGTCAAGTTCGGCGATTCGCGCAGCATGCGCATCGGCGACTGGGTGATGGCCATCGGCAACCCCTTCGGGCTTGGCGGCTCGCTGACGGTGGGCGTCATTTCCGCGCGCGGGCGTAACATCAATGCCGGTCCCTATGACAATTTCATCCAGACGGATGCGGCCATCAACAAGGGCAATTCCGGCGGTCCGCTCTTCAATATGAAGGGTGAGGTTATCGGCATCAATACGGCGATCATTTCCCCGAGCGGTGGTTCGATCGGCATCGGTTTTGCCGTGCCGACGGAGCTTGCCCAGAATATCGTCCAGCAGCTCATCGAGTTCGGCGAGACGCGTCGCGGCTGGCTCGGCGTTCGTGTCCAGCCCGTCACCGACGATGTGGCGGCAAGCCTCGGCATGGACAGCGCCAAGGGTGCGCTGATCTCCGGCGTCGCCAAGGGCGGACCGGTGGAGAACGGTCCGATCCAGGCCGGCGATGTCGTGCTGAAATTCGACGGCAAGGATATTCATGAAATGCGCGACCTCTTGCGGATCGTGGCGGAAAGCCCGGTCGGCAAGGAGGTCGATGTGGTGATCCTGCGTGACGGCAAGGAGGAGACCGTCAAGGTCAAGCTCGGGCAATTGCAGGATACGACCGACGAAAAGGCCTCGGCCGAAGATCAGCAGAGCGAAGACGGCGATAGCGGTGTGGTTGCACCGGAAGATGATGGCGGCGCCGACGATCAGGCGCAGGACCAGACGCCGGAAGTGCGCGAGGCGCCGCAGAGCGTGCTCGGTATGAACCTCGTGGTGCTGAGCAACGAGTTGCGCACCGAAAAGGGCATTGCCGAAAGCGTCGAAGGCGTGCTGGTGGCGAGCGTCGATCCCGGCTCGCCCGCCGAGCAGAAGGGCATGAAGGCCGGCGATATCATCGTCGAGGTCGGGCAGGACTTCATGGAAGTTCCGGGCGACGTGCTGGTGCGCGTCAACGGCCTGAAATCCGAAGGCCGCAAGAATGCGCATATGATGGTGGCCGATGCGCAGGGCAATCTGCGCGTCGTGGCGCTGCCGCTGGAATAAGGCGCTTTCCGCCCGGTCAGGCAGGAATCGGGTGGTTGTGATCCCGGCCGCTCTCTAATTCTTGGTCTCCATCGAACGGAGGCCAAGGATATGAAATTACTCGAAAACAAGGTTGTCATCATCACCGGCGCGTCATCCGGCATCGGCCGGGCGACGGCGATGCTGTTTGCCGCCGAAGGTGCGGCCGTTGTCATCAATGCGCGCGGCGAAAAGGCCCTGCATGAGGTTGCCGCAGATATTCGTGAGGCCGGCGGCCGCGTTCACACGGTTGCCGGCGATGCCGGTGTTGCCGAAACCCATTCGCGGTTGGCGGATGAGGCCATAAGCGTCTTCGGTGGCCTCGACATCGCCGTCAACAATGCCGGAGCGGTGGGGGCCATGAAACCGCTGGCGGAGATTTTGCCTGCGGAATGGGATCATGCGCTCAACGTCAATCTCACTTCCGCCTTTCTGGGCGCGCGCTACCAGATTCCGCCGATGTTGATGCGGGGTGGCGGTTCCATCGTCTTCACCTCGAGCTTCGTCGGCACCAGCGCCGGCATACCGGGCATGGCGGCTTATGGCGCGGCCAAGGCGGGGTTGATGGGGCTGGTGAAAGGCATCACCGCCGACTATGCGGTCAAAGGCATTCGCGCCAATGCGCTGCTGCCCGGCGGGGTCGATACACCTGCCGCGGGAGACGACGCGCAGAAGGAATGGGCCGCCGGCCTGCACGCGATGAAACGTATCGCTGAGCCGCCGGAAATTGCGCGGGCAGCGCTTTTCCTCGCGAGCCCCATGGCGAGCTTCGTCGCCGGTGCCGCTCTGTTCGCCGATGGCGGCAATGCCGCGGTGAAATGACCTTGGGAACTGGCGGGCAGGTGCCTTATCGCGCCCGCCACTCCTCCAGCGTCAGCGCATAGGTGACGTGCGGCCGCAGATGCGGATGCGTGTCTTCCGGCACGCGCGGATGGTCGAAGTCGCGGGAAGGATCGCGCTTCAGGCCGATGCGCTCCATCACTGCCGTCGAACGGTGGTTGTTGTGGACGGCGAAGGAGACGATTTCCGGCGTTTCCTTTTCATCGAAGGCCATGACGAGCAGCGACTGCGCCGCTTCCGTGACATAGCCGTGCCCCCAGAAGCGGGTGGCGAGCCGCCAGCCGATCTCCATGGTGCCGACCGGGAAGGGCGGATCGAGGTTCATGACGGGGGAGATGCCGCAGAAGCCCATGACCTCGCCGGTTTCGCGCAGTTCCATCGCATAAAAGCCATAGCCGCTGCCGCGGATCATGCCGTTGATGGTTTCCAGCACGGCGTCCGCTTCCGCATGGCTGCGGCGGAAGGGGAAAAACTCCATGACCTTTTCGTCGGCGTTGATTTCGCGGAACAGGTCACGGTCGCTCTCCTTCCACTCGCGTAGAATGAGTCGTGGCGTCTCTCGGATGATCATGGAGTGACAAAATCCGTCTTGCGGTAGCCCTGGATGTAGAGAAGCGCGGTCAGGTCGCCATGGTCGATGCGCATCTGCGCCTCGGCGGCCACGGCCGGCTTGGCGTGCAGGGCAACGCCTGCGCCGGCCAGATGCAGCATGCCCAGATCGTTGGCGCCATCGCCGACCGCCATTGCCTCTTCCGGCGAGATGCCGAGCCTTGCGGCAATATCGTTCAGCGCATCCACCTTGGCCTGTTTGCCGAGGATCGGTTCGGCAACGGTGCCGTCAAGCTCGCCATTGGCTTCGCCGAGCAGATTGGCGCGGTCCTCATCGAAACCCAGCATGGCGGCGACACGGCCGGTGAAGACGGTGAAGCCGCCGGAAACGAGGGCGGTGTAATAGCCCTTGGCCTTCATGGTGGCGATCAGCTCCCTGCCGCCGGGGGTAAGCGTGATGCGCTTTTCGATGACATCGTCGATAACCGAGACAGGCAGGCCCTTCAGCAGCGCCACACGTTCCCGCAGTGCGGGTTCGAAGGCGATCTCGCCATTCATGGCGCGGGCGGTAATAGCGGAAACTTTTTCCTTCAGCCCGACTTCGGCGGCCAGCTCGTCAATGCATTCCTGGCCGATCATGGTCGAATCCATATCGGCGATCAGCAGTTTCTTGCGGCGCTGATCCTGTTCCTGGATGACGATATCGACTGGCTGGCCGGCAAGCGTGGCTGCAATGGCGCTCCGCGCCTGT
Organism: Agrobacterium sp. D14; assembly: GCF_001526505.1. NCBI lineage: Bacteria > Pseudomonadati > Pseudomonadota > Alphaproteobacteria > Hyphomicrobiales > Rhizobiaceae > Agrobacterium > Agrobacterium sp. D14. Next base: position 140,729 of record NZ_ASXX01000013.1, read on the forward strand.
TCGGTTGCGGTGCCGGAGGGCAGGGCGATATCGCAGGCAATGCCATCGGCCAGCCAATAAAGGCCCGATGCGTTGACGGCCTTTGCGGCCGCCTCGCCGAGGGCCGGTGTCAGAACAGGATTTGACGGATTGGCGATAAGCGTGGCAACGAGAGCCATGATGAAAAACCTTGATGAGAATTTTGATGCGATCCTGATAACCGGCCCGACGGCAAGCGGCAAGTCCGCGCTTGCGCTTCGTCTGGCGCGGGAGCGGGACGGCGTCGTCATCAATGCCGACAGCATGCAGGTTTACGACACGCTGCGGGTGCTGACCGCGCGACCGTCCGACGACGAGATGGAGGGCGTACCGCATCTTCTCTACGGCCATGTGCCGGCGAGCAGCCTCTATTCAACGGGCGAATGGCTGCGGGAGATTTCCGCCCTGCTTGCGGATTTGCGCGGGCAGGGGCGTTTGCCCGTCATCGTCGGCGGTACGGGGCTTTATTTCAAGGCGCTGACGGGTGGGCTTTCCGACATGCCCGCCATTCCCGATGACATCCGCGATGGGCTGCGTGCCCGGCTGATCGGGGAGGGAGCGGCTGCGCTCCATGCCGAACTCACACGGCACGATCCGGCCATGGCGGATATGCTGCAGCCGGGAGACGGCCAGCGTATCGTCCGGGCGCTGGAGGTGCTCAAGGCGACCGGAAAGTCGATCCGGGATTTTCAGCGCGCCAGCGGCCCGGTGATCGTCGATCCCGACCGGGCGCAAAAATTCGTCGTCCTGCCGGAAAGGCCGGTGCTGCATGACCGCATCAACCGGCGTTTCGAGATGATGATGGATAGCGGTGCGGTGGAGGAGGTGCAGGCGCTTCTCGCGCTCAACCTCGCATCCGATGCCACCGCAATGAAGGCGATCGGCGTTGCCCAGATTGCCGATATGCTGGCCGGGCGGATCGGCGAGGCGGAGGTGATCGAAAAATCGGCGGCCGCGACCCGTCAATATGCCAAACGGCAGATGACCTGGTTCCGCAACCAGATGGGGGACGACTGGACACGTATCCAGCCGTGAGAGCGCCCATCAATCTTTCCGGTAGAGACTGCCGAGCGGCTTCTTCAGCAGGCTTTCGCGGAGCGAGGGACGTGCATCGCCGGGTGGCGGGCCATTCTGCGCCTGCATCTGGAAACTCGCCTTGCGCAACTCGTTGACGGCGCCGGAGGCGGCATCGGGTGCCGCCGGATTTGGCGATGCGGAGAGCGTGCGGCCGGGCAGCATGTCCGGGCGGTAGGGCTCGTATCCCTCCGGTGCGGCCGTTCCCAGTTCCCGCTTCCAGCGGTCGATGTCGTCCGTCTCCCGTTGTGCGGCTGCCGGCTCCGGCAGATCGGAAAAGGCTGCTTCGACGCTTTGCTGGAAGCCGGTGATAACAGGCTTGGCCGTGGCGCGCATGCGGGTGACGATGTTGTTCAGATCGACCGTGTCCGGGGTTTCATGGTTCGTATGGCTGATGGTGCCGCTCGCCTTCGGCAATTTGGCCGTGGCCACGCGGTCGAAACGCATGCGCATCGGCACATTGACGGCCTCGCCGAAGGCGATGGCCTCGCCATTGCCGATGGAAGACAGAAAGCTGGTGGTCGAGGTCGATGCGTTCGGTACGGCGGAGAGAATGATCTTCTGGTCGATCTCGTTCGACAGCCGCATGGCGAAAACGGTCGAGCATTGCGACAGGATGGTCTGGTCCAGCTCGCTTGGCCGCTGGCTGATGACGCCGAGCGAAATGCCGTATTTGCGGCCTTCCTTGGCGATCTGGGCAATGGATTGCCGGGTGGGGAAAAAGCCGCGCTCGGGGTCGGCAGGCACATAACGGTGCGCTTCCTCGCAGACGACAAGCATATGCAGCGAGCCGCGCGCCAGCACCGCCAGTTCGAAGGACATGCGGCAGAGGACGGAGACCACCGAATTCACCACTTCGGAGGGGATGCCGGAGAGCTGGAACACCGAAATCGGCTTGCCTTCCCCGGGAATGCGGAAAATATGCGCCACCGTCTCCAGAATGGTGTCGCTGATCGTATTGCTGGAGAACATGAAATTGTAGCGCGTGTCGTTGATGGCCGAGAGGATGCGGCCTTTCAGCGAGCGCAGCGCGGGTTTTTCGCCACGCCCTTCCAGCCGGCCGATACGTTCGTCGATGAGGGCGAGAAGATCGGCCATGCGATAGGGCACCGGCGTATCCGGCGTGATCGCGCTCTTGTCGGAGGTGCGGCGCACGGCGGAACCCTCGGTGCCGCGAAATGCCTTTTTCGCTTCCGGAACGAGGTCGCGAAGGACATCCATTTCTTCAGGTACGGGTTTGCGGCCGCGGAAAATCACTTCCGCAAATTCCTCAAGGCGCATCAGCCAGAAGGGGAGATCCAGCGTATCGGTGTCGATGACGACCGAATGATCGGGAAAGGCGGCCGCGAATTCATTATGCGGATCGAGAATGAGGACACGCAGCTTCGGGTCGGTCTCGATCGCCTTGTTCAGAAGCAGCGAGACGGCGGTGGTCTTGCCTACACCCGTCGAGCCGACGACGGCGAAATGTTTGGCGAGCATCTGGGGAATGCTGATGGTGGCGTTGATCGTGTCGTCCTGCGTCAGCCTGCCGATCGTGCAGGCGTCGCGCTTGCCGCTGTCGTAAATCTTGGCAAGATCGCTGGTGCGGATGCGATGCGCCACCGCACCGAGATAGGGGTAACGGGAAATGCCGGTGGAAAAGCGCTCGCTGCCGTCCTCGGTGCGATAGACTTCGCCCACCAGTTCAACCTCGATCAGCAGCCTGTTCGGCCTGTCCGCCGCCCAGTAGTCCTCGCCGGTTCGCATGGAAAAGACCAGCGCTGCGACACGGCTCGTACCCATTTCGATGGAGATCAGGCGTCCGACGGACCAGAGCTGCGAGACATCGGTGGTGCCGGGTTCCGTTTCGGCGGCGATGGTGGCATGCGCACCGTTACAGGCGATGACGCGGCCCAGCATGCGGTTCGCCGGCTGCTGGCCGGATCGCCGTTCGTTTTCGTCCATGCGGGACGCATTATGAAACGTGTCGTTACTCACATTTTTTCCCGGTACATGCGGATGATCGCGGTGGTTCGGGCAGTATCTGCGTTCTCGATATTAAAAGATTATGCTTAACAACATGTGTATCGGCTGCGTTCGAAAATTTCGCCGAAGCAGCCTTTCGGGTAATAAAAGAAGGCGGCGGCGATTTTTTCCCGCAATATGCGTTGACGGCTGGCGCTTTTGTGGCTAACACTCCGGCCCATGAAAAATCTTAACGTACTTATCGTGGTGGGACGGCGCATGGGCAGGATGGTGTAACCATCCGGCGAAAGCACCCATGCGCTGAACGAGGCTCCTCTAGGGGCCTTTTTTTATGTCTTCAAACAGGCCCTCGGGCTCCTCGATATCCAAAGCCAAAGCGGGATGGAAACAGGCAATGACGGATAAGGACAATACGGAAAACAGCAATCGCATGACAGGTGCGGAGATCGTTCTGCAGGCGCTGAAGGACAATGGCGTCGAGCACATCTTCGGTTATCCTGGCGGTGCCGTGCTTCCGATCTATGACGAGATTTTCCAGCAGGAAGACATCCAGCATATCCTCGTGCGCCACGAGCAGGGCGCTGGCCATGCCGCCGAAGGTTATGCCCGCTCCACCGGCAAGGTCGGCGTCATGCTCGTCACCTCCGGCCCCGGCGCGACCAATGCGGTCACCCCGCTGCAGGATGCGCTGATGGATTCCATTCCGCTCGTCTGCCTGTCCGGTCAGGTTCCCACCACGCTCATCGGTTCCGACGCGTTCCAGGAATGCGATACCGTCGGTATCACGCGCCCCTGCACCAAGCACAACTGGCTGGTCAAGGACGTCAACGAGCTGGCGGGCATCATCCATGAAGCCTTCCGGATCGCGCAGACGGGTCGTCCCGGTCCTGTCGTCGTCGATATTCCGAAGGACATCCAGTTCGCCACCGGCACCTACACGCCGCCCTCCGCCGCCACCCAGCATGAGAGCTACAAGCCGAAGGTTCAGGGCGATCTGAACGCCATTCATGCCGCCATCGACCTGATGTCGAAGGCGAAGAAGCCGGTTTTCTATACCGGCGGCGGCGTCATCAATTCCGGCCCGGAGGCAACCCGGCTGCTGCGCGAACTGGTCGAACTGACCGGCTTCCCGATCACCTCGACGCTGATGGGTCTAGGCGCCTATCCGGCTTCCGGCAAGAACTGGCTCGGCATGCTGGGCATGCACGGTTCCTACGAAGCCAATATGACGATGCATGATTGCGACGTTCTGGTCTGCGTCGGCGCGCGTTTCGACGACCGAATTACCGGCCGCATCAATGCGTTCTCGCCGAATTCCAAGAAGATCCATATCGATATCGACCCGTCCTCGATCAACAAGACGGTTCGCGTCGACGTGCCGATCATCGGCGATGTCAGCCATGTTCTGGAAGATATGGTTCGCCTGTGGCGCGCTCTGCCGAAGAAGGTTGAGAAGGCGCAGACGGCTGACTGGTGGGCGCAGATCGAGCGCTGGCGCGCCCGCAATTCCTTCGCCTACAAGAACTCCAACGATGTCATCATGCCGCAATATGCCTTGCAGCGGCTTTATGAGGCTTCGAAGGGCCGCGACACCTACATTACCACTGAAGTCGGCCAGCATCAGATGTGGGCGGCGCAGTTCTTCGGCTTCGAGGAGCCGAACCACTGGATGACCTCGGGCGGTCTCGGCACCATGGGCTACGGCCTGCCGGCGGCCATCGGCGTTCAGGTCGCGCATCCGGACGCGCTGGTCATCGACATTGCCGGTGACGCCTCGATCCAGATGTGCATTCAGGAAATGTCCTGCGCCATCCAGTACGGTCTGCCGGTGAAAATCTTCATCCTCAACAACCAGTATATGGGCATGGTGCGCCAATGGCAGCAGCTGCTGCATGGCAACCGCCTGTCCAACTCCTATACGGAAGCTATGCCCGATTTCGTCAAGCTGGCGGAAGCCTATGGCGCGGTCGGCATGTATTGCGACGATCCGAAGGAACTGGACGACAAGATTGCAGAAATGATCGCGGTCAAGAAGCCGGTCATTTTCGATTGCCGCGTCGCCAATCTCGCCAATTGCTTCCCGATGATCCCGTCTGGTAAAGCCCATAACGAGATGCTGTTGCCGGATGAGGCGACGGATGAAGCGGTTGCCAACGCCATTGACGCCAAGGGCCGTCAGCTAGTCTGAGCCGGGAGAGGAAAAGGACATGAACGCACACCTACAACCCACCGGCTCGGCCTATTTCATCCAGAAGGAAACGGCCGCCGTCGAAAATCACACGCTGTCGGTTCTCGTCAGCAACGAGCCGGGCGTTCTCGCCCGGGTCATCGGCCTGTTTTCCGGCCGCGGCTACAACATCGAAAGCCTGACGGTTTCGGAAACGGAACATGAGGCGCATCTGTCGCGCATCACCATCGTCACGCGCGGCACACCCATCGTGCTGGAGCAGATCAAGGCGCAGCTTGAGCGCATCGTGCCGGTGCACCGGGTTCTCGATCTCACCGTTCGCGCCCGCGAACTCGGGCAGGAGCGGCCTATCGAGCGCGAAGTGGCGCTCATTAAGGTCGCCGGTTCCGGCGAGGACCGTGCAGAGACGCTGCGCCTTGCCGATGCGTTTCAGGCCAAGGTGGTGGATGCGACCGTGGAGCATTTCATCTTCGAGATCACCGGCAAGTCGTCGAAGATCGACCAGTTCGTGGCGATCATCAAGCCACTCGGCCTGATCGAGATTTGCCGCACCGGTATCGCGGCGATGAATCGCGGCCCGCAGGGGATGTAACCTCCATATCCGGAGCATATGTTGGAATATAAGCCCGCGGTTCGCCGCGGGTTTTTTTATGGCTTCGCCCGGATCGGCAGATATTCAACCATATGGTTGACTTTCCGGGGCGGCAGTCTATATTCAACAACATGGTTGAATTATCCGCTTCACATCTCGATACCGTTTTTCATGCCCTTGGCGACGCCACGCGACGCACGATGCTACGTGACCTTTCCCGTGGTGAGCGAACGGTGAGCCAGTTGGCCCGGCCGTTCGACATATCGCTCGCTGCCGCCTCGAAACATATCAAGGCGCTGGAAAATGCGGGGCTTATCCGCCGCGAGGTGAGGGGTCGCATCCATGTCTGCCGCCTTGCGCCGGAACCCTTGGCAGAGGCGCATGAATGGCTCGATTTCTACCGACAGTTCTGGGGCAGCCGCCTCGATATTCTTGAGCAGATGCTCAGGGAGGATGATCAGGGAAAAATCCCTGCAGATGGAGGAAATGACAATGGCTGATATCGCAATGCCTGACGCCTATGGCCGTCTTGTCGAACCGACGACCCTGAAGATCGAACGGCTGCTGCCGGGGCCGATCGAGCGGGTATGGGCCTATCTGACACAAAGCGAGCTTCGCCGTCGCTGGCTGGCTTCCGGCGAAATGCGGCTTGCGCCCGATGCGCCGTTCGAACTCGTCTGGCGTAACGATGAGCTTTCCGATCCGCCGGGCCGTCGCCCGGAAGGCTTTTCCGAAGAGCACAGGATGGCGTCCCGCATCATCACCGTCGTTCCGCCGCACCGCCTTGTCTTCAGTTGGGGCGAGGGCGCGGAGGTGTCCATTGAGCTTCAGGCTCTGGGCAAGGACGTGCTTCTGACGCTGGTTCATCGCCGGCTTGCGGATCGCACGACCAAGCTCAATGTCAGCGCCGGCTGGCACGTGCACCTCGATATTCTCGCTGCCCGGCTTCAGGAAGAGGAGCCGGAACCCTTCTGGGATACCTGGCTGGGGCTGAAAGAGGAATATGAGCACCGCATACCGTAATGAAGCGCGGTGCGTTCTCATGATCTGACGGCGCGGCTTGTCGCGCCGTTTCTTGCGGTCCATGCCTGATGTCGCATCCCCGAACAACGGGCCTGCTTTTCGGCGTGGCGTTCATATTCCGATTCAACCGCTTGAGCGATCGATTCCGAAGTGTTTCGTAACCCTCTGTTACCTCACAGCATTTCCAGCGAGGTCTTGCGCGTTGGCGGCGGGAAGACGGCATCCAGCGCCGCCCAGTCTTCCTCGGTTATTTCAAGATCGGTTGCGCCTCGATTTTCCTCGACGCGGGAAACGCTGGCGGATTTCGGGATGGCGATGACGCCGTCCCTTTCCAGAAGAAAGGCGAGCGCCAGTTGCGCCGGTGTCGCCTGATAGGCCTTGGCGATGCGGATGAGTTCGTGGTTCTTCAAGATGCGGCCCTGTTCGATGGGGGAATAGGCCATCAGCGGCACGCCGCGCTCCTGGCACCAGGGCAGCAGCGAAAACTCCGGCCCACGTCGGGACAGATTATAGAGCACCTGATTGGCCGCGCAGTTCTTGCCGCCGGCAACCGCGAAAAGCTCCTCCATGTCGTCGGTGTCGAAATTGGAGACGCCCCAGTCGCCGATCTTGCCGTCGCTCTTCAGCCTTTCGAAAGCCGCCACAGTTTCTGCAAGCGGATGCTCGCCGCGCCAGTGCAGCAGATAGAGGTCGATATGGTCGGTGCCGAGCCTTGCAAGGCTGCGTTCGCAGGCCTCCGCCGTGCCTCTTTCGCTGGCGTTCCAGGGATAGACCTTGCTGACCAGAAACACGTCCTCTCGACGACCGGCGATGGCCGCGCCGACCACCTCTTCCGATCTGCCGTCCGCATACATTTCCGCCGTGTCGATCAGCGTCATGCCGAGATCGATCGCCTTGCGGATGCTTTCGACCTCCTGCGGCGCGGATGATCTCGTCTCCCCCATGTTCCAGGTGCCGAGGCCAAGGGCCGGAACCTCTTTTCCGGAGGGCAGGGTGACGGAAGGAATATCGTCATACATGGGTTCGCTCCAGCGGTTGGTGATCGGACAATAGAACTTTGTTCCGACTTCTCAAAGCCGGCATGGAGAGGATCGATCCATCAAAAAAATTGACCTCGGCCATCGATCCGGCGGGGTGGCCTGATGTTGGTCCGGCGGATAGGATTTCGGCTCAAGGAGAAATCATGACTGTCGAAACTCTTGTCGCGCTGGTGCTGTTTGCCTTCACCACATCCATCACGCCCGGCCCGAACAATATGATGCTTTTTGCCTCCGGCGTGAATTTCGGATTCCGCCGCACCATCCCGCATATGCTGGGCATCGGGGCGGGGTTCCTGTCGCTGCTGATCGGGGTCGGCTTCGGTCTCGGCGCGTTGTTGCATTCGGTGCCCGTGCTTTACACCGGGCTGAAATTCGCAGGCGGGCTCTATCTCGTCTGGATTGCGTGGAAGATCGGCACCTCCCGCAGTCTGAGCGAGGGTTCGGCCGCATCGGAGCCGATGAGTTTCCTTGCCGCGGCCGCCTTTCAGTGGGTCAATCCCAAGGCGTGGGTGATGGCGGTGACGGCAATGGCGACCTATACGGATGAGCGGCAATATTTCCTTACCATCCTTCTCGTCGGCGTGGCCTTCGCCGCGGTCAATCTTCCCAGCGTTTCCACCTGGGCGGGTTTCGGCTCTGCCTTGCGGGAATGGCTCGCGGTGCCGGTCCGGCTCAAATGGTTCAATATCACCATGGCCGTGCTTCTCGTCATCAGCCTCTGGCCGATGTTGAAATAACGATCTTCACGTCGGGAACTGCCGGTAGCATTCCTCGGCGATTGCCTGCACCTCGTCGCGCGTCAGCTCGGCGGACACGGCGTAACCCAGTTCATTGTCGATCCAGTAGAAGGTCTCGATGCCGTCGGCGCTGGCCATGCGGAAGCTGGTGGTGCGGTTTTCCTCGTTGTGGCCGATCAGCACCGTCACCCGACGGCCGGTCTTGTCCTGATACATCAGCATCGCGCCCGGTTTGCCGCTGACGGGGATAAGACGCCCGCCGACGAGGTCGTATCCGATCTTCGAGAGATCGGGGATGGTGAAGGGGTAACCGAGCCGCTTGCCGAGCCATGTGGCGAGATGCTGCTGTTCTCCCGCGCCGACTTCGACGGGATGCCGCACCTCGCTCGCATAGATGAGATAGGCGGATTTCGCCTGCGCCGGAATATCCGTCGTCAGCGACGCCAGCGTCACGTCCTGCGGTGTGGAAAAAGAAGGCGGCAGAAGCCTGCCCGCCGCAGCACCCGCCACGAAGATCAAAAGGGCCGCCGCTGTTTGCAGGAGAACCGGTTTTGCCCGCCATGAGCGGTCCCTCTTTTGCGGGCTGAGCATCGATGCATCATGCGGATGCGCGGCGGCATAGGAGGCGAAGGCATTGCGCAGAATATCGGCCTGTTTTCTCCATTCCTCCACACGGGCCTGCTCTTCCGGCCTTTCCGCCAGCCAGGCCTCGACAGCCGCGCGGTCATCGTCGGAAAGAAGTCCGTCGACATAGGCGTGCAGATCGTCTTCGGTTATGGCCTCTAGCCGTTTCATCTTGGTCTCCGCAGGGGAATGATATTATCCGCCGCCAGATGCTGGCGAAGGGTTTCGCGGGCGCGGGACAGTCTGGACATGACGGTGCCGAGCGGGATCGACAATGTCTCTGCCGCCTCCTGGTAGCTGTAGCCTTCCACCGTCACCAGCATCAGCACGGCGCGCATATCAGGCGAAAGAAGGGCGAGTGCGCCGTGCAGCCGGTCGTTCTCCAGCGTGTCGGAGAGCGTATCCGCGCCGGCGATGCTCTCATGGCCGTCCAGGCTCTCGGACGGGTGGCGTTTCTCGGCGCGATGGCGGTTACGATAAAGATTCGTCATTATCGTGTAAGCCCATGATTTCAAACCCGTTCCGCGCCATTGCCTTTTATTGGCCAGCGCCTTTTCCACGCAGTCCTGCAAGAGGTCTTCGCCATCGGCATCTGAACGGGAAAGGCTGCGGGAATAACGGCGCAGCATGGGCATCAGCGCCAGCATTTCGGTTTCGAAACTGCCGGCTGCGGGGGAATGGTTCCCCCGCTTTTCGTCCTTCATGCCATCAGGGTTTTGCGGCATCCCATACACCGTTCATACCGTCGCCGGTGGCGTCGCCTTTTTTCGTGTCCTTGACCCAGTAATAAAGCGGCATGCCATCCTTCGCCCATTGCATCTTGCCGTCCTTGCGCTTCACGAGGGAATAAGCGCCCTCGGCCTTGTCGCTGGCGGCTGCGAAAAACGGCGGCCAGTTCACCGCGCATTTGTCATAACAATTGGATACGCCCTTCTTGTCGTTCTTGAAAGTGTAGAGCGTCATGCCTTTTTCGCCCGCCAGCACATCGCCCTTGGCGGTCTTGACGGTTTCGACCATAGGGGCGGCATAGGCCGTTCCGGCAAAAGCCAGAACGAGGGCGGGAACGATAAAGCGGATCTTCATGGACATATCCTCCTTGGTTCGGGCGGCCTCTGCCGCCAGCACATCAAGAGACACCGCAACCCGACGGATTATTCCCTGCGGCAACGAATTTTCGCGATTTTTAAACTTATCCATTGAGCTAACTATTTCGATATGATAGTTAGCCTTATGGAAAACTATTCAGACGCGCTCGACGATATCTTCCAGTCTCTTGCCGATCCGACCCGCAGGGCGGTGATCCTGAAGCTGGGCGGCGGGGAGGCGAGTATCGGAACGCTGGCCGAGCCCTTCGACATGGCCCTGCCATCCTTCATGAAACATATCCGCCAGCTGGAAGAGGCGGGGCTGATCGTGACGCGCAAGCAGGGGCGCGTCCGGTTCTGCTCGCTGGAGAAACAGAGGTTCTCCATGCTCGATGGCTGGTTGTCGCAACAACGCGCCATCTGGGAAGGCCGCACCGACCGGCTCGAACAATTCGTCATGGCGCAACAGGACAGGATGTCCAGTAAAGGGGAGAATGACCAATGACCGAGACTTTCAATCCCGATCTCGACCTGAAGATTTCACGCGTCATCAGGGCGCCGCGCCGGCTCGTCTGGAATGCCTGGACGGACAAGGCCAGCCTCGAACAATGGTGGGTGCCGCATCCCGGCCAATGCCGGGTCGACCGCATGGAGCTTCATCCCGGCGGCGCCTTCGAAACGCGCTATAGCGAGGACGGCACGGCCTTCGGTCCGCATGTCAAAGGATGTTTTCTGGCGGTGGATCATGAGCAGCGTCTGGTTTTCACCGATGCGCTGACGGCGGGTTTTCGCCCCTCCGCCCAGCCGTTCCTCACCGCCGTGATGACATTTCGCGATCATCCCGACGGCATGGAATATGTGGCCTATGCCATGCACAACAATCTTGAGGATCGCGACAGGCACGCGGAGATGGGTTTCTTCGACGGATGGAACACGGTTGCGGAGCAGCTGGCGCAGCTTGTCGAGCGACAGGCGGTCAATTGAGCCGCATCAGCCGAACAGGGGAATATCCGGCTTGTTGAGCATGAGCCAGATGATGCCGAGAACCGCGAAAAAGGCGGGAAAACCGCAGGCGAACCAGATGCGGTAAAGCCGGAACCATTGCGCCGGCAGGGCCTGTCCGGTGGCGGCGCAGTCGCGGGCGATATCGCGCAGCCTGATCTGTATCCACACCACCGGCAGCCAGAAAATGCCGGTGAAGACATAAAGGGCGAGCGAAAGCGCGATCCAGCCTTCGGTCAGCGGCCAGCCGATGATGCGCGCGAGAGAATATCCAGTGACCGGCTGGATGATCGCGGCGGTGGCGGTAAAGACCGTGTCGGCGATGACGACGGTGCCTGAGACATGGGCGATCAGCGCCGGGCTTGCCGTCCGCCGTGCCATCACCATGAAAAAGGCAATGCCCGCGCCGGTGCCGAACAGCACCGTCGCGCCGATGACATGGGCAAGCCGCAGAAGTTCCTCAAGTGCCATCAGCGTTCATCCAAGGTGGCGAGGGCAACGAGCGTCAGGGCGACGGAAGGCAGAACCTTGACCAGAGGACCGAGCGGATCGAGCCAAAGGGTCGGTTCCAGCAGGCTGCCGCCGGCTAGATAAGCGGCGCTGACCAGCAGCATGGCGACAAGCGCCTTTCTGGCGAGCGGCCGCAGCAGAACGGCGATGCCGAGGGCTATATCGATGAGGCAGGTGGCGAGTGTGAGGGCGATGGCCGACGTCTGCGGCATGAAGGGCAGGAAATGCGCCGCTGCTCCAGTGATATTCAGCAGGGGTATGAGGCCGGACAGCAGCCAGAATAAAGACAGGCAGAGAACGATCATGGGTTTCAGCATATATAATCTGGCAAACCACAGGTCCTGCACGCCGGAAGGGTGGGCGGCCAGCGTCTGTTCCAGGGGCTTGAGTGACGCCATCGTCGGTCCTGCTTCATTCTCCGTCACGATGCCTTCCGACATGACCGTCATGGCGGTCGAACGCAGCGGCGACCGCCAGCCGAGTTTGCCTGCGGCATCCGCCACAAGGCCGACGGGGCGCATGAAGGCGGCGGGAAGATTTATGATCGGAGCACGGGGCAGGCCCAGCCATTGCCGGTGTCTGGCGACCACGTCCTGCAAAGTCAGCGTTTCCTTCGCGACGAGTTCGAGATCGCTGCCCGGCGGGATTTCGCCGTCGATCGCCGCGCATACCACGGTTGCCACATCCTCCACCGCGACCGTCCGGACGGCGATTCCTCCATTGACGAGCGGCACCACGAAGGGAAAGCCTGCAAGCGCACGCACAAGTGCCGTGCCGCCGTGCGCGTTTCGCCCAACCACCAGTGCGGGGCGCAGAATGACGTAAGGCAGACCGCTTGCGGCGAGCGCCTCATCGGCGCGGCGTTTGGTGGCGAGGAAGGGCAGGCCGGATGCGGCCCCCGCCGTGCGGGCCGATATCTGGATTATCCGTCTGCCGCCCGCCTGCGCCGCTGCTTCATAAAGCGCCAGCATCGCCTTTTCCTGCGTCGCGGCAAGGTCATCCGACAGGCCGTCCTGCAGCGCGCCCGCGCAATTGACTATGGCGTCATGGTCATGGACGAGCGATGACCAGTCTGTCGCGTGCTTCATCCTGGAAAGATCGGCTGAGACCCACTTGGCGAAAGGCCATTTGTCGCGGGCGCGGGTCACCGACCGCGCCACCCCCGTCACAGCATGCCCGCGGAGGTGAAGGCTTTTGAGAACCTCCGAACCGATGAAACCTGTTGCGCCGAGAATCAATATCTTCATACGAGGGATGATAACGACCACGGCTTAAAAACCAGCCGTGTTTTATTGCCGCATTCTCACGCGGCGATTCATCTTTCGTTCTTTTTCTGTTGCGCATGACGCTCGAATCCTGCGATGAGGGCGCATGTTATTTTCACCTCAACAGGACGAAGCGCTGAAGGCTGTTTCCCGCTGGCTGAAGGAAGGCCGGACGCCGGTTTTCCGGCTGTTCGGTTATGCCGGAACGGGCAAGACGACGCTTGCCAAGCATTTCGCGGAAAATGTCGATGGCGAGGTGCTGTTTGCGGCCTTCACCGGCAAGGCGGCGCAGGTGCTGCGCTCGCGCGGGGCGACCAATGCCCGCACCATCCATTCGCTGATCTATCGCCCGCGCGGCGAAGAAACCGTGGAAGACGAGGAAACCGGCAAGACTTCGATTGCGCCGATGTTCTCCATCAACCGCCAGAGCCCGCTCGCCAAGGCGGCGCTTATCATCATCGATGAGTGTTCGATGGTGGACGAGCAACTCGGCAAGGACCTGATGAGCTTCGGCACGCCGATTCTCGTGCTCGGCGATCCCGGCCAGCTGCCGCCGGTTTCGGGCGGCGGCTTTTTCACCGAACAGGAGCCCGATTATCTGCTGTCGGAAATCCATCGACAGGCCAAGGACAATCCCATCATCCATCTCGCCATGGATGTGCGGGAAGGCCGGGAGATCATGCGCGGCGATTACGGGACCGCGCAGGTGATTTCCAAATCCGAGGTGACGCAGTCGCTGGTTCTCGATGCCGATCAGGTGCTGGTCGGCACCAACCGCACCCGCCGCCGCTACAATCAGCGGCTTCGCGAGCTGAAGGGTTTTACCGCCGACTACCCGCAATCCGGCGACAAGCTGGTCTGCCTCCGGAACGATCCGGCCAAGGGGCTGCTCAACGGTTCGCTCTGGCAGGTGATGAGTTCATCGCGCGAGACGGTGAAGCCCGGCATCAACCTGATGATCCGGCCTGAAGACGACGATATGGATCGTGGTGCTGCCAAGATCAAATTGCTGAAGGCGGCCTTCGAGGATGTGGAGACGGAAATTCCGTGGTCTACGCGCAAGCGGTATGACGAATTCGATTTCGGCTATGCGCTGACCGTGCACAAGGCGCAGGGTTCGCAGTGGAACAACGTGGTTCTCTTCGACGAGAGCTATGCTTTCCGGGACTCGCGCGAGAGGTGGCTTTACACCGCCATTACCCGTGCGGCGGAGACACTGACAATCGTTCGTTGATCGTGACTATGCACGGATGACGCCGAGCAGAACCGCCTTGGCGACCGCCTGAAAGCGGTTGCTGGCATTGAACTTGCCGATGATCTTCGCCTCGAGAACATTGAGATCGCTGCCCGAAAGACCAAGGGCGCGGGCGAGTCTCACCGGGGCGTAACCCTCCGCCATCAGCTCCAGACATTTTCGTTCGGTGTCGGTGAGGGCGATATCCTTTGCCGGGGTCCGTTCCGCGCCATCCATGCCGTCCGCATCGGTGTCGGCGACCAGCAGTTCCTCGATCTGCTGGGCCTGGCGCTGAAGGGTGGAAAGCTCGGCCGTCAATTCCCGCTTCCGCTGCCGCAGCGCGGCGTGGAATATGTCGTCCGCCTCGCTTTGCGAGAGCGAACGGACGAATTTTTCCATGATCTCGGTAATGGCGGCGACGGAAATGCCCACTTCGCGGCAGACGTTGATGACGGCCATGCGCTGGACATTGCGGTGGGTATAGACCCGCATCTGGCCGATGCGCTTCGAGGTCAGCAGCGCCTTTTCCTCGTAAAAATGCAGCGTCCGGTGGGTCACCCCGAAGATATTGGCCATGTCGGCGATGGGCACGGGTTCCGCGGGCAGGGAGGAGGGCAGGCTTATATCCGGTAGAAAGCTGCTGATCCTTAGATTGGGTTTGTCCTCGTCGCCGTGACTTTCGAACGGCATCCGGCCATCCTGCATTGTCTCCCCCTTCGCGCTCTTTGACAGTGTGCCTGCCTTTTTAAAGGTGCCCGTTGCTTGTTCCCCCAAGACGGGCATGTTTTCCGATCAAGACCTCATGCCAAACGCTACATCAGAACCGTAACGTGTATTGCCTGTTTTCGTTCCCGCAATAATAAAAAATTCGCCGGCCTTCTTGCGATTGGCCTCAACCTGCGTGAAACAGGATGTCAATTCCGAACCGGAGCCCCGATGCCATGCCCGCAAAACTTTCTGTCAATCTGAACGCAATTGCCATGTTACGCAACCGCCGCGATCTTCCATGGCCGGATGTCGCGCATTTCGGGCATATTGCACTGGCGGCGGGGGCAAGCGGGCTGACTGTACACCCGCGGCCGGATCAGCGCCATATCCGCTTTTCCGATCTGCCGGTGCTGCGAGCCCTGATCGACGACAGTTTTCCCGGCGCGGAATTCAACATCGAAGGTTATCCGACCGAGGATTTCCTCGTTCTTTGCGAAAAGACCCAACCGGAGCAGGTGACGCTGGTGCCCGACGATCCCTCGCAGGCAACCTCCGACCACGGCTGGGATTTCCGCAAGCACGGCGTTTTCCTGAAAGACGTGGTGGGGCGCCTGAAGGCTGGCGGCATGCGCGTCTCGCTTTTTGCCGATGGCGATGGGGAGCGCGAGCCGGTGGAACTGGCCGCCGAGACGGGTGCGGCGCGTATCGAACTTTACACCGGCCCCTATGGCGGCTGTTTTGACGATCCGCAAAAGGGTGAGGCGCTTCTCGAAAAGCTCGGGCAGACGGCGGATCATGCCAGAGCGCTCGGGCTTGCCGTCAATGCCGGCCATGACCTCACCGTCGCAAACCTGCCCAAGCTGATGAAACGTATCCCTTATCTGGCTGAGGTTTCCATCGGCCATGGGCTGACGGCGGATGCGCTGGAATATGGCATGGCTGAAACAGTCCGGCGTTTTTGTCACGCCTGCGGTCAGGCTATTTCATAACCAAAGTCAATTTTTTTTGCCTATAGTTTGCCGGCGCATGCTCCGTGCGCGAGCTTTTGAAGGCAGAAGACATATGCAAGAACATCATGTTGTCGTCGTGGGTGGAGGCTTCGGCGGTTTGCAACTGGTACACGGGCTGGAGGGGGCCCCTGTCCGCATTACATTGATAGATCGTCGCAATCACCACCTGTTCCAGCCATTGCTTTATCAGGTTGCGACGACGGCTCTGGCGACATCCGAAATCGCCTGGCCGATCCGCCATCTCTATCGCGACCGCAAGGAGGTCACGACCCTGCTTGCGGAGGTGACCGGCGTGGACCGTGCTGCGCGGACCGTGCATTTAAGTTCGGGTCAGGTTATCGGCTTCGATACGCTGGTGCTGGCAACCGGCGCCCGCCACGCCTATTTCGGCCGCGACGAGTGGGAGCGTTCCGCTCCCGGTCTCAAGACGCTCGAAGATGCGACGACAATCCGCCGCCGCCTGCTTCTGGCTTTCGAACGGGCCGAACTCGCCACCAGCGAAGAAGAACGGCAGGCGCTGCTGACCTTCGTCATCATCGGCGCAGGCCCGACGGGCGTGGAAATGGCGGGCATGATCGCCGAACTGGCCCATAAGGTGCTGCCGGCGGAATTCCGTAATGTGGATACCAGAAAGACCCGGGTATTGCTCGTCGAGGCTGGCCCTCGCGTTCTGCCGGTCTTCACGGAAGATCTTTCGGCCTATGCAAAGGAAGCGCTTGAAAAACTTGGTGTCGAGGTTCTGCTCGGCACGCCGGTGACGGCGTGCAGCGATGAAGGCGTGACGGTGGGCGAGACCTATTATCCCTGCCGCACCGTGGTCTGGGCTGCCGGCGTACAGGCATCGCCCGCCGCAAAATGGCTCAACGCCGCCGCCGACCGGGCGGGACGTGCCGTTGTCGGGCCGCATCTTCATCTGGAAGACGATCCGAATATCTTCGTCATCGGCGATACGGCCGCCGTCAATCAGGAAAACGGCAAGCCGGTGCCGGGCATCGCACCCGCGGCAAAGCAGCAGGGCGCCTATGTCGCGAAAGTCATCAAGGCGCGGCTGGCCGGCCAGCCGTCACCGCCGCCGTTCCGCTACAGCCATCAGGGCAATCTGGCGACCATCGGCAAACGTGCGGCGGTAATCGATTTCGGCAGGTTCAAGCTCAAGGGCGTGCTGGCGTGGTGGATATGGGGGCTTGCCCACATCTACTTCCTGATCGGAACGCGGTCGCGATTGGCGGTGGCGTGGAGCTGGCTGTGGATTTACCTGAGCGGCCAGCACAGCGCGCGGCTGATTACCCAGAAAGAGACGCTGAAGGACGAGGCCTGAGGGCAGGGGTAAGGCAAAGGGCGGGAAGCCTGCGCTTCCCGCCCCCCGTGCTTCTGTAGGCGCGCCCAACCTCTCCTCCGTCATGCCGGACTAGATCCGGCATCCAGCCACGGCGCGTCTGCGCCGTGAAAAGAGTCTTTTTCGATCAAAGACTTGATCGCGCTGGACCCCGGATCTAGTCCGGGGTGACGGAGTGGGGATGTGGCGTGTGTGCCCTATCCAACGCTCAAGCGTCGAGCGACGCCATATCGATGACGAAGCGATACCGCACATCGCTTTTCAGCACACGCTCATAGGCTTCGTTGACGTCCTGGATGTTGATCGTCTCGATTTCCGAGACGATGTTGTGCTCGCCGCAAAAATCCAGCATGTCCTGGGTTTCCTTGATCGAACCGATCATCGAGCCGGACAGGCTTTTCGCGCCGATGATGAGCGAGAAGGCGTGCACCGGGATTGCATGTTCCGGCGCGCCGACGACGACCATGCTGCCCTTGGGTTTCAGCAGGCCGAGATAGGCGTTCCAGTCGATGGCGACGCCGGCCGTGCAGATGATCAGGTCGAAGGTGCCGGCCAGCTTCTCGAAGGTCGAGGCGTCGCTGGTGGCGTAATAGTCCTTCGCGCCGAGTTTCAGGCCGTCTTCCTTCTTCGACAGGGTCTGGGAAAGAACGGTGATATCCGCGCCCATGGCCGCGCCGAGCTTGACGCCCATATGGCCGAGGCCGCCCATGCCGACGATCGCGACCTTCTGGCCGGGACCGGCATTCCAGCGGCGCAGCGGCGAATAAAGCGTGATGCCGGCGCAGAGAAGCGGTGCGGAAGCGTCGAGCGGCAGGTTGTCCGGGATCGACAGCACATAACCTTCCTTGACGACGATCGAGTCGGAGTAACCGCCATGGGTCGCGGTCTTCGTGAAGGGATCGACGTCGTTATAGGTCTGGACGAGGCCGGGCATGTAATGCTCGTTGTCGAGATCGCGGGTGGCGCAGCCGACGCAGGAATCGACGAAGCAGCCGACGCCGACATGGTCACCGACCTTGAACTTCGTAACCTTGGAACCGACGGCTTTCACGACGCCGGCGATTTCATGGCCGGGAACGATCGGGTAGACGGCGTTCTTCCATTCGTTGCGGACGGTGTGGATGTCCGAGTGGCAGATGCCGGCATATTTGATGTCGATGACGACGTCGTCATCGTTCGGCTCGCGGCGTTCGAAGGTGAACGGGGTAAGCGGCTTCGACGCATCGGTCGCAGCGTAACCTCTAGCAATAGCCATCTGAATATCCTTTCGGGAGTTGGGGACGACGGAATATGCGATGGAAGCGTGAGGCGGCGTTAGAGCGATCCTCCGAGCTTTTTGCACGATCCTGCAAAAATATGGTGGCGCACTCTTTGCGCGGGCCGCGCGGCTTTCTAGATAAAAGGCATCCAAAGCATCTCTTCCTTCAGTTAAGGGATTTCCCCTATGTCCTTGCCGTTCAATGTCTATCAGGAGATCGCCTCCATCGCCGCGCGGCATGCCACCCAGGACGGCGAGGTACAGACGGCAATCGACTCCCTCGGCATCAGCCGGCGCACGACGCCGAGCGCCCCATGCCACGGCAGCTATCGCCCCTGTCTCGCGCTGGTGATCCAGGGCTCGAAAAGCGTTCAATTGGGAACGGACACCATCAATTATGGCGCGGGGGATTATCTCCTGACCTCGCTTGATCTGCCGGTTGCATGGCGGGTGGTGGAGGCGAGCAGGGAGGTGCCGCATTTCTGCATCGCTCTTGCCATCGACAGCGAAAAGCTGCTCGATCTCATGCGGCGTGTGCCCATCGATCCGCCTGCGGAGCCGGCGAACGCCCAGCGCGGCATCGTCGTCAATACGGCCACGCCGGAACTTCTCGATGCGGCTATCCGCCTGTTGCGCCTGCTCGACCGTCCGGCGGACATCGCGGCCATGGCGCCGCTGATCGAACAGGAAATCCTCTATCGCATTCTGACCGGACCGGCGGGCGGACAGCTGATGAACATCATCGCGGCCGGCAGCCACGGAAACCGCATCGCCCGCGCCATCGCCTGGCTGCGCGAGAATTTCGCACGCCAGCTGCGTATCGAGGATCTCGCCGATCATATCGGCATGAGCGTCTCGTCCTTCCACCATCACTTCAAGACGATCACGGCCATGACGCCGGTTCAGTATCAGAAGCAACTACGCCTGCATGAGGCGCGGCGGCTGATGCTGCTGGAGCGGCTGGATGCGGGCACCGCCGGCCATCGCGTCGGTTATCAGAGCCCGTCGCAGTTCAGCCGCGAATATAGCCGTTTCTACGGATTATCGCCGTCGCGGGATATTGATGCATCGCGGGAGATCAGCGCGGCTGGGTAGTTGGGAAGGTTGTGCGTCGGTTAGTGGATCGATGGCGGGTGGAGCTTACCCCCCCCCC